>NZ_JBAHUQ010000002.1 GCF_036689865.1 Magnetococcus sp. PR-3
ATAGCAGTCGCCCTAGAGCGCTGCAAAGGATAAGCAACCCAAAGTGACGCGCTTTAACGCTTTCATAGCCGCTGATCGATCCAATACTTATGCGGGCTTAATGGGTGCTGTCGTTGTACCCTTTTTAATCCTCTGCTTACCTCATGTTTGTACCCCATACAGCTTTATTTCTGCCTTCAATGCACGAAGGTCTGTCGCTCTGTATGAGTCGTTTGCATAGATACCGTTGGAAACACCCCCACAATACAAGCTGTATAACGATCGGGTGAGGGTATCTTCTCTAGCTTATTTCCCTGGTTTACAACACAAAGAGCAGACTCCATTTTTGGGACGTCTAAATAATGTTAGTCAGCTGTTTTTACGCTCTATTTTCTCTTTCTTTCTATGCTTTGAGCCAAAAGAGACCGCCTTTATTTAGAAAAAAACAACACACACCTCTTTTTTTTCTAAAGTCTTTTATTCGAATAGACGATAAAAAAGATAAGGGGATTTTTTACTTATACAATCCTCTATTCGAACAAACCACCAACGCAGTTGGAGTGCGTCATGACTACCCTCTCTCAAGTGGTCTCCCTTAGCCAGTCCTACTACACCTTGACCCAGGGCACGGATGAGAGCACCAGTCGCTTAACGGAGCTCGAGGATTACAACAGCGAGAGCCAAGGCATCTCCGTGATGGACAGCAGCTTCTCCTATGAGAGCTTCTCTGCACTGGATACCGATGGTGACTTTTTTATCACCTCCAGTGACCTGGCCAGTATTACGGCATCATTCAACAGCACCCCATTAAGTTTGCTGCAACAGACCTTGGACTTGGAGAGCAGTCCGACCAACGATCTACTGGCGCTAACCGCTTATGGTAAAGCGGCTTCTTCTCTGAGCACAGATCCGGTCACCTCACAACTACTGGCCCAAGCCAATGCCTTGCAATACAGCACACTGTTTAACGATAGCAATGCTTTAAACCGAACCGTTTCAACCATTACATCTTTGCTGGATACCACCGCTTAAACACGCCATGTTGTTTGGTCATGGCTGTTGCACCAAAAAAAGGCCCTGTGTCCGTGCGATACAGGGCCTTTTTTACATAAAGTTTGATCGCAGAACTATTTAGCTATTTTGGGAGCATTTAGGCGGATAAAACGACCAATGCCCCCAATAACCTCTTCTTCAATACCATAAAAGCCATGCTTGGAGCGTCCTTGACAGGGTGCATCTAAAGCCTCTTTACCCCCTTTATACCACTGGATCTCAGCCTGACCACTGCGGGATAAAATTTCAAAGAGCGGCTCAATATCTTCAGGTCGACTTTTTAAACAGCCATCCTGCATATGGTGCACCACCAAAACAGGCTTTTGAATGGGATCAAAATCCAAAGCCTCCATAACATTTTTGCCTTTATAGTCCCCTTCAGTCATGGCGGAGAGCAAGACAACACCAGCCACACGGTGATCCAGCGCCTGCCCAACATAGGCTGCCATCTCACTGCCACGGCTAATGCCTACCAACCATACAGGAAGATCCGCTTTTTTCTTTAAGGCTTCAATCACACCCTGAACATCCTCAATGGCGGCATCACTGGTACGGTAACCCCGACGCAGATCCGTTGCATGATCTGAAGGTCCATCCAACAGGGCGACATTAAAGCCATGATGCGCCAAGCGATGACGCTCTCGAACCAAGAAGTTATTTTTGCCCCAGACTATACGTACCCCTAGATCGTCGCCCACACTGGAAATTTGTGGTGTTCCCTTGCCACCAATCATTAAAATGACGTGAGCTGTGGCTTGCTCGACCGGTGTTAACGCATAGCTTTGGGTCTGATCACCCCGGGTATAAAACGCTTCCAACACCTCACGATTGGGCAAAGGGCGGGTATCCGGCGCCGCTGCACAGGAGGCTAAAAGAGGAAGCAGCAGGGCAAATAATGAAAGTCGCATAGGGTCTACTCCACCGTGACACTTTTTGCCAGGTTACGAGGTTGATCGACATCGGTACCTTTAAGAACAGCAATATGGTACGCCAGCATCTGTAGTGGGATCACATATAGAATGGGGGCCACAAAGTTACCACACGGCACCACAGGCACGGTATAATCGGAAGGCATACGTTGCTCAGCTTCACCCCGAGTTGTGATCATCACCACGCGGCCACCTCGGGCTTTAACCTCTTCAACATTGCTTACCACTTTTTCAAACAGCTCATCTTGGGGTGCAACCACAACCACGGGAAGATCTTCATCTATCAAGGCAATAGGACCATGCTTCATCTCTCCAGCCGCATAGCCTTCGGCATGAATATAGGAGATCTCTTTCAGTTTAAGTGCCCCTTCTAAGGCGATGGGGAAACAGGCCCCCCGCCCCAGGAATAAAAAGCCGCCAGCATGCATCAGCTCACGGGCAATGGCTTCCAAGGATTCATCATGGGTCAATACCTGCTCAACACGGGCAGGTAACTGCTGAAGCTCCTCGACATACTGCTTTTCTAACTTAGTACTCAGTATTCCTTTTGCTTTGCCCATAGCCAACGCAAAACAGGCCAATGCCGTAAGCTGTGTGGTAAAAGCTTTGGTGGATGCCACCCCAATTTCCGGTCCTGCATGGGTATGTAAACTGGCATCTGCTTCACGATCAATGGTGGACTCAGGTACATTGATAATACCCAGCACTTTTTGACCACCCGCCTTGGCATGACGCATGGCCGCCAAGGTATCTGCCGTCTCGCCACTTTGGGAGATGACAATCATCAACCCATTTTTACGCATCGGTGGCTGCCGGTAACGGTATTCGGAGGCAATATCCACCTGTACCGGTACTTTGGCCTGCTGTTCAATCCAATACTTGGCAACCAAGCCCGCATGCCACGAGGTACCACATGCCACAATGGTCACATCCTCAATCTGGGTCAAATCCAAACCTGCAGCATTTTGACTTATGGAGATGGTGCGGTCTGCGGGATGGATTAGCTCTTTAAGGGTCTCACCAATGGCGGTGGGCTGCTCATAGATCTCTTTTTGCATATAGTGACGATAGGGCCATTTTTCCGTCACATCGGCACTGACTTGTGTCACTTTTATCGGGCGATGAACCGATTGTCCCTCCAGATCCATTAACCGCACTTCATCCTTGGTTAATACCGCCATATCGTCATCATGCAGATAGATCATACGTCGGGTATAAGGTACCAAGGGCGTTGCGTCAGACCCAATAAAGTTCTCACCATCACCAATACCCACAATCAGCGGGCTACCCCGGCGGGCCGCTATCAGCAGATCCTCTTTACCCTGGATTAATATACCCAAAGCAAAAGCACCTTCCAATTTGTGGATGGCACGACGCACCGCAACTTCGGGCTTAGCATCAGGATCAGCTTTCATCTCCTGTTCAATCAGGTGGGGTATGACCTCTGTATCGGTTTCAGATTTAAAGCTGACCCCTACTTGCGTCAATGCTTGCCTAAGCTCCTGATAGTTTTCAATAATCCCATTATGAACCACCGCAACGCTTGCGGAACGGTGTGGGTGCGCATTATGAATCGTCGGTGGACCATGGGTGGCCCAACGGGTATGCCCAATACCCAAAAAACCGGTACGGGGCGTTTGGGAAAGTTCTGATTCTAAATTAACCAGTTTGCCCTCAGCTCTGGCCAAATGCAGATCACCCTGGTACCCCACCGCAATACCTGCAGAGTCATAACCACGATATTCCAGCCGTCGTAGTCCTTCGATCAGGATCGGGGTGGCGTTACGTTCGCCGATGACACCAATGATACCGCACATGGTCTACAACTCCTGGCCTGCTACCAAGCAATGGCCTATCAATGAATAATGCTTACTTTTTTTTGAGACTCTGACGACGCTTCTCTGCCCAACCTTCATAGTTGGTCTGCTTGGCACGGGTCAGTGCTAAAGCCCCTTCTGGAACATCCTTGGTCACCGTAGAACCGGCCCCAACAAACGCACCTTGCCCAACATTGACCGGGGCCACCAACTGGGTATCTGAGCCAATAAATACATCATCTCCCAGCACGGTTTTATGTTTATTAACCCCGTCATAGTTACAGGTAATGGTTCCAGCCCCTACGTTAACACGTCGACCAATATCAGCATCGCCAATGTAGGTAAGGTGATTCACCTTAGCCCCTTCACGAATCAGAGATTTTTTAACTTCACAGAAGTTACCCACCTTGGCTTTGGATTCCAAGACACTCCCTGGCCGCAACCGAGCGTAGGGACCAAGGGTACAACCATCCGCGACCTGAGCTTGATCAAAATGGCAAAAAGATAAGACCTCTACCTGATGACCGATCTGCGTATGGCGCATTTCAGTAAAAGCCCCAATGCTACAATCTTCTCCAATATGCACACCAGGGCCCAAAATAACATGGGGCGCAACAATGGTGTCCTGTCCAATGGTCACATCCGACGCAACCCAACAGGAACTGGGGTCAACAAAGGTTACCCCTGCCAGCATATGCTTTTCTACCACGCGGTTCCGGTACGTAGCCGCCATTGCAGCTAACTGCACACGATTATTAATACCTGCCAGTTCATGGCCATCACTGTGACAGTGCGCTCCGCTACCGCTATGTTTATGGGTCTCATCCCGTTCAGCGTTGGCCAGGGCAATAATATCTGTCAGATAGTACTCCCCTTGAGCATTGTCATTGGAGAGTTTGGACAACCAGCCAGGTAGCCCATCTAAACTGACGCAGTAAGTACCGGAATTAATCTCTTCAATTTTTCGAACTTCAGGATCGGCATCTTTCTCTTCAACAATACGTTCCAATCCCCCAACATCATCCCGCACAATACGTCCATAACCTGTCGGAGGATGCTGTAAACAAGAGAGTACCGTCACCCCACGTTTACTCTGGCTGTGGCTCTCTAAACACTGTTTAAGGGTTTCGGTACGTATGAGGGGAACATCCCCATTTAGAATCAACAAATGATGATTTTTCAACCCATCCAGATGGGGCATGGCACATTGAACGGCATGGCCCGTGCCTAACTGAGGCGACTGTTCCACCCAGGTAATATCATCTGCATCCAACGCTTGACGAATTTGGTCCCCCTCATGACCAATCACCACCACCAACCGGCTGGGATTAAGAGCCCGCGCAGCATCCAACACATGACCTAATAAGGGCTTTTCTGCAATAGGGTGCAGAACTTTAGGAAGTTTTGAACGCATCCGGGTACCTTTACCCGCAGCGAGAATGAGCACAGCCGATTGTTGGGACATGGAATTACTCACAAAAAAGGGAACATATTCATTTCATTGGTCCATGTATTTTAAAGGGTTTACAGAAACAACACATGGGAAAAAATAGCCTGAACTACGATCATAGCTGGGTTTTGGGCATTTATCTATTGGCCGTTTATTGCGTCATAAAGATCCAGAATCACGTAGGATCTTCTCGTCTTAATGTACTATAAAAGCCACCCTATAAACCAAAACGTCGTATTGAAAACAATTATGCGAATAACGCTTAAACCATTTTTTAAAACATCACCGTATACACCATCAGTTTCGCCTGTATTCACCCAAAAAAAAGGGTGATCCGATTGGATCACCCTTTTTGTATACAACTAAAGCATCTGCTTAAAACAGTTCGCCTTCTTTCGCCGCTAACTGCGCATTGGCAAAGGCAAGCTTATCAGCAAGTTGCTTATACTCTTCACTCTCAATGGGTGTACCATCAAGTTCATCCTGCGCTTTATCACGTGCGCTGGAAGCCTCAGTGATATCCACATCTTTACCAAATACAGCATGATCCACCAACAGGGTCACTCGGTCAGGGCGTACTTCAGCAAACCCTTTGGAGATCGCCAGATGCTGAGCATCATCACCTTGGCCAAGACGCACAACACCGCTTCGTACAGAAGAGAGCATGGATACGTGACCACCCAGAACACCGAAATAGCCTTCGGCACCTGGAACGGTAACCAGCTGTACCGTTTCGGAGAGCAACAGTTTCTCAGGTGTAACCACCTCAAGATCAACGGTAACGCCCATAGCGTCTCTCCTTAGCTTTCCGCTTTCAGCTTCTCAGCTTTTTCCATGGCAGCATCGATGTCGCTGACCATGTAGAAGGCCGCTTCGGAAACATCGTCATACTTACCTTCGCAAAGCTCTTTAAAGCCTTGAACGGTCTTCTTAACAGGAACGTATACACCCTTCATACCGGTGAATACTTCAGCCACGTGGAAAGGCTGGGAGAGGAAACGCTGAATCTTACGTGCGCGGTTCACAACCAGCTTGTCATCTTCGGACAGTTCGTCCATACCGAGGATGGCAATGATATCTTGCAAGGACTTGTAGGTCTGCAGGATACGCTGTACTTCACGGGCAGTCTGGTAGTGCTCATCACCAACAACCATGGGATCCAGTACGCGGGAAGTAGAATCCAGAGGATCCACAGCCGGGTAGATACCCATCTCAGAAATCGCACGGTTAAGCACCGTGGTTGCATCCAAGTGAGAGAAGGTGGTTGCAGGTGCAGGGTCAGTCAAGTCATCCGCAGGAACGTAAACGGCCTGAACGGAAGTGATCGAACCTGTCTTGGTGGTGGTGATCCGCTCCTGCAAGGCACCCATGTCGGTACCCAGAGTAGGCTGATAACCCACCGCAGAAGGAATACGACCCAGCAGTGCAGATACCTCAGCACCAGCCTGGGTGAAGCGGAAGATGTTGTCCACGAAGAACAGCACATCCTGGCCGCCAAGATCACGGAAATATTCAGCAATGGTCAAACCGGTCAACGCCACACGAGCACGGGCCCCTGGTGGTTCGTTCATCTGACCGTAGATCAGAGCAGCTTTGGACTTTTCCCAGTTATCAGGGTCGATAACACCGGATTCTGCCATCTCGTGGTAGAGGTCGTTACCTTCACGGGTACGCTCACCAACACCAGCGAATACCGAGTAACCACCATGCTCCTGAGCAACGTTGTTGATCAATTCCATGATCAAAACGGTCTTACCCACACCCGCACCACCAAACAGACCAACCTTACCACCCTTTGCATAAGGGGCGAGAAGGTCGATTACCTTAATGCCGGTCTCAAGGATCTCAGCACTGGTAGCCTGCTCAGCAAAAGCAGGCGCAGGACGGTGAATAGGCAGATACTCTTCAGTCTCAACAGGACCTTTTTCGTCCTGGGGCTCACCAACCACGTTCAGGATACGACCCAAGGTCTGACGACCAACAGGAACCTGAATGGCAGCACCGGTATCGGTTACTTCCATACCACGGACCACACCATCAGTGCTGTCCATAGCGATGGCACGAACCGTACCTTCACCAAGGTGAGTCGCAACTTCTAGAACCAACCGCTCGTCGTTGCGCTCCATATGAAGTGCGTTAAGAATGGAAGGCATTTCACCTTCGAAGCGGACGTCCACAACCGGTCCGACCACCTGTACAACTTGTCCAGTGCGTGCTTCGCTCATTTAAAAAAACTCCGCTTTGTTACGCGTCGGTCTGCGACGTCATCAACCTTTCAGGGACTCAGCACCACTGATGATCTCAATGAGCTCAGTAGTAATGGCCGCCTGTCGGGAACGGTTGTATTTGGTTTGCAGGCTCTTGATCATATCACCCGCGTTACGCACCGCATTGTCCATCGCGGTCATACGGGCACCATGCTCAGAAGCTTCAGATTCAGCCAATGCCTGGAAAATTTGAATGGCCAGGTTACGAGGCAGCAGATCTTCCAACAACGCCTCTTCATCCGGCTCATACATATAACCAGCATCGTCCTCATCAGCCCCTTCTTCAATAGGCTGAGGAATGGATTGTGCCCAGGTTAACTCCTGAGTCATGGCTGATTTAAAGTGATTGAACACCAAGTAACAGGCGTCAAATTCACCATCCATGAAATCTTTGATCAGGTCTTCAACGATGTTCTTTTCCACATACTCAAAACTCATGTGGCGAGACATCTCAGTATAGACCTTACGCACCCGATCTCCATACATACGCTTGAGTACGTCGTACCCTTTACGTCCGATGAAGGTCAGAGAAACTTGAAAGCCTTCGCTTTCCAGTTCCGCTACACGGGTGCGGGTTGCGCGGATGATCGAACTGTTGAAACCACCACAGAGACCACGGTCGGCGGTGAAAACAATCAGATTAATCTTTTGCGCATCACCACGCCCCACCAACAACTCAGGGGCGTTGTCCCGTCCAGCAGCGGCAGGAGCCAGAGATTGCATCATCCGGCTCATGCGCTGACTGTAAGGACGGGCCGACTCGGCCTGTTCGGTTGCGCGACGCAGCTTAGCTGCTGCAACCATTTTCATAGCCTTGGTGATCTGCCGGGTATTTTTGACGGATCCGATCCGTACTTTTAGGGCTTTTAAGTTAGCCATGGCTGATCCTTAACTCACCAAGGTTGGATTAGGCCAGAAACTCTTTGATGATGCCGGTAAGAGCGTCACCCAGTTTAGCTTCCAGATCTTTATCCAGCTTACCATTCGTACGGATGGCATCGAGGATATCCTGGTGCTTGGCATGCATCTGCTTGAGAATCTCAGCTTCTGCCTTCACCACATCACCCGCTTCAACATCATCCAGGTAACCTTTGGTACCGGCGAAGATAGAAGCAACCTGTTCTTCCATGGACAGCGGCTTGTACTGGCCCTGCTTAAGCAGTTCCATCAAACGCTTACCACGGTGAAGCAGTTTCTGGGTGGAGGCATCCAGATCGGAACCAAACTGCGCAAAGGCAGCCATTTCACGATACTGAGCCAGATCCAGACGCAGGGTACCTGCAACCTGTTTGGTCGCTTTAACCTGAGCAGAACCACCCACACGGGATACCGACAGACCCACAGAGATCGCAGGGCGAATACCGGAGTAGAACAGGTCGGTTTCCAAGAAGATCTGACCATCGGTGATGGAGATCACGTTGGTGGGGATGTAGGCAGCCACGTCACCATCTTGGGTTTCGATGATGGGCAGAGCCGTTAAGGAACCACCACCATTTTCAGCATTCAACTTAGCCGCACGCTCAAGCAGACGGGAGTGAATGTAGAAAACGTCACCGGGGTATGCTTCACGACCAGGAGGACGACGCAGAATCAGAGACATCTGACGATACGCAGTAGCCTGCTTGGAAAGATCATCATAGACGATCAAAGCGTGCATACCATTGTCACGGAAGTACTCACCCATGGCGCAGCCGGTGTAGGCTGACAAGTACTGCATGGGTGCTGGATCCGAAGCCGTAGCCGACACAACCGTGGTATAGGCCATGGCGCCGTTCTTCTCCAAGGTCTCAACAACCTGGGCAACCGTAGAACGCTTCTGACCAATGGCTACATAGATGCAGTACACAGGAGCATCGGTCTCATGGGTACGCTTCTGGTTGATGATCGTATCGATGGCCACAGCCGTTTTACCGGTCTGACGGTCACCAATGATCAACTCACGCTGACCACGACCGATTGGCACCAAACCATCCAGCGCCTTAATACCGGTGTGCAAGGGCTCATTCACCGATTGACGGGGAATAATGCCAGGAGCTTTGACTTCCGCCAAACGACGTTCAGTGGTCTCAAGCGGACCCTTGTCGTCAATGGGGTTGCCCAGACCGTCGGTCACACGACCGAGCATGCCTTTGCCCACAGGTACATCCACAATACGGCCTGTACGCTTAACGACGGTACCTTCTTTAACGGAGAGACCATCGCCAAAGATAACGATACCAACGTTATCTTCTTCGAGGTTCAGAGCCATGCCCTGAGTTCCGTCTTCGAATTCTACCATTTCGCCGGCCATGACATTGTCAAGACCATAAGCACGGGCGATACCATCACCCACCGCGATAACTTCGCCGACTTCAGAGACTTCTGCCTCTTTACCGTACTCGGCGATCTGTTTCTTCAGGATACCGCTGATTTCCGCGACGCTGACTTGCATCGGCCCTTATCCTTTCATGATCTCTTTGAGACGGTGTAACTGGTTGCGCAGCGAGTCATCCAACATGACGCTGCCCATACGAATAACCAAGCCGCCAAGCAGCTCGGGCTTTTCACTTACTTCTACTGAAACATCTTTGCCCGTAACATCGGCCAAAGACTTTTCCAGCTTGCTCAGATGGGTCTGAGTCAACGCTTTGGCTGTCTCGACCTTCACCTGAATACGGCCAGCACGCTCATCCACCACGCGCTGAATAGCTGTGGCTACATCAGGCAGCAGAGCCATACGGCGCTTATCGATAAGCAGACGAAGGAAATTCGCCGTCATATCGTTGGGCTTGGCATGCTCCAGGTAGGTGGAAATCAGCTTTTGCTGATCCTCTTTGGAGGCGGTTGGGTCGACCATTGCTAGAGCCATCTCCGGGGTCTCTGCCAAGAGACTTTGAAAAAGGCTGAGCTCATCCCGGACGGTATCCAGAATATTAAGCTCGCTGGCCAACTCCGCCAGGGCGGTTGCATATCGTTTAGCTAAAGTGCTTTCGTGCACGGCAAACGTCCTCACGCGTCGGTGGGCAAATCGGTGAACCCGGAATGTTTAGCATTTTACGCTGCTAAGTTCAATGTTTTGACCACAATTCGGCCTATTTTTTTGGCACTCGGCAAAATATGGGGGATTCACACAACACCATATTGCCTATGATCAAAAAGCGCTAAACTTCGAGTCTTCCGATGAAAATTAAGATATTCTAATATCGATTGACAATAAAAACCACAACGAACTGCTTGTTATTTACCTAAAGCGGACCAATATTAACAAGAACACTTCTAAAACCTTTGCATCAGGATGCCCTATATGCGTGCTTTGCTTCCCTTGTTTATCCTTTTTTTCATTGCGTTGGAGATCTATGTGATCGCCTGGGTAGGTGATGAAATAGGTGGGTGGGTAACCTTTGCGTCCATCATTGGTACCGCTGTCGTTGGCATTGCATTGGTCAAACATGAAGGCATAAAAACGCTGATCAAGCTTCAAAAGCGCGCGGATCAAGGTGAGGTACCGGCCGCTCAACTGGTAGATGGTGTTCTACTGCTCTTCGCAGGTTTAATGCTTTTACTGCCGGGTTTTGTCTCGGATGCCGTTGGTTTTTTACTGGCGCTACCTTTTACCCGCATTCCATTACGGGTCTCCATGGCCGGTGTTGTCTTGAGTATGGCCGCCAAAAGTAAAGGGTGGAAACAAGCAAACCATCCACAAAGTGGCGTGGTTGAAGGAGAGTTTACCCGTGAGGAAGAGCAGCGCCCTAATGATCGACGATTGGAGTAATCTGCGCCAATTGTTCTTGGCGGATTGCGCCAGGTCTTAAAAGCGTGACCTGTTCTTGATCCACACGAATAACGGTGGAAGGTTTGGCCTGTAGATCAAAGGGGCCAGGCAATACCACACCCAAACGCCCTTGCCAGTGCTGCATAATCTGTTCAGGGCTCCAATGGCTGGCTTCACTACCACTGACATTGGCACTGGAAGAGACCAAAGGCTGGCGCCATTTATTCAATAATGCCTGAACATATGGGGATGGAGAGTGGCGCACCGCGACCATACCGGTACCACCGGTTATGAGTGGGTCAAGATGGGGCTGCGCAGGTAAAACCAAGGTAAGGGGTCCAGGCCAAAAGGCATCCATCAATCTCTGGGTGACAGGGGTTATGCCCCCCACCAAGCCTGATAAAAAGCTGGGATCGGGCAGCAGCAGGATCAAACCTTTATGCTCCGCCCGACCCTTAAGGGTAATTAACGCCCGCAGGGCTTCGGCGTTAAAAGGGTCAACCCCTAAACCATAGAGTGTTTCGGTGGGATAGGCGATGACACCACCCGCCGCCAGCGTCAGCACAGCCTGTTGCAGCTGTTCATCGGCATAGAGGTGGGCGGTGTCAGCCATGCTTACAGATCCGCCAACTTGGCTTGCAGAGACTCATTCTTCTTGGCCACGGCAGCGGCCATATCCGTACGGTAAGTTACCAGCTTTGCCGCCAGATCAGCATCACCCAAGGCCAGCATTTGCGCTGCAAAAATACCCGCATTCTTTGCACCAGCTTTGCCGATGGCCATGGTAGCCACAGGAATACCACCTGGCATTTGAACGGTAGCCAACAAGGCATCCATCCCTTTGAGGTCTGTGGCAGACAGGGGCACACCAATCACAGGCAGGTTGGTCTCAGAAGCTACCACACCCGCGAGGTGAGCCGCTGCACCAGCACCAATGATAAACCCTTTGATACCACGCTCTGCCGCTGATTTGGCATAGGCATGGGTTCGTTCAGGTGTTCGGTGGGCAGAGGTCACAATCATTTCAAAGGAGATATCAAATCCTTTGAGCACACGACCAGCTTCCGCCATGACGTCCCAATCGGAGTCAGAACCCATTAAAATTGCGATTTGTGGGGCATTACTCATCAGCATCTACTCGGTTTGGATGATTAAAAAACATGGAAAAACCCAAACTGACCCATGGGGCTCAGTTTAAGATTAAGAGGATTACTCCTCCTCTTCTTCCATGGCCGCTTCTTCACGTTCAACTGCTCGGTAACCGATATCACGGCGGTAGTAGGCATCCTTCCAGGTGATTTTACGCACCGCTTCATACGCGTTGGCACGGGCACCAATGGCACCTTCACCTAACGCGGTCACGCCCAGTACACGCCCCCCATCGGTTAATACCTGACCACTTTGACTACGTGTCCCAGCATGGAAAACCACACAGTCCTCTTGCTCAGCGGCTTTTTCCAACCCAGCTATAGCCACGCCTTTTTCATAGGCATTTGGGTAGCCACCTGATGCCATCACAATACACATTGCGGTACGTGCATCCCACTCAATTTCCTGCTCATCCAACGTTCCATCGGCACAAGCGATCAAAAGCGGGATAATGTCGGATTTCATACGCATCAAGAGTGGTTGACACTCAGGGTCTCCAAAACGCGCGTTGAACTCCAAGGTTCTGATCCGACCATTATCGATCATCAAACCGGCATACAGCACCCCTTTATAGGGCATACCGTCGGCGGCCATGCCATCAACGATGGGTTGCATGACCTGATCCATAACCCGGCGTACCATCTCATCATCATCCAGCAGCGCTGCTGGCGAATAGGCACCCATACCCCCTGTGTTTGGGCCTGTATCCCCCTCACCCACCGCTTTGTGATCTTGGGAACCGGCCAGGGGCAGAATATTCTTACCATCCACCAAGGCCAGAAATGAGGCCTCTTCCCCTTCCAGGAACTCCTCAATCACCACTTCATCACCCGCAATGCCAAATTCACGTTGAACCATGATCCGGTCAATCGCTTCCATGGCCTGAGGAACCGTCATGCAGACAATAGCCCCTTTACCCGCCGCTAAACCTGAGGTTTTAACCACAATAGGTGCGCCTTGGCCTTTGACATAGGCCTTGGCAGCTTCAGCATCGGTAAAGGTACGGTATTCGGCTGTAGGGACCTTATAGCGATCACACAGGTCCTTCATCAACGTTTTAGAGCCCTCTAAGGCTGCTGCTGCTTTATCGGGACCAAACACCTTCATACCTGCAGCTTGCATGTCATCCGCCATACCCATCACCAGCGGTACTTCTGGACCAATGACAACCAGCTCAATCTTTTTTTCCAATGCAAAGTTCTTCATGGCGTGCAGATCATCCACTGAGATATCTACACACGTAGCCAACTGCGCAATACCTGCATTACCAGGGGCACAGTAGACGGTCTCCACCAAAGGGGATTGTGTGATCTTCCACACCAGTGCGTGTTCACGACCACCACTACCGACTACCAAGACATTCATGCCCATTTGCATCTTCCATTTTTTAAGTGTTAACAGGAAAACTCTGTAACCCTATCCACCAAGCTGGCCATAGAGCGGACACCACGCCCCCTACAAACATGGGTGTCCTAGGTTCTCAACACACATGACTGTGTGGAGATCTAAGCAGATTTCCTTAAGGACTGGTTTTTATAGACACCATGAATGTAGCCAAAAACAACAACCGGGGCAATCCGGTGTAACACATTGCCAACAAAAAAAAGTTTATGGCCAAAAAACAAAAAGCCCGAAGAAGCTTGTGGCTTCTTCGGGCTCGCGCCCCCGAGGGGGTATTTGACACTCCCGACCGAGTGTAGAACAGCAGGGTATAAGCCGACTGCTATTCCAGTTGCCGCCCTTACCACGGACACGCTCTTCAAGGCCTGCTTCTCGCCATTGCAGCTGGAGCGACCAACATCAACCCCCGATGCGACGATCGTGGGAAAGAGACGGCATGAACAAGTTCGATATTCTCGTTTCTAACGGACCGAATGTAAAGCTTGATTTTAGGTAAAATCAGAAAGAATTCTCTTGCAAAAACGAATTTCACACCAATATCACGAAGAGTTACAGAGGTATCTCTTTTTCTTTGGGCTTTCATTCGAATGTCAATTCGAAAATCTTTTTAAAAGGGGATTATATGGCTTTATGAACAACCCCACGAACACCTGCAAAAGGTCCTTAAATCCCTATTTCATCTTACGGGACCGGGCACGCCATACCCGAGCTTTTGGGAGATGTTGTGAAACACCGTACAGCCCCTGCTCATAGATATCGGCCAAAATAACCGCCGCATCTTTCATACCCCGGTTGGCCTCAGCTTTTAGAATATCCAACCCAAAGGTTAGATCCTTACGGGGCAAGGCATAATCTGAGAGATAGCACAGCCCCACCCCTGAACGCTGGACGGACCCTAACGTGGCAAGCTGTTTATGGGTACGCACATACTGGGCAACACGGCAGATCCCATTCCAATCCTGCTGCCAACCAGATCGATTGCTCGCCGGACCCCGGAGTAACATTTCCAGTAAATCGTTGGCCAACCAATTATGATGACCACTCATGACAGCCCGTTCCCAATATTTAAAACCGGTGGTTATGGAAGGAAATTGGCAAACCTGCGATCCATCCTGACCGGTTAGCAGACAGTTCCCCATGGCGATCATGGCATGGAGGTGCCCCTCTCTTGCCATACGTGGCAACAGCTCTTCCTGTTCAACATCAGTACGCCACGCCAAATACTCCGCACGGTTGCCAGCCTGGGCCGATATACTGATCATACTGACAGCCAACAAAACCAGCCATACAGATATACGGTGCATAATAGGAACTCCATGGAAGGTGGGGAGCTTAAAGCGCCCCTACTGTCCATGAAGCAAGGGGGCTAGGTCAATTCAAAAGCAGTGATTGCAAACAATTTCAAATTTTGGTGGCTAAAACCCAACGGTTCACACCCGCAGATCCCGCCTTAAACATGCACATTACCATTACAAAAAAGATCCTTCATGCAAAGCGATGCTGTACTTAGCCTTTTCGTAAAACAACACATACAGGCAACGCCACTTTATAAAAAAGGCTGGCCTCATAGGAGGCCAGCCTTTTAACTACTTTGCTCTCTGTGGATACGACTTAGTGCTTAAAGTGACGCATACCGGTGAAGACCATGGCCATACCATGCTCATTCGCAGCAGCGATTACCTCTTCATCCCGTACCGAGCCACCAGGTTGGATAACGGCTTTAGCACCCGCTTTAGCGGCGGCATCCACACCATCACGGAAGGGGAAGAATGCATCAGAGGCCATGGCCGCACCCAGTAGTGGGTTCTCACGCACACCAGCATTATGTGCGGTATCCTGAGCCTTCCATACCGCGATGCGAGAGGCATCTACACGACTCATCTGACCAGCGCCCACACCCAAGGTGCGCTCATCTTTTGCATACACAATGGCATTAGACTTCACATGCTTAACCACTTTCCAAGCAAACAGCAGATCACGCAACTCAGCTTCGGAAGGTGCCCGCTCGGTGACCACTTTCAAAGAGCCATCGGGCAGCTCTTTTAAATCGCGGTCTTGCAGCAGCAAACCACCGGTAACCCGCTTAAGATCCAAGGGGGTAACGGCTGTAGGCACCCCAATGTTGGGCACCTGCAATAGACGCAAGTTCTTCTTGGCCGCAAAAATTTCACGGGCGGTATCGTCATATTCCGGCGCAATGATCACTTCAACAAACATCTGTGTGATCTCTTTTGCCAACGCCGCATCTACCGTCCGGTTTAGGGCAATGATGCCGCCAAAAGCGGAAACGGGGTCGGTATCCCGTGCTTGACGATAGGCAGCAAGCAGATCGCTATCATGCACAGCCGCACCGCAAGGGTTGGCATGCTTAACCACAATAGCAGCTGGCTTGTTGTACTCTTTAACCAACTCCAAGGCACCATTGGCATCATGGATGTTGTTAAAGGAGAGCTCTTTACCCTGTAACTGTGTGGCTGTGGCCAGAGAAGCCTCTTCACTGGGGGGTGTTTCAGAATAAAAGGCTGCATTTTGATGGGGGTTTTCCCCATAGCGCATACCCTGAACTTTTTTGAACTGAACCGTGTAGGTCTCAGGAAATTCATTGGGCCGACCATCACCATCCAAAGAAGAGAGCCAGTTGGAAATGGCGGCATCATAGGCAGCCGTACGGGCATAGACCTTACGGGCCAGCTCTGCATTAAGGGCTGCTTCACAGCTACCTTCATGGGCCTTCATGCTGTCCAGCACACGGCTATAGTCGTCAGGGTCGGTCACCACCGTTACGGAACGGTAGTTTTTGGCTGCGCTACGCAGCATGGAGGGGCCACCAATGTCGATATTCTCGATGGCATCTTCCAAGGAGCAATCCTCTTTGGCGACGGTTGCCTCAAAGGGATACAGGTTGACTACCACCATATCGATGGCTTCAATGTGATGATCGGCCATCTGCTTTTGATGATCGGCATTGTCCCGCAGACCCAGCAGACCACCATGTACCTTGGGATGCAGGGTTTTGACCCGACCATCCAGCATTTCAGGATGCCCTGTAAACTCGGACACATCCATGACATCCAGGCCACTCTCACGCAGCAGACGGGCGGTACCACCAGTGGAGAGAAAGCTCACCCCATGCTCCGCCAGTCCCTGACAAAAAGGAACCAGACCGGTTTTATCCGAAACGCTGACAAGGGCGCGCTTAATCTTAGCCATGGGGCTTCTACTCCAGCTACGTACGTATCATGACGGCACTAAAAAAACCGTCGGTATTGGCCTGTTGCGGCAGCACCTTCATATAAGGGGTCACCGCATCCTGTGTCTCACCCAAGCCCTGGACTTCCTGTAAACGGAATTTAGGGTTGGTCCTTAAAAACGCTTCAACAACCTCTTCATTTTCCTGGCGCAGTATAGAGCACGTGGCATAAACCAACCGCCCTCCCTGCTTAACCAGTAGGGCAGCAGCATCCAACAGTGCAACCTGCTGCATGGCCAGTGAACCCATTTGAGAGGGCTCTAACCGCCATTTAATCTCGGGGTGGCGCCGTAACGTGCCACTCCCACTACACGGGGCATCCACCAAGACACCATCCGCTTTACCATGCCAGCGGCTAAGCCAAGGATCACGTTCATGGCGTATGGTGTGGCTCTGTACCATCTTCACACCATGCCGCTTGAGCCGTGGGCCCAACCGCTTGAGCCGGTGACCTTCGGTATCCAGGGCCAGAATATGTCCTTTATTCTGCATCAACGCAGCTAAATGCAGTGTTTTACCCCCACCACCGGCGCAAAAATCTACCACGGTGTCACCAGGCAGTGGGTGGATCAGGGGTGCAATGCATTGACTGCCACCATCCTGGATCTCAGCCAGACCGGCTGAAAAAACGGGATGATCCCGCAAAGTATGCCGTTTCGTCAACCGCAATCCCGTGTCACTTAAGCTAAGCGGGGTGCTTTCTATACCGCTTTCTGCCAGCTTATCGGCCACACCTTCACGGCTGTCCCGCAGTAGGTTGATACGCAAATCAACCGGTGCTTGCTCCAATAAAGAGTCCCCTAAAGCCTGGGCAGAAGCTTCACCAAACTCTTCACACCAGTGTGCCCATAACCAGTCTGGCATACTGTAATAAACGGCATCCTGTTCCTCTTCACCCCGTGGGGGAATACCCTCTACCAGCCATGCTTCAGCCCGTTGAACCAACGGCAACAAGGCCTCTACTTCGCATAAAGGCAGGTAAGCGCTATGGCTCTGCACCCAGTTTAAGCGCCGAAGATGCCGTAAAAGGAGATAAAGGCGATCTCCAACCCGTCGGCGATCTCCACTACCCATATGGGGGCGTGCTTTAAAGCTGCGCCGGAGTATACCATCAACCGCACGTCCTGGGTGATTCAAAATCTCTTCAGCCAGTTCCGCAACCAATTGGGTGTGGGATGTCGGCTTACTCATGCCTGTTTAGGCGCCTCATCACCCCTGGTTCCATTGACCTCAATACTGGCAATAGCTTGATAGATACTACGGGCCAAAACCGCCAACGGTACAGCAAAAAAGACCCCCAACAATCCCCATAAGGAACCAAACACCAACACAGCTATGATGAAGGTGGTGGGGTGAATTTTTGCAGACTCTCCCAAAATCAATGGGGCCACTAAGTTGGCATCCACTATTTGAATAATGGCATAGGCAAACAGGGGTTTCATGCCATCCATCCCAAAGCCCCACTGGGTCATACCCAGTACCGCCACCGGCAAGGCCACTACGGCAACCCCCACAAAAGGGATCAAAACCGACATACCGGTTAACACACCCATAATGAGCGCGTAGCGAAATTCCATCAGGGTAAAGACAAAGAAGGCCAAAGAGCCGATCAGCATCATCTCCCAAAACTTACCGCGGATGTAACCCCCCAATCCCGCGTTGGCCTCTCGCACCACCTGCTCCAATAAATTTTGCTCATCGGGCAAAAACGTACAGTAGCTTTTACGCAGATCTGCTTTATCCAACAGAAAAAAGAAGACCAAAAAAGGTACTAAAAACAGATAAACACCAGTGGTGATCAAGCCTTGGCTGACATGTCCCACTAAACCCAAAGACTGGGTCGAGGCCTCTTTGGCCTTATTCATCAGATCCACCAACAGATCTTCAACCAATGCAGGATTAATCACACCTGAATAGGTCTCAATTAAACTGCGGATCTGCTCCTTCAACACCTGGGTAATCCGCGGCATTTCCTGAATAAGCTCCGTCACCTGCTGACCAATAATAGGCACCAGACCCAAGGTCAATAGGGCCATGGCCAGGATAAACAGGGAGAAGACCAGAAACGTTGCCAGCGTACGCGGCATATGGATCTGTACCAGCGGGGTCACCAGGCTATCCAGCAAATAAGCGATAAACAGTGCGGTGATCACCGGGGCCAGTGCAGCACCCAAAAAATAGAGAACCAACACCACCATCAGCAGGGCAGCTAACAACCCCACCACCTGAGGATGGCGTAAACGCTCTTTTTGACGATTGATAAAGTTCATGAATTAGGATCAATACGGTTCAGATAAGGATTAAGTCTCTATCCCCATCCTGGTAAGACGAAAAACGGGGTCTCTACAGCCCCAACCCCACCACTATGTGACCAGCAGCACCCTTAAACCGGATCAATATACATCAAATCACCCGGTTTTACCTGGGCAAACAGCGTCAGCAGGTCAGCCGAATGCATCCTAACACATCCATGAGAGACGGGTTGACCCAAATTATCCAGATGAGGCGTACCGTGAATATAGATATAGCGCTGGTAGCTATCCACCCCTTCACCCTGGTTAAAGCCTGGAACAGCCCCGTTTAGGCGGATAATACGGGTGGTGATGTAATCCTGCTGCACATCTGTTGTGGTCTCTACAATCTCACCAGTGGGTTGACGGCCCACAAAGCACATACCCAGGGGTTGGCCTTCACCCAAACAATCCCCCAATGTATGCAGGCCAATGGGGGTTTGACCGCTGCCTTCAGCATTGCCAAAGCCATTGAGCCCCGTGGAGATAGACCAAAGCCCCAGTAACGATCGATCACCGTTGAAGGCAATTAACCGTTGACTGGGGCCATGGAGATAAAGCGCGGGACGCCCCCCAGACCAACCATGCTGGTCCAGGGTGGCTAATCCCAATGTAAGCGGATCTGTATCAGTCATCCGAGTTCATAATACCCAACAGCTGTAGCAACATCATGAACAGGTTGTAGATGGTAGCAAACAGCGAAGCCGCCGCCGCAGCAGGGTGCATGATACCAGGGTTTTGCTTAATCATCTGGGTTTCATAGAGCAAGAAACCGGTCATAATCAGCGCACCTACGGCAGAGAGAGCAAAGGTTACCGCTGGAGATTCAAAGATGAAGAAGTTGAGCAGGCCGCCCACCAAAATCACCACAAAGCCAGCCATGAGCATGCCACCCATGAAGGAGAAGTCACGCTTGGTGGTCATGGCATAGAAAGTCATGGCGGTAAAGATGGCACCGGTCATAAAAGCAGCCTGACCCACAATGTGGGAGGCACCGGCATTAACATACATGGCGATCACAGGACCACCCATAAAGCCCCAGGTACCGGTCATCAGGAACAGCGTGGGTGCACTGGGTTTCCAAGAAACCAATATCATGGTACCCAACAGTGCGCCCAGAGAGATCAGGATGTTACCACGCATCATATAGGCAACTTCAGAGGTCATACCTACATAGCCTGCAACCACGGCCAAAAACATACCCGCAGCTAAAAAGGCGTAAACTTGCTGTAGATAGCTGACGCTGGCGCCCGTAGCCGCACCTGTACCGGCAAACGGATTCTCTTGAGGCATAGCAGCCGCACGAGCTTGTGAACGGGGTTGAAAACGCGAAAATTGACTCACGGAAATCCTCCGAGTTATGTGCTGTTGTTTGATCAACAAATGAAGGCATTCATACTAGTGCCTTTATCCAGGGGAATAAAGCAATTCCCACACCGAACTACATATGAAGTAAGCTATGTCCCAACTTTTTTCAAGCCTAAGCCCGGATTTAGGCACCTATAAATGACGATTTCATCGCTTTTTTTCAGGCCTGTGCCTATATATCTGTGTGGCGATCTTGAAAAGGAGTTCGGTTCAGGCTAATTTAGTCCGATGCCTATTTGACGGGATTGAAGAGGGTTTGGTTTCCCCTTAATCCAAGAAAACCACAGATTATTAAGAATTCAAGCATCGGGGTAATGGAATGTTCAAGGGTGTCTATACCGCACTGATCACACCGTTTAAGGATCGCGCCATCGACCATGACGCACTGGCGAAGCTGGTGGAGCAGCAGATCAACGGTGGTGTGCATGGTCTGGTTCCCTGTGGTACCACAGGGGAATCGGCAACCATGTCCCACGAGGAACACAAAGAGGTGATCCGCACGGTGGTTGAGCTGGCCAAAGGGCGCGTCAAAGTGCTGGCTGGTACCGGTTCAAACTGTACCCAGGAGTCAACAGAGCTGACCCAGTATGCCGAACAGGTGGGTGCAGATGGGGCGCTTTTAATCACCCCCTACTATAATAAGCCTACTCAAGCTGGTCTCATTGCCCACTACACAACCGTGGCCAACAGTACCAAGCTGCCCATCGTGCTTTACAATGTGCCCGGACGCACGGCGGTGGATATGACAGCGGCTACTGTGATTGAGCTGGCCAAAGTTGAGAATATTGTGGCCATTAAAGAAGCCACCGCTGATATGGAGCGTGCCTCACAGATCCACAAAGCGTGTGGTGAACATATGACGCTGATCTCGGGTGATGATGCATCCTTCCTCTCCTTTCTCAGTGTCGGCGGGGGTGGTGTGATCTCCGTTATCACCAACCTGGCCCCCCGTAAGATGCGAGATCTATGGGATCTATGGCAAAATGGTCAGGTTAAAGAGGCCCGTGATGTTCATGAGGCATTGCTGGATATGAACGGCCTGCTGTTCTGTGAAACCAGCCCAATCCCTGTTAAAGCTGGGGCTGCGATGATGGGTCTGTGCCGTAATGAGCTGCGCCTACCCATGACACCCATGACGCCAGACAATGAAGCCAAGCTGAGAGCAGCCATGGTACAACTGAATTTGGTGGAGGGATAACGGCCATGAGCCGCAAACCAGCGTGGGGGGCACGTTCAATTTTACTGATCGCCATGGTTACGGTGGTGTTTACCGCCAACCGGGATGCCGCTATTGCTGATGCTGAAATGGAGCCAGAGAGCCTACGCACCTGCAAAGTGTGCCATGACCTGAGCGCCGATAAACTGAGCACAGGGCGTATTGGCCCGCCCCTTTGGGATATTGGCAACCGCTCCATTGGTTCCTATACCGGGTTTAATGGCTACTCGGAAACATTGGCTTCCATGGGTAACAACGGTAAAATTTGGGACCGCCGTACCCTGGAGCGCTACTTGGAAGATCCCAGACAGTTTGCCCCAGGTAGCCGTATGGCTTTTACCGGTATTATTGATGAAGAGAAACGCATGAAGGCGGTTGACTATCTCTTTACCCTGCGGAATTAAGCGGTCGTGAAGCTGGATAAAGATATGCTCACCGTACTGGCGGTGGTAGTGGCCTGTGTGTTGATTTTGGCCTCCTTTAGCATGCTTAAACGCCCCACCGGCCCCATGATAGAGAGTGGACCAGATTATGCCAACCGGGGTCGTGAATTGGCCCGCCAGTGCCAGCCCTGTCATGACTTAACCCCCCAACGCACCGTCACCAAAAAAGGTCCCCCATTATGGGGTATTGTCGATGCCATGGCAGGCCGCTCTCTCTACCCATACTCCACTGGGTATTCCGATCTGGCCAAACGTTGTTTGGTCTGGAATGAGGCCAACCTTGACCGCTTTTTGACCGATCCCAAACGGTTTATGCCGGGCACCCGTAAAGATTTTGCGCCGATTGCCGATCCTGAGCAGCGACGGTTGCTGATCTCCTTTTTAAAAAGCCTGCGCCATCCTGAGCCTAATGAGCCACAATTAACAGCGCCAGATAACTATAAACAGGTGGCAACAACCCTAAATCGTATGCGTGGGGATAATGCCAAAACTTGGCGACAAGCGGGGGCTAAAGAGGCTGAAAAGTGCAAAGCTTGCCATGATCTTAGCCATAAAAAGAGAGTTTTGGTCGGCCCACCACTACGCGGTGTGGTTGGACGTGATGTCGGTCAGGTTAAAGGCTTTTGTTACTCCCCCGGCTTCCGCCGCTGGATGGAGCAAACAGAAAACCCCAAGATTTGGGATGAAGCCAACCTATACCGCTACCTGCATGCCCCTCAGTCACAGATTCCCGGAACACGCATGCTCTTTCGCGGTGTCAGGGATGATTACAAACGGGCCGCCTTGATTGGCCACTTGAAACGTTTGCCCTAAAATTGTAGGAAAACCGATGTCCTTCCGAATGATTGCGGAAAACCGCAAAGCCCGTTTTAACTATGAGATTATCGATAAGATTGAAGCAGGCGTTGTGCTTCAAGGGACCGAAGTCAAATCCATACGGGCCGGTAAAATGACCCTGGCTGACTCCTACGCCGTCGTCCATGGTGAAGAGATCTTTTGGTTAAATGGTCAAATTGCCCATTACGACCATGGCAATATTCATAACCATGAACCCTTCCGCTCACGGAAACTGCTGCTTAAAGCCAAAGAGATTGCACGCCTGATCGGCTTTATTCAGGAAAAAGGCCTCTCCATCATTCCACTACGTGCCTACTGGAAGGGCAGCAAAGTCAAACTGGAGCTGGGTATTGCCAAGGGTAAGAAGCTCTATGACAAACGGGCGACCAATAAAGAGCGTGACTGGCAGCGTGAAAAGCAGCGACTACTTAAAAATAATGGCTAAGGGGTGTAGTTTTTTTAACCCATACACAGCTTAATCCATACGTCTCTTTTAAAAAGGTACCTGTTCTAGGTACCTTTTTTATTTATGGTGCCGCCAGCTTCTTTTGGGATAGAAACTCAGCATAGAGCCCACGCACCGTTGAGACTTGATGATGACGAACAGATTGTAGGGCTTGAGGCATGGTCAGATCATAGTGAGGATCGATTTTCGCAGGTCGGGGCATATCCATCACAGGTTTGGCAGAATTATGACTGGATGCAGGTTTAATCGCAGCTAAGGTAAACACAATTGCTGCACTCATACAGAACAGAATGGCATATTTCATTGTTAACCTATTGAATTTTTAAAAGTGTCAGGCAAAATAACGCTGTGTAACAAAAGTATGCGCATCACTGTATAAGATTATGGTCATAATTTCAAATGATAAATATGGCATCAGCCATATAGATCATGCTGCACCCATCACCCTTGCGATCCAAAAGAGGATCATCACCCTCTAAAAAATGGCGCGGGGGTACCGTGGAGCTATTGGATTAAAAAAATGCATACACGATCCACATTCAAACCCCAAAGCTTTCATGGCCTCTCTCTTTTATTCTAAACGGGGCCCGTTTAAGGCATGTCAGCCCTGCATAAACCCACAAAAAAGGGCAGGTCCATACGGACCTGCCCTTTTTTAATACCTTGTGATCGGCGGGGAACTTAACCGAGTAACTCTTCAGCTTGGGCCACCACATTGGCCGTGGTAAATCCAAAGGCTTCCATCAACTCACCGCCGGGGCCAGAAGCACCAAAGCCTTCCATTGCGATGACATCCCCTTCCAGACCCACATACTTATGCCAACCCATGGGAGAGCCAGCCTCCACCGCCAAACGGGTGGCCACTTCAGCCGGCAGTACCGACTCTTTATAGGCCGCATCTTGGGCATCATAACGCTCAAGGCAAGGCATAGAGACCACACGAACCTTGTGACCTTTGGCGCTGAGCTGTGCGGCAGCCTCTGTTGTTAATGAGACTTCACTACCACTACCCATCAGAATGATATCTGGGGTGCCTTCACAATCCACTTTGACATATCCACCACGGGCAACCCCTTCCATAACCCCATCTGTACCTAGATTGGGCAGACCCTGACGGGTCAGCACCATGCAACTTGGGGCTTTGTTGGCCAATGTCCAGTGCCAAGCCGCACGGGTCTCTTCCCCATCACAAGGGCGGAAGACATACAGACCGGGCATGGCACGCAAGCTTGCCACATGCTCAACAGGCTGGTGGGTAGGACCATCTTCACCCACGCCAATGCTGTCATGGGTCAAGACATAGGTGACCGGTACATTCATTAAGGCAGAGAGACGAATGGCACCACGCAGGTAGTCGGAGAAGACCAGGAAGGTACCACCATAGGGCTGGAAGCCACCATGCAGGGCCAGACCATTCAGAACAGCAGCCATGGCATGTTCACGCACCCCAAAGTGTAGCGTACGATCCGCATGTTCTTTTAAAGTGGTGTTGTTAGATGGACCCAAATCTGCCGAGCCCCCCAACAGGCCAGGCATATCTTCCGCCAAAGCATTGAGGCACTGACCGGATGATGCACGGGTTGCCGCTTTATCTCCAAACTCAATGGCATTCAGGCTTGTATCCCAACCCTCAGGCAGTTCGCCATTCAGGCGGGCCAGCATCGTCGCCGTCTCTTCGGGGAAGCGCCCTGCATAAATCTCACGGGTTGCCTGCCACTCCGCTTCTGCATCAGCCCCACGCTTGATCATTTGCTCAAACATGGTGGCGGTTTCAGCAGGGATATGGAAGCGTGCTTCAGGCCATGCATAGGCTTGACGGGTGGCCGCCATATCATCCCCTTTAACCGGGGAGCCATGGGTAGAGGCGGTGCCCTCTTTGGGGCTACCACGACCAATGACGGTCTTCACACGGATCAGTGAGGGACGTTCCTCTTCCTGCTGGGCTTGTAGAATGGCCGCCTCAATGGCATCCAGATCTTCACCATCCTCAACGCTCAGCACTTGCCACTCTGCAGCTTCAAAGCGCTTGGTCACATCTTCAGTAAAGGCGATCTCGGTGCTGCCTTCAATTGAGATGCCGTTATCATCATACAGATAGATCAGCTTACCCAGGCATTGGTTGCCCGCCAGAGCGGCTGCTTCATACGAGATCCCCTCCATCAGGTCACCATCACCCACAATACCGTAGGTGAAGTGATCTACCATGGGGTGGAACTCAGCACGGTTGATCTCTTGTGCCAAACGGCGCTCAGCCAGGGCCATACCTACACCCATGGCAAACCCCTGGCCCAAAGGACCCGTGGTGCACTCAACCCCATCGGTGTGGCCATATTCAGGATGGCCAGGGGTTTTGCTGCCGTATTGACGGAATTTTTTAACATCCTCAAGGCTAAGATCATAGCCACTGGTATGCAGCAGTGCGTAGAGCAGTGCCGAACCATGGCCCGCAGAGAGAATAAAGCGATCTCTATCGGCCCAGTTGGGATTTTTAGGGTTATGACGCATGATGCGGGACCACAGCACATAAGCCATAGGTGCCGCCCCCAAGGGCAGACCAGGATGGCCAGAGTTGGCTGCTTCGATGGCGTCCACCGCCAGCATACGGATGGTATTAATACAGAGACGATCCAGATCAGACGAGCTCATGGTGCGTAGTTCCGTCGTTTGGTATTGGGGAATGGCAAGGTGCCATGGCAAGTTTGGATTGAGCCCACGGGCAATTTTTCGCTTGGGGACAAGCGTTGAGACTCATGCAGCGTGCGAGGTAATCTCGGTGATGCAGCATGCGGTTTAAAGTCCCTTATGGGCTGGTTTCCGGGAGGCCTTATTAAGCAATAAAAACGTGAAAATTACAAGCGTTACATTCTGATCAACAGAGGATCTTGAAACCCATGGGATTTCAAGAGATTGTCGGAAGATGTGATTCGCGGATCCATATGCCCCATAACCGGATGGCGAATAGGCTATCCCGGCTAAATACCCCAACCCAAACCTGGCGGTGTGAATAGAAGAGATCACCCTCATCGATCTCTGGCGATCTTTGCCCCTGCAGACTTTTTTTGCCTTAATGCGCGGAAAAAAGCATCTGACAACTAGCCCAATTTCAGCAGCCAACGCACAATACGCCGGGTTTTTTCACCATACAGCGTCGGGGTGAAATATTGACCGGCCACCCCCTTATGAATTTCCGAACGGGTGGGATAGGGAATGATAGGTGCCGTCATCGCACCAATTTTCCACCCTTTTTGTATGGCAAAGATCCAGGGTGCCAACAGCTCCCCGGCCCCCCGGCCTACAATACCTGCACCTAAGATTAACCCTTTTTTACCCAACACCACCTTGATCATACCGGCACGCTCTCCCTCCGCACGGGCACGATCATTCTCCTGCATCGGTTTGTTCAAAGTTTGCGTCCACACCCCCCGTGCCTTGGCTTTGGCCTCACTCAACCCCACCCAAGCCAGTTCAGGATCGGTATAGGTCACCCAGGGTACCGCCGCATAATTGACCTTGGCGGGCAGACGGAACAGGATATTACGGATTACGATACCCGCATGGTACCCCGCCATATGGGTAAACTGATACGGGCCGACCACATCCCCAATGGCAAAGATATGTTTTTGGGAGCTGCGTAAACGGTGATCTACGGGAATACCCTGGAGACTAAAATCCACCCCAGCCGCCGCCAAATTCAACCCATTAACATTTGGGGTACGGCCCGCAGCAACCAAGAGATGAGAGGCCTCAATGGTCAGGTTTTCCCCCGTCTCCTTTTTCGTCGCGGTCAGGGTTAACCCCTCCCCCACTCGTACCACTTTATGAAAATCCAAGCCGATATGTAGAGTTATGCCTTCAGTTTCTAGACACTGCTGCACAACGGCTGCCAGCTCTGGATCATCTTTGGGTAGTAACTTGGAACGCACTAAAACCGTGACGTGTGAACCCAGGCGGGCATAGGCCTGGGCCATCTCTAGACCAATGGGCCCCCCGCCAATAACCAGCAAGTGGGGTAAAGGTTGGTCGTTATCAAAAATCGACTCATTGGTGAAGTAAGGCACATCCTCTATGCCTTCAATAGGTGGAATCGCTGGAGAGCTACCGGTGGCAATCACAAAACGTTTGGCGGACATATGCTGTCCACCGGCTTCAACGGTGTGGGCATCCACAAAGCGGGCGGCATCCCGAATAACCGTGCAACCTAAACCTTCAAATCGTTCTTGGGAGTCATGGGGTTCAATGGCGCCAATAACACCATGAATATGGGCATGTACCTTGTGCATATCCACCTCAGGTGGCGTGGTACAGATCCCAAATTGATCGGCGGTACGTATGGCCTGGGCCGCATGGGCTGCAGCCAGCAGGGATTTGGAAGGAACACACCCGGTGTTCAGGCAATCCCCCCCCATCTTGCCTTTTTCGATCAGGAGAACATTGGCACCCATCTGAGCAGCCCCAGCCGCAACCGACAACCCCCCAGACCCTGCACCAATCACACAGATATCATACGGATAACGTGCCATGAATAGTCTCCTGACCTTACTTGAGCCTGAGGATGATCCGACACCTCCATGAAAGGTTAGAACCATCCAAAAAGAGCCAGACTTTATCAGCCCAGTTCTATATTAATGTGTCTCACCACCACCACTGGCATCATCCCCGCTGCCGCTATCCTCACTATGGTCTGCATCGCTGCCGCTGCTCTCTTCTTGCGCTGATTCATCCTCAAAATCATCCTCGACAGCATCCTCAAGATCATGCTCAAACCGATCATCATCCTGATCACGACGATCAGCTGAACCACCTGTTTGCTTGGTCTGTTCTGAAGATGCCATTCTTTTTTTCATCACCAGACCAAGGACCAGCAAACCCACCATACCGGTGATGATAAAGCCAAAAAACCACATAGCCGCGACTCTCAGATATTCAAAGAATTATTGATTCGATTGCCGATGTTTGACCATGGCTCGATATTTACGGAACTGCATCCACACCAGCCCCACCACAAAAACCAACAGGGCAATACCACTGAGTACGGCAAAGGCTACTTTGATAAAACCCATCGCATCCATTAGGCCAGTGCCCCCCCACAGGATGAACCACTACCGGCTGTGCACCCCAAACAGTGTTCGGCAATCACCACCCGTCGTTTAAGCAGATCCTCCACCGTTACTCCCCCTATCTGCTGGCTCCCAGGTAGATTAACCGGCATGTTGAGCGCTAGATTGAAGTCACAGTCAAACAGAGTTCCATCCCACCGTACACTCACCTGATGGCGGCACATTAACCCCTCGACAGTCGAGGGATTAAAGGACTCCCGCAGCAGCCCCCAATAAGCCTCTTCCTTACCTTCCCGACGCAGATCTGCACGGAAACGACCAATGGGCATATTGGTAATGGTAAGCAGGTTGCTAAAGCGAATACCAAAACGATCCCACAGCTGTTTTTTGTAATCTTGCTCCAACTGGCACTGAGCTGGGGGAAGAAAAGGACCACCGGGGTTGTAGACCAAATTCAGCGTACTGCCCCCCTCGACCCCATAACCAAGACCATTGAGTCGCTTCAAGGCGGTAATGGCCCCCTGGTACACCCCTTCACCCCGTTGGCGGTCTACATTCTCCTCCAGATAACAGGGCATGGAGCCTACCAGATCAACCCCTTGCTCTTGTAACCAAGGGGCCAGATCTTGCCACTGGGGTTCATTATGAATCACCAAATTGGTGCGCAACTGAACTGCCACATCCCGGGCACGCAGCGCTTTGATAAAAGGCTGGATATGGCTATTCATCTCCGGGGCACCACCGGTGATATCCACTTGCGTGCAGTTGGACTGTTCAACCAGCGCCAAAACATGCTGCATCACCGTCCAATCCATCTGCTCTTTACGGTTGGGGGCTGCTCCAACATGGCAATGGCTACATTGCAGGTTACAGGTCAACCCCACATTTACCTGGATCAGGTCCAGCGAGGCGACATCCATGGTTGGTGTACCGGTGTGCTGTTTCAATACCGTGGAGAAAACATTCATACCATGATTACTTTCTGTTCAATCGACATCATCAACCCTACCGGTGATGGATACTTAGTCGGATATAGCGGATGATTCTTACAAAATTTTTTCTAAGAGACCTTAATCTGGATCCAATCCAAGATCGCAGTTGGCAAGACCCGCTGCAAAGCAGCAAACAAATAGGTGGGGGTTGTCACCGGATAACGCCGCTTGGGTCGATCACTCTCCAGGGCGTGGATAACCCGCTTCAACACCGCTTCAGGCGGCAGCTTAAAGGGTACATGCTGGGCATCTTGCAAGCGGGGCAGTTGGGCATCATAAGCGGCCCGGTGCACACTACCCTGATGGTCAATCCATCGCTGAAAAGCCAATAAGGCATTGGCGTTAATACGACTATGGATCGGACCCGGCTCTACTAAGGATAGATAGATACCCGTCCCTTGTAGTTCCAAGCGCAATGTATCGGTCAGACCTTCCAGTGCAAATTTGGTCGCATTGTAGGCCCCACGGTATTTCAGTGCGGTAAAACCTAGGATAGAGCTGTTTTGGATAATACGTCCATAACCTTGGGCACGCATAATGGGGAGAACATGGGTGGTGAGTTCATGCCAACCAAAGAGGTTGGTTTCAAATGAGGCGGTCAGGCAGGCACGGCTAAGATCCTCTACCGCACCTGGTTGGGCATAGGCACCATTGTTAAACAGGCCATACAGCTCACCCTCTGTACGGTTGAGCACCGCTTGGAGTGAACCGGTAATACTCTCTGAATCGGTCAGGTCCAGTAAAAAGGACTCAAAGCCCTCTCCACGCAGCCGTGTGACATCCTGTTCCTGACGGGCCGTGGCAAAAACCCGATAACCCCGATCTTTCAGGCCATGGGCCACACAGGCACCAATACCGCTGGAACAACCCGTAATTAAGATCGGACGCTGCGCCCGATTGGCTGGGGGCATAGACATGGGGTCAGGCTCCTTTTCATCAATAAAGAAGCCCGAAGCATAGCAGAATCAGTGCACCGCTTCACTGCCTTGAAGCTCGTTAAGGATCTCTTGCACCATAGGGTCATCCACTTCAGGAACCAGATCCCAACGGGTGACCCGCTCGATCTCCTCTTTAAACAACTCCTCCATGAAGAGCCGGTCCAGATGCATTTTCATCTCCTCTTGGGTGATGATGGGCATGGGGGGACGCGCAGAGATGGCGGTTTGATCCTGTTTACTGATCTCTTCAACCGCTTGGGCTGGTGAAGGATCGAGCAGGGAATGGGTAACGGCAGGATTGTTAGACAGTGGCATGATCAACATAATTGGTACTCCCAGTTTTAAACGGTACCCGTTTTTTTTGCAGTTTCTGGTGATGCATCCCCTTTAATGGTTGTGACTGAACCGGGGCTTACACTACACTCACGGGGACCTTCTTATCTCTATCTATCGGCATTCAGCCCGGATCGCTTTAGCACAATGCTTAATTATCTCAACCGTCTTGGGGTTAACGAACATATCATCCTCTCTGCCATCGCCATTATCATTGGCGTAATGGTGGGCTATGGGGCGATCTTGTTTCGTACACTTATCGAAGGATTTCAGCACCTTTTCCTTGGAAGTGGTACCGAAAATGTTGGACAGCTGGTCGCTGGCCTAGAGTGGTGGCATGTGGTACTGGCCCCCATGATTGGTGGTGCCCTGGTTGGCCCTCTCGTCCATTTTTTCTTTCCGGGTTCTCGCGGGCATGGCGTACCAGAGGTGATGTCCTCGGTCGCGTTGCATGGCGCGAAAATGAATCTTAAGGATGGTGTGGGTAAAATGTTGGCCTGCTCCCTCTCTATTGGATCCGGCGGCTCGGTCGGCCGGGAAGGTCCTGTGGTACACCTGGGTGCGACCTTGGCTTCATGGTTTGGTGGCCGCCTGCGTATGTCGACCAAGCATATGCGTACCATGGTGGGCTGTGGGGCTGCTGCGGGTATTGCGGCATCGTTTAACGCCCCCATTGCTGGGGTGATGTTTGCGTTGGAGGTCATTTTAGCCGACTACGGTTTGGCAACCTTCTCTCCTATTGTACTTTCATCGGTTATTGCCACCGTTATTGCCCGACTGCACCTGGGCGATTTTCCGGCCTTTATCGTACCCCACTACACCCTGGTCTCGGCCTGGGAAATACCCGCTTATGTGGGTTTGGGGCTGGTGTGTGGTATTGCCGGTATTCTGTTTATGCACACCCTCTTTAAAACGGAGGATGTGATTGGCAAGATTAAAGCCCCCCGCTGGATCAAACCCATGTTTGGGGGTTTGGTTCTGGGTCTGATCGCACTGCAATTTCCTCAGATCATGGGTGTGGGCTACGACACCATGAACAAAGCCCTGTTGGAGCAGATGATCGGCCCCACCATGTTGATGCTGGTTTTTGTCAAGATTATGGCGACCTCCATTACCCTGGGCAGCGGCTTCTCTGGTGGTGTGTTCACCCCTAGTCTCTTTTTAGGGGCTATGGTGGGTGGGGCTTTTGGTACCTATGCCCATGCACTCTTCCCCGCGATTTCTGCAGGCCCCGGTGCCTATACTTTGGTTGGTATGGGGGCTATGGCTGCTGCTGTTTTGGGGGCACCCATTGCATCGATTTTGATTCTGTTTGAACTGACGGGTGACTACCGGATTATGCTGGCCTTAATGGTCGCTTCTATCGTGGCGACGCTGTTGATTAATCAGGTCTATCGGGACTCGGTATATACCAAGGCCCTGCGCCGAAAAAATATTGATCTATGGTCGGGGCGGGAGTCCGGCCTACTCAGACACATACCGGTTAGCGCCATTATGAAGCGCACCTTTGAGATGATCCCCGACAGTATGAATATTCGAGATCTCAAAGAAAAAATTCATCGAACGCGAGAAGAGAATTTTTTGGTGGTCAATGACCAAGGAGACCTTAAAGGCATTGTCTCTTTTCAGGATATCCGCGGTGTTGCCTTTGAAGAGGGGCTGGAAGATCTGGTCTTGGTGCGGGATATTGCAACCCGAGAATTAATCACCGTCACCCCCAGCGATAATCTATATGATGCCTTCCGCCGCATGGGTTCGGGCAACGTGGAACAGTTGCCGGTGGTCAGTGAGGATAACACCGCCCAGGTTCTGGGTATTATCACCAACCATGATGTGATCCAAGCCTATAACCATGCACTGCTGGAGCGGGAAGCAGAAATGATGGATAACCGTTAAACGGTTTACTCTTCTAGGCTTGCGTAACGGGTGTGACACTCGACCCATGATGCATGAAAAACGGATATACGATGGCTGGCACACGGCCTAACCCCTTTGTGCCAGCCATTTATGAAAGATCTGGTTAAAAAACCATCCAACGCTCATACCCTGGGTATACGGCCACCAAGGTCGATCCCCAGACCCTCCATCACATCTATTTCAAGGGTTTTGGATCTTGGCAACGATCCAAACGCACGAGTACCCCATGGATCATCCGATTTTGCAGAACCTTAACCAACCTCAGCTGGAAGCCGTTACCACCACGGAAGGACCCCTTATGGTCCTGGCTGGGGCTGGATCCGGTAAAACCCGCGTTTTGACCCGGCGCTTGGCCTGGATTATTCAAAATGAGCGGATTTCACCAGAAGAGGTCCTGGCGGTTACCTTTACCAATAAAGCCTCTAAAGAGATGCGGGAACGGGTACAGGAACTGCTGCAAAGTGATGCGCCAGGACAGGCTCACCGTTTTTGGATTGGTACCTTCCACGGTATGAGCGCCCGTATGCTCCGGCAGTTTGCCGACCGTTTGGGGTTTGGTCGAGATTTTACCATTCTCGACTCCAGTGATCAGGAACGCATGTTCAAACGGCTTTGTGAAGAGCTCAGTTTCTCTGACAAATATTGGACCCCCAAACGGCTGACCCATACCATTGGCCGCTGGAAAGATGATGGTATTCGCCCCCAAGATCTTACCGATCGGGAGATCCGCAAAGATTGGGAGCGGGATCGCATCCGCCAAATGTATGAACGGTATCAACAGGCCCTGCAACAGAACAACGCCATGGATTTTGGCGACCTATTGGTGCATTGCCTCAATCTTTGGGATCAAGAACCAGAAGTGCTCACACACTTCCAAAACCGCTTCCGCTATATCCTGGTGGATGAGTATCAGGACACCAACCATATCCAGTACCGCTGGATCAAAGCACTGGCAGGGGAACGCCATAACCTTTGTGTGGTGGGTGATGATGATCAATCCATCTACAGTTGGCGCGGGGCACGTATTGAGAATATTCTGAAATTTGAAGAGGATTTTCCTAAAACCAAAACCATTCGGTTGGAACAGAACTACCGTTCCACAGGGAATATTCTCAAAGCTGCTGGTGGGTTGATTAACCATAACCAGGGCCGTATGGAAAAAAGCCTTTGGACCGAAGATGCCCAAGGCGATACGATCCACTTTCTACGGGCAGAGAGTGGTGAGGATGAGGCCCGTTTTATTGCCTCAGAAATTCAAACACTCTGCCCCACCGGGGCCTATCAAAATGCGGCCATTCTCGTTCGTACATCCCGTCAAACCCGCTCTCTTGAAGAGGGACTCATGCGCTCAGGTATCCCCTATCAAGTTGTAGGGGGCTTACGCTTTTTGGACCGTGCAGAAGTACGGGATGCCTTGGCATATTTACGTGTGGTGGCGTCCAACCGGGATGATATTGCTTTTGAACGGGTGGTTAATGTTCCCAAACGGGGTATTGGTCCAGGCGCGTTACAATCCTTGCGGGAGATTGCGGCCCAGGAACAGTGCTCGTTATTAGATGCCGCCCGTTTCGCAGTGGACACCAAAGCCATACGCGGTACCGCCATTAAAGGACTCAGCGCTTTTATTAAAGTGATTGATGATGGCCGCAACCTGATCCATGAAGAGGTCACACCAGCCGAGATGCTGAATAAACTGTTGGCCTTTAGTGGCTACCGGGAGCATGTGCGGGATATGGAGAACGGTAGTGACCGTATTGATAACCTGGATGAACTGCGTAACGCGCTCTCCCGTACGGAGAGCTTACAGATGTTTTTGGAAGAGACCGCTCTCGCTACAGATATTCAGGACTCTGGCCCGGTTTCTGACCGAGTAGTGATCTCTACCTTGCATGCGGCTAAGGGGTTAGAGTTCCCTTGGGTCTTCCTGGTCGGAATGGAGGAAGATGTCATGCCCCATAAACTGGCCATGACTGAGCAGCCGGAAATTGGGTTGGAGGAGGAGAGACGTTTGGCTTATGTGGGCATTACCCGGGCCAAAAAGCGTCTTTACATCACCATGGCGCGCAAACGGTGGATGTACAACAAACCGGTGTTTCCCATCCCTTCCCGTTTTTTACAAGAGCTACCTCAGGATATTCTGGAAGATCGGGGTTTTGCGGTCAAAACCCGTCGGGGCGCTACGGGATCTTTGGCTGGTCTACCCGGGGGAATACCCAAAAAGCGCCCCAAATTTCCCATGCGCTGAGCCAATTTTGATTGAACATACCTAACCCCCACAGATCATAAACAGGTTTGCTTTACCAACGATCTGCGGGGAACAACGCCCTGACCAACACGGCAAGACAGAACGAGTATACTCTCCATGGCACATACACCCATCACCATTGTTGGCGCAGGTTTGGCTGGTTCTGAAGCAGCATGGCAACTGGCCCAACAAAATATACCCGTCCGTATTTATGAAATGCGACCAAACACCATGACACCAGCCCACCAGTCGGGAAACTGTGGTGAACTGGTCTGCTCCAACTCCTTACGGTCGGATGACCACACCAATAGTGCGGTAGGGGTACTGCACGAAGAGATGCGCCGGTTGGGTAGTCTGATTATGGATTGTGCCGATACCCACCGTGTACCGGCTGGCGGCGCCCTGGCGGTGGATCGTGATGCCTTTTCAGAAGCCATTACGGAAAAATTGGAACAGCACCCGCTGATTGAACTGGTACGTGAACAGGTCACCGTTCCTCCGGTTCATGAGGATAGCTATACCCTAATCACCAGCGGCCCCTTAACCAGTGGTGGACTGGCTGACTGGATTGAAGAACGGGTGGGCAAACGCATGGCTTTTTTTGATGCCATTGCCCCCATCGTTGCGCATGATTCCATTGATTTTAATAAAGCCTGGAAGCAATCCCGCTACGACAAAGGAAGCGGCAGTGACTACATCAACTGCGCCATGGATGAAGCGCAGTATAAAACCTTTATTCAAGCCCTTCTGGATGCTGAAAAAGTGGTCTTTAAAGAGTTTGAGGCCAATACACCCTACTTTGATGGATGTTTGCCCATTGAGGTGATGGCGGAACGTGGCTTCGAGACCTTGCGCTATGGACCCATGAAACCCGTGGGATTGACCAACCCCCATATGGAAGAGAAATCCTACGCCATTGTTCAACTTCGACAGGATAACAAGCTGGGTACACTGTGGAATATGGTGGGTTTTCAAACCAAACTCACATGGCCTGAGCAAAAACGTATTTTTTCAACCATTCCAGGGTTGGAAGAGGCCGATTTTGTCCGGTTGGGTGCTCTGCACCGCAACACCTTTATCAACAGTCCAGAGCTACTGACTGAATCCCTACAGCTTAAAAGCCAACCCAATATTCTTTTTGCTGGCCAGATTACTGGTGTGGAAGGGTATGTGGAGTCTACCGCATGTGGATTGATGGCTGGGCGGGTTATTGGCCATTTATTACGAGATGAAACCATTCAAATGCCACCTATTCTCACCGCGTTAGGTGCATTAATGAGTCATATTACCGGCGGCGCGGATGCCACACATTTTCAGCCGATGAACATTAACTTTGGTCTCTTCCCCAACTTTGAGCAACGCGTTCCAAAAAAGCAGCGTAAAGGGGCGTATGCACAGCGGGCCCTTGAACACATGGATGCTTGGATTGCTCAACAGAACGTAAAATAGAACCGCAGGACTCATGCCTATACATGGTGCAGGGTAGAGGCCACGTGTGTATGCCATTCCACCCTGCTGTGGCTGGACGGCTACCCACAGTGCTGTACGGGAGTAAGCAGCAAAGCGCCTGTATATGGCACGCTACGCCCCCAACATGGCAAACCCGGCAGGATCAACCCCCCCCCGCGATCCATCTCTTCAAACGCTTCATCAAAACATGCTTGAGCCAATATCTTTCAAACGCACGGAATGTGCCTTTTTCGAATGAACTGGAAGGTCTGGCGCTCTATGGCTGCCGCAATAGCATGCTCAAAACAACAATTAGAATTTGTGTACGGTATATCAGACGGATAATGGGAAAAACCATCTAACTTTTAGAGTCGTATGTTTTATGCTCTTCTTTAAGTTAAAAACGTTTCTTAGCAAAGCTATTCATCACAACAAAGAACACCATATACACAAAAATGGTGTAACCAAGCATGGTACCAAAATTACCTAAGAGTTTACCCCATGAGGCTTCATATCGCCCTAGGGCCGTCCAACCCAGTGCCAGAATAAACATAATTTTAAAGTAGTAATCACGCACAGTTCGAACAATAACTTGGAAAATAATACCAACAATAACCCCAAAGATAAATAAGGGCACAAACATGAGTGGAACACCAAAATCCACATAAGATTCGGTAATATAGCTAAATGCATGATTGGTTCGGTTACCATACCCCCCAGCAACCATAACACCTGCATATTTGCGTACTTTAAAGCTCTCTGAAAACAGAATGGGTTTGTCTGGGAAGAAAATCCGAGGCATAAAGATATGTTTCAACGCCCCAAAAATAAGCCCTCCATTTTCATGTGGAATGATGGACGGCACCCGTTCTACCACAAGGCTGGAATAATAAATTTCCCACATTCGGTTACCAAACGCAGCACTGGTCTCTTTAACTTCACTATCCGAGTGCCAGTTTGAAATAAGGTTACCAAGGACCGAGAGCTTATCAAGCTGTGTGTCAGAACCTGAAGACTGGTAGGACAGATAGTAGCGCCAATCACTTTTAATACCTGTCCAAATTGTGCCGACAGCTGTTGTCAATGCAATAAGGAATACCATCTGCAAAATCAACTGGTTCTGGAACTTTGAGCGTCTTGCTCCAATCATCGTATCAATAATAGCCACAAAGAACATAATCAAAGAAATACGGAAATCTGCAAAGAAGTTGGTCGCATTCCAGATCACTTCAATAAAAACAATCAACCAAACCCATAAATACTTTCTTTGTTCTAAAAGGCCCAGAAGAATCAGGTAAAGAACGCCAATTTTTAAACTGACAATCGCAACAACAGGCTGCGTCAATACAGGGACTGACCAAGCCAGTGAGATAATGATATTCTTAAAATATAAAATGAAAAAATTGAAGTATATTAGCAACTTAAATGACAAGAAGCTTTGTGGGTTTTTCTCCCATAATGAGCGTTTTTTGGAACCGATTGCCATTCCTCTATTAATACCTAACGAGAGGAAGACCAAACTGGCTAAGCCAATCATCACATAGGGGGCATAATCAACTTGTACAGAACGCAGCTCAATGCCTGTCAGGGGCATATAAAACAGGCCAAACGTAATTTGCAGCCACTGGAATGAAATGGCCAAAGGAAGAACGATTAGCCCTGGAACCCCTCGATAGGGCACAAACATCCAGATCAAGCCTAACGCCCACATACTAAATAGGGGTAGGAGTGACTCTCCCAAGGCTGAGAACAGTAGGCCTGTAAATGTAAAGATCAGCAAAAACAAGGCGAAAAACCTCTTACACAATCATTACAGGGCATAACATTTTTCAATCCTAACGTTCGCGTACATCTTGTATTTTTTCACCTATTCTGTTGATGACCATACCTTAGGGTGAGCATTGAATATTATGGGAATGAATGAATAATGGATGCAAGGGTACGTCACGCCATGCGGTAGAACTAAGCTCGCAACGTATCCTTTTAATAAGATGCAACATTGAAACCAAAGTGTTGGCAACCTATGATTCCACCAAAAAGCCAGTGGCATAGTATTTGTTTACATGATCCTGATGTGATATGAATCAATAGCGTACAAGCCTATAATCGAATTATTTTATCTTCTATCTATTATATGAATAACCTGATCTTGTTATTTAGTTAGGTAAAGTTAAATGATATAGAGCTATAACAGAATGATGGATTGTTTCTGGTGTATCAATAAATCACTTTATACGCACAACTATCCTGATATCACTTCTTGGAAAAGTATAATGGATACTCTCCCCACAGAGCGACCTATTCTTGTGTTAATGGGTTTTAATGTCATTGTTTCTGGTGCTGAAAAAATGATTTTTCGTACCATTCAGGCATTAACCTCATCTGGCATGCCGGTTCATGTCATCTTGAATAATTGGAAGCATGATACCATGGATACTGCCATTGAAGAGGCGGGTGGAACATGGCAGGAGGGTCCATATAATTTCCGACTTAGGCGAATTTATCCCAAAGTCAGTGATTATTTTAAACTCTTTTTTTATTTACTCAGACTTAACTTTTTTTTGCTTCAACAGCTTCTCAAACATCGCCCTAGATCTATTCTTATGAGTAATATCGCAGACGCAACAGCGGCATTACCCGTACTTGTGCTCGCAAAAATTTTAGGCATACAACTGATCCTGCGGAGTGATAATGTCCCGTTTGGCAAACGTTTTTACCAATTATACTGGAAATATGTTCTTGCTAAAATAATGGATAAGGTGATCGGCGTATCTCAATTTTGTTTAAACCGTTTACATCAGGTCGGGGTACCTACCGATAAGTCGGTGTTAATTTATAATGTACTCGTGGATGACCGCTTTAAATCAACATTCAAACAACCTCATAAAAACACCACGCTGGAAATTTTATATGTCGGACAAATTCTTAAAGATAAAGGCGTGTATACGGTCATTCATGCCGTTATGCACCTTCTTAAGCAAGGGTATCCACTGCATTTAACCCTGGCAGGTCGTATTCCTGATTGGCCACAAAGCCATGTGGATGCCTATAAGATGATGCGCGACACGGTCACTCAAGCAGGCTTTGATCAACAGATTCAATTCATTGGTGCATCCGATAACATTGCCCAATTGATGGCACAAAGTGACCTTCTGCTTACAGCCCCAACGAATGAAGAAGCGTTTGGGTTGGTGTATCTTGAGGCCATGGCACTGGGCTTACCGGTGGTCACATTTAACCGGGGGGCCATTACTGAGATTGTGCGACATGATGAAACAGGGTGGATTTGTACCGAGGAAAGCTTAGAGAGCCTTATTGAAGGCACACGTTATGTCCTGGATCATCCAGATCGTCGCCAGTATTACAGTGAACAGGCCAGACATATTTTTACCTGCTCGGACCACCCTTTTTCAGAAACACGTTTTCAGATCGATACTTACCAACTTTTCACAAAGCCATAACACCGCATGATTGCCGACCAACACTGAACCTTTACGCTGTAGAATGCACATTACCCAGCATACAGAGTATACTGCTAGCTGCTACTAAGCGGGGCTCAGCGGGCCATTACACTTCCAGAAATTTAGGGAAAGTCGTTAAATTCCGGCACCCACCATTTTCAATCACAACCACATCCTCTAATCGTACCCCACCCCACTCTGGATAATAGAGACCAGGCTCCACCGTTACAACATGGCCAGCCTCCATGGTCATATCACGAATAGATATGCGTGGCACTTCATGAATCTCCAACCCTAGGCCATGCCCTGTACCATGAAAAAAGCCCCGCTGTTTGCCATCCTCTCCTGGCCCGGTTGGAAAACCTTGTTCGGTAAACGCGTTGGTAATCGCCTCATGCACAGCTTTACCAGAAACCCCGGCGCAGAGCATAGAAAAGGCAAGATCCTGGGCTTGACGTACACATGACCACGCTTTTTTCAACACATCTGGAGCTTGGCCCCGACAGACGGTACGGGTCATATCCCCCCAATAGCCACTCGTTTCATGACGGGGGAAGACATCCATAATGATCGGTTGATGGGCGGGTAGCGGGCCAAACCCCTCTTCATGAGGGTCAGAGCCTTGTACACCACCAGAAACAATGGTGTGATGCGGCATAGCACCATGTTTTACCAGCGTGGCATTGATCTTAGCTCTTACCTTTTCAGACGTTAACGGCTCCCCTTTATGGTAGAGCCAACCATCATCACCAATCTCCGCCATATGAATAAGATCGACACCAGCCTGCATGCCTTTGCCCGTTATTTCTAGCGCTTTTTCAATGGCCGCAACTTCATCATCCCGTTTTAAAGCCCGCTCAGGCCAAAATGAGCCCATAACAGGCTTAACACCAACCCCTTCATGGCGTAACACATCCGCAATTGCTAGAGGAAAGTCCCAAGGGGTGGTTACATCTCCGATGGAGAGCTTTTTAAGAAACGCAGCAACAAGATCCCCTTCACTGGGCTGGCCCTCTGCGTGAATCTCATTATAAAAAGCCCGTACATCGGCCAAATCATGAATATGATCAACATTGGCACTACGACGTGCTCGGTCGATCTCAAGGGCAGAGACGACAATATGGCTTTTGCCCTGGGGGCCCCCTTCTTGAACAAAAAGAAAAGGGTCTGGGGCAAAAAAACCCGTAGCATAGAAGAGATCAGCACTGCTTTCACTATCAGCATAGATCAATCTGGCGGGGTAGGCTTCCATGGCATCACCAAGTTTTCTGGTTAAACGTAACGTTTTAAAAATTCTATCGAATGGACACAATCTCTCATTATTGCAAGGCCTCAAACCTCTCACCGTACTCAAACGCAACAACAGAGCAAAAGCACCATAGGTGGTTATGGGAGACACTAACCTTTATAGACCTAAAGCAGGGGGGAAGCGAGGCCAAGCGAGATAGAGGAGAAAATGAAATGCATTCTGCAGACGTTGATCGACCAACTCTTATAAAAAAAGCCTGGGAAGGCTCAGCCGCTTCCCAGGCTATATATCTTCTACATGTCAAACGGTTTAGGCTCGCTTGAGTATTTCAGCAACAAGCTTTTCAATGCCTTCACCAGCCTCAGCAATCGAGGCCGCACACATATAGGCTGCGGTAGAAACAATATTGTTTTGTTCATCAATCACAATTTGCTTTGCACCTGTTTCAACATGCTCATTACCCATCGCTCGGATGGCTCCAGCGGTACCTTCATCATTACCAATGGTCAACTTAACACCCCGGTCTGCCAAAATTTTAGAGATGACGGCAGGGGTAATACAGATCGCACCAATGGGTTTTTTAGCATCGTACATGGCATTGACCAGTGACGCTAAATCTTCATCAACCGTGGCATCTGGGCCATCAAAGGCAACGGTTGAAAGGTTTTTTGCCATCCCAAAACCACCAGGAATGATTAACGCATCCAGTTCAGAGATCTGCACTTCAGCAATGGTCTTAACATCACCACGGGCAATACGGGCGGCCTCTACCCGTACATTACGAGTCTCGGCCATTTCATCACCTGTTAAATGATTCACCACATGGTGTTGATCTTTGTCTGGTGCCATACAGACCACTTTGATACCGGCTTTGTCCAAAAAATAGAGTGTCAATGTAGCTTCATGGATCTCAGCACCGTCATAGACACCACAACCAGACAAAACCACGCCAATGCGCTTAGCCATTAACTACTCTCCTGCAGGTCAAATTCAGTTTATCACAATAAAAAAAGTGCCCCCTTATGTAAGGTGCACTTTTTTTTATAAAGAACTTAAGACTTGGGTTTGGCGCTAAAGCGGCTATCGTCAGCATCTCGTGGAAGGCCAAAGAAGTTATGATACTTCTTACCTGTAAAAAGCTTCCACTTTTTGAAATAACGCTCTGAATGACCCCGCTTAAGGCCAATGACCATGGCTTTGAAAGAAAAAAGGGCAAGGGCAGCGATCAGCACAAAATTCAGGATTTCCATCATGCGTCCTTAACAGCTATTGAGCATTTGCATGGGTATTGTGTTTGTAAACCTGTCTATCCTACACAAGTCGTTTCCGTTTGCAAAACGACAATGGCGTGAATTGAAAGATATAACCGATTTTTTCTGTTTCATTCGGTCAATGGAACCACGGATAGGCTTATAGACCCTACCGATACTGCATTATAGACCTAATCAACCCATATCCGATCTTACTTTACCTTCACAAGATCATGGATATTGGCCATGTAAGTCACGAAGCAGCATATGGTTCGACCGTTCCTCTGTCTTGGGTCAATACGAGACAGCAGGTACTAAACGCTTACCATGGGTACTTCACGGAGAGTGTACTATCCTCAAAATTTACAGAGATCTAGACTATGATTAAGGTATGAAGATCTAAAGAGACAACAGACACAATCCGATCTTAAGTGTAGAACATTATTTTGATCTTTTTCTTAACCCCATAGGTATGTTTTTCAAACATTAGATAAAACAATACACTTACCCCTAAACAGATAGCAGAAACACCTACAAAAGTGAGAATGGATATAAAATTCACGGTTGATGCATTGGGGATCCACTTTTTAAAAATTAATAGAACAATGGGATAGTGCACCAAATATAGCGTATATGAAAAAGCTGACAGCTTACTCCCATAGGCTTCTAGTGCTACAAGCCAAGCTTTCTGTGGTTTCATCACCACCAATTGTTGAATGAATAAAGCCATACCCATCGCTAAATAGAGCAACATAAAATCTTGTGTAAATATAAAGCTGTTAAACGTTACGACTGAGACAGATTTAGACTCAGATGTATACTGACTTCCTACTGCAGAAAATAGAATCAATACTACTGCTAATATTAAAACACGAGGTGAATACTCTTTAGGTTTAACAAGATAAGCGATACCACCAATACCCCAACAAAACAGGTATATGGGATTAAGCTGAACAAAAACCGATAACACCATGGTAAATAAAATCAAATAAACGACTTTATGATTGGCTTTAACAACCATCAAACCAGCAATACCAATCAACATATAAAACCATGTTTCGTAGGCCAAAGACCATAATGGTGCATTACCCCCAAAGGAGCTAAAAAAAACATTCTGTAGACCAAATATATTACCCATAAATACTGATAGATAAATGTCAATATCTAACACATATGCAATCAAACCCGATAAAACCAAAGCAGGAATGAGTGGAAGTAAAATCCGTACGGCTCGATCAAGCAGATAATCTCCAAAGTTGAATGTCTTTTTCTGGATTCTTTCAATGGCCATACCCAAAACCAGAAAGCCGCTTATAACAAAAAAAACAATCACAGACTCAAGGCCTATACGTGTTAACCCATAAAAACCCATCATAAATACAGTTTTTTGCTGATCTGGGAGGCTACCAAAGTCTACAAAAGCTAAACCACGAACATGTACGAACATTACAGACAATGCGGCTAAAAATCGTAACCAATTTAGCCAATAAAAATGCTTCTTCGTAGAATCCGTGGACATATATACTCTTTCACCAAAAGCTGTAAAAACCGTATCTATTCATCAATTGAGTCACATGAATGACCTGTTTAAATATTTTCTTCCCCGGTACATTAGCCTAAAAGATCCATTGTGGTTTGCATGGCTTAACTCATCATCATTGAGCAACCAAACCACCCTAAACTCACATATTTATAACAGTCTATCAAGACTCTTTACCCTCCAAATGAATTCATTATTTCCCTACTGCCAAGCATTTTACGCCAAATGTAGGAATGTAGGGTTCACTCTATCGCTACCTACCTTCACCAATCCCCCTATAGCATTAAGACTAGGGCTTTTAGCTACTGCATGATCGTCCAAAATGCCTTTATCAATCTTGAACACACACGCATCGTCCACTAAATAGCCCTTAACCACAGACGCTTATCTAGAACCGCCAACAGAGTCGTTAACACCTTATACATCCATATGGTTAACGAAAAATGCACATAAAAAAAGGGTGAAGCTAAGCTTCACCCTTTTCATAGAACGAGTCTGGTTTAGATTAACCACATTTAGAGTAACCACACTCCAAACAGGTTTCACAACCATCCAGGCGAACCACAGAAAGCTGGCTGCATTTGGGGCATAACGAGCCCCCAACCATACCCTGTTTTTCTGCCTGTTTACGTTTTTCCATCAGTTCAGCACTCACTTCCTGCGAGTGGATCATGCCAATATCAATTAAGTGCTTCTCAATGCACTCACCGATTTCAGCCACCAAACTGGGCATATATTTACCGCCCGGCTTGTAGTAACCCCCACGCGGATCAAAGACCGAACGCAACTCCTCCACCAGGAACGAGACCTCTCCACCATGACGGAACACAGCCGAGATCACGCGGGTCAAAGCTACGATCCAGGAGAAGTTCTCCATGTTCTTGGAGTTGATAAAGATCTCAAAGGGACGCAGATGCTCACGATCTGTGCCCTCATTTACCACAATATCATTGATGGTGATGTAGAGCGCATGCTCTGACATGGGTGTTGCAATCTTATAGGTGGTGCCGCGCAGCTCTGGCGGACGCTGCAACAATGGCTGCATGCGAATGACCTCTGCCCCTCCTTCAGGTCGCTTCTCTTCCTCAGCCTCCGTTTTTGGTTCATCGGAGACCACTTCAAAACCCACAATTTTTTTCTCGATCGTGACGGACATGCTGTCCCGCTCCCCAAGCTAAGTTGGATCTTCCATGAACGGACGAATATAGGTGTGGCTTCCTCGCCCACGCCTTGTGGGTATCGGCTAGCTTGCGGTCAACCTTCTTGCCATGGTTGTACCGTACGCTATGGACACCCCCAGAGGGTTATCTCTATAACACCGCTGCCACCGCGGTTTGCTCCTTACAGAGATCCACCCTAATTCTATAGATCTAAAACCGACAAGTGACCCCAACCGGTACAGCCCTTGGTTCCACCTTGTCGATATATATTGAACGCAAAGATTAAGGCTTAGTACCGGCCATAGTAGCCATCTTTGAGTGCTTCAAACAGGTTGGCGGCGGTATGTTTTTCGCCGTCATATTCAATTTCATCATTACCTTTGACCTCAACCGTACTGCCATCTTCCATCACAAAGCGGTAACTGGTATTGGCCAGATCTTCCTCTTTAACCAGAACGCCCTGGAAGGCCTCGGGATTAAAGCGGAAGGTGGTGCACCCCTTCAGCCCTTTTTCATAGGCATAAAGGTAGATGTCTTTAAACTCGTCATACGGAAAATCCGTTGGCACGTTAATGGTCTTGGAGATGGAAGAGTCCACCCACTCCTGTGCCGCAGCCTGAACATCCACATGGGCCCGTGGGGCAATGGCGTTGGCATCCATAAAGGTCCCAGGTAGCAGATTTTTCTCTTCTTCTGCATAGGGGTCGGCATCCGCATTAATCAAAGAACGGTAGGCCAACAACTCATACGAGAAGACATCTACCTTCTCTTTGGTTTTACGCCCTTCACGGATGATGTTACGGCTGTATTTATGGGCAAAACTGGGCTCAATACCATTGGAGACATTGTTACCCAAAGACAAAGAGATGGTGCCAGTGGGTGCAATGGAGGTGTGATGGCTAAAGCGTGACCCTTCGGTCTCAATACGCTTACGCAGCTTTTCTGGAAACTTCTCCATATAGCGGCTGTAGCGTGCCATCAGTACCTTACCAGAGATCTGGTCACCCACGCAGATGCCATCATCGGCCATCTCAGGGCGTTTGGCCATCATCTCTTCGGTGACAGTAAACATCTCGTTCATCACCGGTGCCGGACCTTTTTCATTGGCCAGATCCACACCCACTTCCCAACCGGTCAGGGCCATTTCACGGGCGACTTCACCCGTAAACTGAATGGATTCCCGGTCACCATACTTCATATTAAGCATGCACAGTGTGGAACCTAGCCCCAAAAAGCCCATACCATGGCGACGCTTATGGGCAATCTCGTTAGCTTGACCATCCAGCGGCAAACCATGGATCTCAACCACATTGTCCAGCATACGGGTAAAGACCGCTACCACCTCTTTAAAGCGGGTCCAGTCGAACTCAGCTTTTGGGGTGAAGGGGTTTTTAACAAACCGGGCCAGGTTCACTGAGCCAAGCAGACAGGCGCCATAGGGTGGCAAAGGCTGTTCACCACAAGGGTTGGTGGCCCGAATATCTTCACAGAACCAGTTGTTGTTCTGTTCGTTGACTTTGTCGATCAGAATAAAGCCAGGCTCAGCATAGTCATAGGTTGAGGACATGATAACATCCCACAACCGACGTGCAGGTATGGTTTTCCAGACCCGGCAAGCCACTTCACCACGCTCATTGGTTTTGTAGCCTTCTGAGACAGGCCAATGGCGATAGACGATATCAACGGTCGGATCATCCAACTCAAAATGGTTGGCTGGGAATACAAGTTCCCAATCCATATCTGACTTCACCGCTTCCATAAACTGTTCGGTAATCAGACAGGAGAGGTTGAACTGACGCAGGCGACCATCTTCCCGTTTGGCACGGATAAAGTCCACCACATCAGGATGGGTGATATCAAAGGTCGCCATCTGCGCCCCACGACGTCCCCCCGCAGAGGAGACGGTACGGCACATGGCATCATAAATATCCATAAAGGAGAGCGGACCAGAGGTACTGGCACCCGCACCGGCCACAAACGCACCCTTGGGACGTAAGGTCGAGAACTCATAGCCGATACCACAACCGGCCTTGAGCGTTAAACCCGCCTCATGTACCGCACCAAGGATATCATCCATGGAGTCATTGATGGTCTGCGATACGGTGCAGTTAATGGTACTGGTCGCGGGCTTATGCTCTTTAGCCCCAGCATTGGAAACAATACGACCGGCAGGAATAGCACCCTGCATCAGCGCCCAAAGAAAGCGCTGGTACCACTGTTCCTGTACCGCTTCATCCTCCGCTTCGGATAAGGCACGGGCAACCCGCTTGAATGTATCTTCAAGGGTTTTATCGACCGGCTCATCGCCTTTGGATTTCAGACGATATTTGCGGTCCCATATATCCTGGGACGCAGACTGGAGTTCCAGATCCATTTGGGGATTGATTTCCAGTCTCTTCACGCGATTGGGCATGAGAAGATGACCTCTACTCTAAAACGTGCGAAAACTCTTACATGCCATACAACAGGGTGCCAAGAACCATAGGCACCGTTTCATATGACGAACCGGCACATCGGAATAGAGGGCTCCCGATGTTGCTCGCAGACTGTATACCCGGCACGTTTGTAACCGCCCCTTCTTTGAGGGATTTTATACGGTTGCCAAACGGATACAGTCATGCGGAATGACAGAGAATAACATGATCTAAAAACGGGCTGATCACCCTATTCCCAAAGTATGCTTAATGATACCTAAAAAACCTTTTAGCTACTTAGGCTTATAGGATAGCGCGAAGTTCCATTGCAAGGCAATGGCTCCACTGTATCAAGTTACAAATTTCAATTCAGGAAACGCCTTCGTTCGCTAACCGTTAAAGGTGTGTGAACCAGCGCGAAACAGATCATGCCATTGATGGCTGATGCGTTCAATATCATTGTATGCTTGACAGCTGTTTTTACCCATACAGCAATCGGCCCATACACAGAAAAAAGCCGTGAACTCTAAGGGATGGCGTCATCGATCCCTTAATAAGAAAAATTTGAGACACCTGATCAAAAAAGCGCCCCTGTCTGAGACAGAAAAAAATCACAGAAGATCTCTTTTAAAAAAGCCGGAAAATCTGTTTGATGATCAGATGTTAGGAAAATTACACCAAAACACCATAAGACGGCTGCTCCATGGCCCATTAATAACTAAGGCATTCAAGTTAGCCTGAGATTGCATGTCGATTGCTCACCCTTACCCAGAGAAGTCCTGACCACACCCACATGGACGGTCCCATACAGCAAACCCCTGCTCAACCCAGGCAGCCATGGAGCCATCATAAGAGTTGTGCATTTTTGTGCTCTAACAGTTGACCAAAGACAAACCAACCCAAGGCACCAGGTTGTCCTGTATCACTATAGGTCATTTAAGTAGGGATCCTGCTGCCGTTTGGACCAATGGCTCAACTGGTGCAGTTGTGCCAGAGCGTTAAAGGTACCAGTTGTCTGATCCAGCAGCTGTTCTGCGGGTAGATGTTCGGCCAGAGGGATGGTGCCAACCAAACGACAGAGGGGGAATTTACTCTCCGCCTCATAGCGATCCAGCGTGCGCAGATCCAAGCAGGGGATATCCGATGTGAAAGCGCACTTCCACATCGGATGTATTAGCCACAAAAGAGGAGACGGGTTGGGTACGATAGGCAATAGCCGGGTAGTAACGGGGTGCTTGGCTTGCCCCACCTGCCGCCAGATAGGCCGGTAGGCCACCATCCAACAGGGATACCTGGCATGTTCTAACCGTTTAAAGGTCCAAAAACAGGCGTGCTCCCATGGCCATGGCATGGATACCGCGGCCAACGGGTACAAGGATGACAATCTTCCGCACCAATGCCCAGATCACCAATTACATGCGCCAATTAATCCACAGGGGGCATTATATCTGGCACTTTAAAGCGTGGGCGACGCCAACCATCCCGTTGATCATGGGTCAGCAGACCACCGGGTATACAGCAGGCACCGTGGACTGATCCGTACTATGAACCATTTTGACTGGGGGAAGTGGTGTCTGTTCCAGCAACCAACTGGGGGCAAGCCGTGCGGGCAGCCTCTCATCTGCATGGATGGCAGAAAGCGCACGCAACAGCACGCACCCTAACCATCGTAAGATCATGGTATTACCAACAAATACAGGCCTGAGTATGGGGAAAAATATCGCTTTTAGTGGTGCCCAATCTGCCCACGCACCCCTTCACCTTGATGGAAAAAGGCGATGGCCTGCTGGAGTTCATCGGCCTCACTGGACAGCTCTTGGGCCGAAGCTGACATCTCTTCAGCCATGGCAGCATTGCGCTGAATAACCTGATCCAACTGCTGAATGGCCCCGTTAATCTGGTCTGCACCCTGACTCTGTTCGGTGGAAGCGGTGGTAATACCCTGCACAAGCGAGGCGGTCTCTTGAATGGCCGGAACCAACTTCTGCAACAACATACCTGCCTTTTCGGCCACTTCCACACTATTGGTGGCAATACCAGTGATCTCTGCAGCGGCACCTTGGCTACGTTCGGCCAATTTGCGGACTTCTGCGGCAACCACAGCAAACCCCTTGCCTTGTTCACCAGCTCGGGCAGCCTCAATGGCGGCATTGAGTGCCAACAAGTTGGTCTGGCGAGCAATCTCCTCAATAACATTGATCTTATCGGCAATTTCTCGCATAGCCTGCAGCGTTTCTGTCATGGATTCTCCACTCTGTATGGCATCCACAGCGGCATTACGCGCAATCTGTTCTGTCTTGGTGGCATTTTCTGTGGTTTGCATAATGTTAGAAGCCATCTGCTCAATGGCTGCTGAGGTTTGTTCAATAGAAGCAGCCTGCTCCGTAGACCCCTCAGATACCTGATGGGCACTACTGCTGACATTTCGACTGATGCTCACCACACTGTCGCTTACGGCTGTAACGGTACCAATGGTGTGTTGCAGGTTCTTCACCATATGCTGCATCGCACCGTAAATACCCTCTAACTTACGCTGGGAATGGAAGGGGACATCCAAATTACCCTCAGAGACCTGTTGGGCAATATGCATAACGTCCTGAGGCTCCCCACCAATCTGACTAAGAATCTGCCGGGCCATAAGAATACCCAATAAGGTGGCCAGTAAGACGATAAGGGCGGTCATAATCAGTATGCCCCAGAAGGCACGGTTGGCTTCACTACCTAACAGAGCGGCCCGTTCTTTTAGATCATTCGAAAGCCGGTCTTCCACCCCTTTAAGTAGATTGATTTTCGCCGTAATGGTCTTAAACCAGTGGTTGGGGTCGATATCAAACCCCCCTTCATTGGCCTTAGCAAACGCGATGTTCCGTAACCGCTCGACCTCAACAACTTCCGAATTATTCATTTGATTACGGTAAAAAACCGATTGTTCTATATGAACAAAGCCTTGGAAGATACGCATGTAGGTGTTCTGTTCAGAAACCAGAATATTAAACTTGCGGAACATACCCGGACCAAAATTATTCCGAGCAAAGGTATTGGTAATAACAGCCCGTTCAATACCCGCACGCTCTTTGCCCTGGAGAAAATTGACGTAGCCTGCGACTTGTGCCGCAGTTTGTACATCCGCAGCTTGGCGGGACATGGTGCCAATCATATTCAGAAACGCAGCATTCATTTTGGTGTAGTAACCAATAGCCTTACCTGTCGCAATCGACTGACGGTCTACCTGCTGTCGAATGCTCTCTACACCATCCCACAGTTTTAGGGCGCGCTTGAGGGTACGGTTAAACTCATCTCCGTAGAGTTGGGCATTAAAGGTACTGAGATAGGTTTTTAGAGCAGCCGCTTTAACATCACTGCTGCGGTTACGGTGACTGGGCAGCTCAGAGGCAAATTTTTTGCCCTTACTTCCCAAAAATCCTGCCGTCATGCCCCGCTCTTTTTGGGTCTCATGCACTAGGCTACTGGCCCGTACAGCTAAGCCAGAGAGCGCCTCCATAGCAGCCATATTCTGTGAGAGTGTCCGGGCATCCCACACCCCTTTACCCCCAAACCAGAGCAAACCCAGTAGTGGCAACAAGAGAATGATGCCAAATCGACTACTTAGGCTTAAACGGTTCAAAAAATTCATACTGAATACTCCACGAGGCGACACATGCAAACATCTGTATATGGAAGACATAGAGAGCCATCATGCCATAGATGTAAGATTTTCACAGTTTTTTATCAAGAGTGCGGCGGGTCAATGCTTGTTCATCTGGGAAAATAAATTTAGCACCACAACCCCAGATACAATTAAACCAATGCCCAAAACACCTGGCCAATCCACACTCTCCCCCAAAAACAGCACACCAATAATCGTCAGCAAAACAATACCAACCCCCGCCCAAACTGCATAAGCAAAACCCAGTGACAGGGTTTGTAGGGTCAGGCTAAGCAGATAAAAGGCCAGCCCATACCCCACAACCGTGACCGAAGCGGGTACAAACTTGGTAAAGCCTTCACTCAATTTTAGTCCAACACTACCCGCGACTTCACAGATAATGGCCAAAGAGAGGTAGAGATAACCCATCGTTTTTCCCATAGGGGTTGGTTAAAGTAAGAAGTAACGGTATCACATTTTACCCAAGGTCAACGCATTGCCATGATGGAACACCCCACCCCCCTACCCGGCTTGACCATCATTGATGAACCCACACCATCACCAGTGGGGCCACATTGCCTATTTGATGCCAACCCCTTTGAGCAAGGTGAGGCCCAAATGCAGGTTTGGCGAGAGCCCAAACCACGCACCTTACGCGGCATGCGGGTACAAATGGCCCCCAAGGCACAGGCCCACTTAGTGCGCCCCATTGCAGGTACTGTTTGGGTTATGGTGTTGGATTTACGCCGAAGTAGTCCGACATTTAGCCACTGGTATGGTGTGGAGTTGCGGGGGGATGAACCTAAGAGTTTATGGATACCCGAAGCGTGTGCCCACGGCTTTTTAACCTTGGGTGAGAATAATTTGCTACTCTCTTTGGCTTCGGTTAAAGATGAACCCATACTACAACGGGGCATCCGTTGGGATGATCCGCAGTTTGGTATGGCCTGGCCCTATGCACCTGAGGTAATTTCAGAGTTGGATAGTGCCCTGCCGGATACCCCTTTAGATAGCTATTCTGTGTAAAAGAGCGAGAATTCGTGTTTGATCCTGACTACATCAATGCCAACCCCATGGGGCGTCAAACCTGGTGCCAAGTGGACAACAGCCATGCCGCACAAGCCTTAGCCTTATGGCTATTAACCCATGACATTCGCCCAGCTGACAATGCTTTGATCCCACGCATTGTAGAGCTGGTGGCCGAACAGGCTTGCGGGGGCACCACCCCAACACTGGACACCATACGAGATCGCGTTAAACAGATCCGTAAGGCCCGCCCAGAATGGTGGGGAGATGACCCCCGTGAACACCGTTGGGATGAGCGTTTGGTACGCCTGGACAAACTGGCCAAACATACCCTCAAAGCCCAACATGGCCGGGGGAACTCCGCACTAACTTTTGAAGAGTCCTAAAGAGCGCTCTGCCCTACCCCCGGTAAAACGGTGCACGTTTGGAAAGAGCTTACTGAGATAGGGTTTCTCCACACCAAACCAATGGGCAATCTCTGCATAGATCTGCTCAATGGCTGTGGTGGGAATAATCACCCCATCCCCGGCATCCAGATCATTACGATCCCCCAGGGTTAAATCAGGGTAGGATCCAACCACACGCCCCCCCGCCAGGTCAGCCCCCATGACCATGGTATTGCCGCCCCAACCATGATCTGTCCCATTACCATTAGAGGTCAGGGTACGTCCAAAATCAGAACCGGTGAAGGTCACCACCTGATCGGCCAGACCCATCTTCTGCAACGCTTGCTGGAAGGTACCCAAGGCCTCGCTCAGCACCCCAAGCATGGCCGCATGGTTTTGGAGCAGCTCATCATGATGATCCCAGCCGATATACCGTAAGAAAAAGGTCTGCTGCTGATGGTTTAAGCCATCCGCTGCCGCAATACTTCGCGCCACCATGGCCAACTGTTGGGCCAACGGTGTATCGGGAAAATCAACCGGCAGTCGAAAGGGTTGGATGCCACGACGGAAAACCTCATGCTGGGCCTGGGCTTCACGGGTCTGGGACAAGTAGCTTTGTTTAAAAGGGTCCGAGCCATAATCGGTTTGAAGCAACTGTTCAAAGCTGGCCAGCAAAACTTGGTTAAGGGGGGTATCTTCCTCATTAACCACCAGCCCCACACTGCCCTGTTCCTGAATGGAATAATGGCTGGAGCTCACACCATTTTGCATGATGTTACTGCCCGCCAATGAGATATTCATGGGGATCTGGTGGGCAGGACGGTTAGGTTGCAGGGCATCCGCAAAGCTGCCAAACCACCCTTGATTAACCCTTTGGTCCGGGCGGGCACTTTGCCAATGTTTAAACTGATCGGCATGGGAGAGCAGGCCCAAGGGCAGTTTGGCACGCCCACTGTGCATGTCAGCAGCACGGACAGGTTCGATCATGGGCCCACAGTTGGCCACAAAACTGAGCTGTTTCTGGTTAAACAGACGGGCCACATCTGGCATAGCTGGGTGTAGACCAAAGGAACGTCCCTCTTTATCTGTCGCCCCCTTCAGGGGTAACAGCGTCTGGCGGTCCAACGCCAAATTGCTGCGGCTGTTTTGATAAGCCCGGTAGTGATGTTCCGAGGTGGGCACCAACATATTAAAGCTGTCATTCCCCCCATCAAGCATAATAAAGACCAGCGCTTTTTTTTGGGGCTTTAAACCCAATGCGATTGGTTTAGAGGTTGCAAAACTGGGGGCCACGCCCCCTTGCCACATGCCAGCACCGACAGAGAGTGCAGCACCACTTTGCAAAAGGCGACGACGGGTCATCTGGTTCCGTTTCATCCTCAAGCCTCCTGAACGGTAAATTCTGGTGAAATGGTCAACATAAACAGAATGGTCTGTACCACCCAATCTGGACGGTCCTGATAAGAGGAGAACGCCTCTTTGATTTGACCTTTAATGGGCAGCTGTTGCTTACCGGTCAAGAGCAGACTTAAACGATCAATCAGCCCATCATGGCTGGCTGGGTTGGCGGCCAACTGTTGGTAGGGCTTAAGGTTAAGGTTCAGCCGTGCATGGGGTTGTTGCCAAAGGGTATCCGTATCCAGTTCCGGAACGTTGTTTAGGTTGGGATCTGCGCTGATATCCAGACTAACCGCCGGATAGAACCCCCCAAAGAACCAGTAGTACATTAAATTGACGTAGGCGATGGATGTGGCAGAGGTGTGGAGCTCAAAGGCTGGTGCCACCATATTTTTCATCGCCAATGGTCCATGGGGGACAAAATCAGGCTTATAAAAGTTAAACACTGTCGGGGAGGAGAGCGGATGATGCTGCAGTTGATCCAACAACTCATCACCAATCACCCATAAGCGATTGGCACGGTTGTGTACCCCAAAGGCCCGGAGGATCTGTGTCAGACGTAGGGTGGGAGATTTCAGCTTTTGGGACTGAACAACCTTTCCCCCTTCTTGATAACCACTGGGCAAGGTCACCCCACTCACCGGGTGGTGTAGAGGATAGCTCAAGATCGCTTTGATCACGGCTTTCATATCCCCATGTGGGCCAAATTTGGCAGCGACTGTGCGAACATAGTCTGGTGACGGATTGGCTGTAACCAATTGGTTGATCAGCTGACGGGCAATAAAGGGGGCCGTATTGGGGTGGGCGACCAGCTGTGTAATGGCCGACCGAATCTCAGCGGCGCCATCTTGATGACCCCGTAAACGGATACGCCCTTTAAGCAGCTGTTTTGCACCACGATCATGAAAAGCCTCCTCCACAACCATGGGTTTTTGCATGTTTACAAAGGGAACCGTCTTATAGGTCTTATCTATTCCATCTTCAAAAGCAACAGGGTAGCCATTGTATTCTGCCTGCCAAAAGTCCGTCTGCCACGCATACTCATAACTGTCTGCATGTAGTCCCGTAAAGACCCGTGCCAAGGACTTGATGTCCCGATTATCATAGCTGGGTATGGGCTGCCCCTGGGGGTCAAGCTTACGACTACCATCAGCATTTAACGCATACAGGCCAATGGTGAACAGCTGCATGATCTCCCGCGCAAAATTCTCATCGGGGTGAATAGGTTTAAGGGGGTCAGCTTTTTGATTGTTCATGTGGGAGAGATAGACCCCCATACAAGGGTGCATGGCCACATCATAAAGCAGGTCACTATACCGGCCAAAAGCATGGGTATAGAGCAGATCATAATAACTGCCCATACCCACTGCATCCAACTCCAGGTTGGATTGATCAGAGATCACCAATATCTCACTCAGCGCCTGGGCAATACGCTGCCGTAACAGATGTTTTTTCTCGGTAAGGGCCGAATGCCACCATGCCATACGAAAGTACCATTTATAGGGTAAGGCGGGGTTGTTGCCCGACCCATTAATGGCGGCCATGCCATGGCGGTGCAGCAAGCGATCTCTAAAATGGTGCCAGATCTGTTCGGTCTGTTCGGCATAGTGGCTTGGATGGGGGGCTGGCTGATTAAGCTGTTCGGCCAACCATGGCTCAACCCCTACCTGAGCCACGTGAGCAATCACCGCTTCATCGACCCCTAAGGTAGCCTGCATTAAAAAACGGCTTGATTGTGTTAAGGCGTCCATAGACCCTCCTTTATCATCCAAAAAATGGTCAGCCACATCAACACGGTTTGTGTTCCATGACAGCCACATTTGATCGACTATTAACGAAAAGAATTCACGATATTTTATGCTTAATGTTGTTTTCTATCGTAGATATTCTCAATTTCTATGCGGATTGTCGGCTATGTCCGGTGTAAGGAAGCAACCAGCCGTTTGGCGGCTTCTTGGGCAGATGGGCGGTATTGGGTACTCATACCTAAAGGGGACAACGAATCTAAATTGAAGTAGAGCGAAATTATGCCAAAACTCACAGCCCGCAACGCAGCCTCATCAACCTGGGGATAATCCCGCTGAAACAGTTTAAAAAGATCCTCACTAAAGGTGTGCATCCAGTGTTGCATTCTTTTCTGTAAGGCTGGGTTGTGCCCAGCCGAAAAGATTAAGGATTCAATCACCAATACAAAGGCCGCATCGCTATGCTCGACCTCAAACAACCCCTCAATCAGAGCATCCGCCATGTCCGTCGCAGGTAACATCGCCAAAAAACCCCGCCATTGATCCACCGACTGTTCAATGACCCGATCCGCCAGCTTCTCAACCAACGCTTCCCGATTCCCTACATAGTGACGGACCAAAGAGCGTTGTAGGCCAGAGGCTTGAGCAATGTGTTCCAGCGTACTGCCTTCCAGACCATACCGCGCTACACATTGCTGAAATGCCTGAAGGATCTCTTCCGTACGCTCTGCCTTTTTACTCGGCCTTGCCATAGGTGCTCCTATGTTGTCATTTCTGACAATCTATCCCGCATTGAGTTTATTGTCAACTTTGAAAATAAACTCAATGTGTGTTGATCTCACCAACCACCCAAACGCTCTGCTGCATGCCCCAGCAACCACCGGCCCCCGCACAGGTCTCTAAACCCGAATAAAAACCCTGGCTATTCTAAAGGATGAAGAAGCGATAGCTCAGTTGGTACGGCGAGTTAGCGCCATCTTATCCATCATCGGTTGATCAAGATCCAACCTTTACCTTCCACCCTCTGGCACAATGGCGTAAGATGCACGCAACTTTGCGGTAACTCTTGAAAGCCAAAGACCATGAGCGACAAAACAACCCATTTCGGTTTTTCCGATGTTCCCACCAGCGACAAAGTCAAAAAGGTGCGGGATGTCTTTGACTCCGTAGCTTCAAAATATGACCTGATGAACGACCTCATGAGTATGGGCGTTCACCGGGTGTGGAAACGTCAGGCCATTAGCAAGCTGAATATTCAGCCCGGTGACCATGCTCTGGATCTGGCGGGTGGTACAGGTGACTTGGCGCTGTTGATGCAAAAAAAGATGGACCGCAGTGGTCGGGTGACCATTTGCGACATCAACTACAATATGCTTGATCAAGGTCGCCACCGCCTAACCGATGAAGGATGGTTATGTGGTATGGAGTGGGTGCAGGCCAATGCTGAAGAGCTCCCCTACCCCACCAATACCTTTGATGTGGTTACCATTGGTTTTGGTATCCGTAACGTCACCAACATCCCCCAGGCACTTAGTGAGATGCATCGTGTCCTGAAACCAGGCGGTAAGTTGATGGTGTTGGAGTTCTCCAAAATCGCCATCCCTGCCCTGCGCCCCGTTTACGATGTCTACTCCTTTAAGCTGCTTCCTGAAATTGGCCAGATGGTGACCAAGGATCGGGATTCCTACCAATATCTTGTGGAATCCATTCGCATGTTCCCAGATCAAGATGCCTTTAAAGCCATGATCGAGAATGCCGGGTTCCATAATGTACGGTATGAAAATCTTTCCGCTGGTATCTCTGCCATTCATCTGGGTTACAAGGTGTAAAGGCCATGTTTGTAAAGCGACTCGCCGCTCCCCTCGCCCTATTGCCGCAACCTTTTACAGCCGTCGGCCTGGGCGTAACGCTCAATCTGTTCTTTAAGCGCTATCCAGAGCTGAAAGCGCGCCTTCAGGAACTGGCCGGAAAGCTCTTTCACTTTGAGGTGGAAGACCTGAGCCACGACTATTACATGTTGGTGGAGTCTGATGGCCATGTGCGCATCCACACCTACAGTGATAATCCGGTCAATGTCACCATGAGCGGTAGTGCAGAAGCCTTTTTGCAGCTGCTGTTTAATGTGGAAGATCCAGATTCACTCTTCTTTGCGCGCAAACTGAAGATGAGTGGTGAGACCGAAACCGGTCTGCATTTTAAGAATATTCTGGATAATGTAGAGATTGATTGGGAAAAAGAGGCCGCCTTCTTTATGGGCCCTATTGGCGCTAAGGTTGCGGGTGGCTTTGGTGCCCGTTTAAAAGCGCTGCTGGACATGCAAAAAGAGTCCGCAGAGGAGAGCGCAGAGATGTGGTTGGATGACAACCAGATTCCCCGCCGGAATGATGTGGATGATCTACAGGATCTCTGTGAAGAGCTCTCTGAAGATACCTCCGGCCTGGAGCGTCGCCTCACCCGTTTGGACAACCGTCTTAAAATGCGCCAAGCCGCCAACCGTGCGGCAGATTCGGAAGCCTAATCCATGTTGGCAGCTTTTCGTTCTCTGAAACGTTTGTTGGGCATTTGGATGATCCTGGCACAACATAACGTTATGGAGCCCTTTGCCCGACGTTATACCCCCATTCGCCTACTCAGTTGGATGGTCCAACTTAATCCCGTTATCTGGCGTCACTGCCGGCGTACCCCGTTGCATATTCGGCTGCGTCTGGCTTTGGAAGAGCTGGGACCAACCTTTATCAAGTTTGGCCAAACACTCTCTACCCGCTTGGATATTCTACCCGATGAGATTGGGCAGGAGCTTAAGCGGCTGCAAGATGATGTCCCCCCCTTTGATTTAGATACAGTTCGTCAAAGCATTGAACAGGATCTTAAACTTCCTTTGGAAGAGCTGTTTCAATCCTTTGATGAAAAACCGATTGCTTCTGCCTCTATCGCCCAGGTGCATCATGCGGTCACCCATGATGGTGAGCAGGTTGCCGTTAAAGTCTTGCGCCCTGATGTGGCGGCCCGTGTGGAAACCGACATTGGTATGTTGATCTCCATGGCCAATTTGGTGGAAGAGATGATGCCTGAATGGCGACGTCTTAAGCCCCGTGGTGTGGTACGGGAGTTTGCCCGCACCATCCGTAATGAGATGGATTTTCTGGTTGAGGCCTCACGGGCACAAAAGCTCTGGGAGAACGTTAAAGAGCATGAGGGCATGTTAATCCCACGGGTAAACTGGGAATTAACCTCCAGCCGGGTCTTTACCATGGAGTGGATTGATGGTGTCTCCATTGATGATCTCCCCCGCGAGATCCGCCCTGGCCACCCCAACCCTAAAGATGTGGCTGAACGCTTGCTGAGTTCGTTCTTCAAGCAGGTGTTTCATGACGGCTATTTTCATGCGGACCAACACCCTGGCAACATTCTGGTCCGGCAGGATGGGACCGTCGCCTTAATCGATTTTGGGATCGTCTCTCATGTATCCGAAGAGAGCCGTCAGTTCTTAGCCGAGCTGGTCCAGGGCTTTTTGATGCGGGACTATAAAAAGGTAGCCCAGGTTCATCTGGATGCCGGTTATATCCCCCACGATACCGACCTGGATGCCTTTGAAGAGGCTTGCCGTCAAATTGGTGAACCGGTCTTTGGCCAACCGTTAAAAAATATCTCCATTGCCCGCCTGTTGGCCAAACTGTTCAAAACCACCGAACAGTACAACATGGAGGTTCAGCCTCAGTTGCTGCTGCTGCAAAAAACCCTGTTTACTCTTGAAGGTGTTGGCCGGGAGCTCTACCCCGACCTGAATGCCTGGGAAATTGCCGAACCCCTGGTCAAAGCCTGGATGAAAGAGCGCATTGGCCCCAAGGGCCAACTGCTCAAAGTACGTCGACAGATGGAAGAGATGGGGTATTCTCTGGGCGCTGCCCCAGAAATGGCCTTTAAACTGCTGGAAAAGATGGCCAATGATCGGTTCCATCTGCGTCTACACAACAGCTCATTAGAACCCCTACAACGGGAGATCTCCCTGGGGTTTAAGCGGGTTTGGTCGGCGGTTATGGCAGGCTTTCTCTTCCTTGGTGGTGCGGTTATGGCAGCTGCAGGTATGAGCCCCTGGTGGTGGGTACCCCCTTTGGCTCTGGCCTTTATGAGCTTCTTCCGAGTTATCGCCCTGTTATAGGTCCGCACGAACCCAGCCGTATAGCTTGCCAACCTACGCCTGTTCAAGCCTATACCTGATCACACATCCAGGCATTGCATAACACCCAAATATGGGATTAGTGCGATGCCTGGAACTCCCGCAACAGCGCCATCCCTTCTTCTTTAAGTGTCTGCTCAATATAGCGTGTCATGGCCGGTTGGGTGGCTGCCTTAAACTGTTGCAACGCGGCATCGGTGGGGTAGTGGATTTGCATGGTTTTGGCCAAAACCTCCATACTATTGGCAGAGGCCGCTAACTTACGGCTGGCCTTAACCCCTACCTTGGCAGCTTGGGCCAGTGCTGCCCGGTGTGTTGGGGATAACTGAGCCAGATAGGCCGGGTTGGCAATCCAAATATAGGGTGTATAGAGATGGTTGCTTACCGTAAGGTGCGTTTGCACCTCATTAAACTTACCCATCTGTACAATACCCGCCGGATTCATCTGACCATCCACCGTGCCATTGCTTAATGCGGTATAAAGCTCACGCCAACCAATGGTCAAAGGTGTACCACCAAGGCTTTTGATTAAGGTTTGATGACTGCTCAGGCGCATGGTACGAAACCGCAACCCCTGCATATCCTGCGGGGTTCGTATTTCCCGTTGGTGGTTGGTAAAGACAAAGAGCCCCCCGGTATCCCCATACCCCAAGACAGAGACCCCCATCTTCTTTTCAATATCCGCCCCCATGTAACGGCCAAACGGACCATCAAAAACATCATAGGTCTCTTGCAGATCACGAAACCGAAAAGGAAAGTTCAAGATACCAATAAATGGATACGCTTTAGAGAGACCACCCACAGAAACAATGGCCGATTGAATAACCCCTTTTTTTACCAAGTCCACAATTTGTGTCTGGCTACCCAACTGCCCTTTAGGAAAGACTTCAACACGGATCTGATCTTCTGTTAAGTGCTGTAAACGCTGTTTAAAAGCAATGGCCATCGCGCCTGTTGCTGTTTTTTGGGTATTAGCATTGAGATGGGCTAAATAATGTACCTGGGTCTCTGCCCATGCCGCTTGGGAGAAGAAGCAGAGCCCGATCACCCATACCATACCCATTGATCTGTGTAAAAAACGCCTCATCACTTCACCTCCAGCCATTCGGTACCATCCCACGCATCAGAAGGGGGGCTTTGTATAAACTGATCACACCGTTTAAGCATGACTTGAGCAAACGGATCTTTGGGAAAACTCTTGGCATAGATGGTAAACAGCCCTTGTGCCTCTAACCACGATCGTTCCGCATAGCGTGCATAGGCTTGGTTCCACAGCTCCGTACCAGCCCGCCCTTGAGGTGTGGCGGCCAGTGGGTCCTGTTGATCACGAACACCAATCAGTTCATAAATGTACATTGGCTGGGTACTACCAACCGGTACCACACGATCCAATTTACGGAAAATAAATAGCTCGCCGACCTCTTCAACCACCTGTTCCGAGACTAACAGTTCAGTACCGTACTGCTTATTCATGGACTCTAATCGTGCCGCCACGTTGATAATGGATCCAAACGCGGAATACTGCATACGATCAGCAGAACCCACATTACCCACAACAGCTTCACCGGTATGCAGGCCAAAACGGGTAATAAAGGGCTCTTTGTCTTCTAACACAAACTGCTCGGCCAACACCCTGCCCGCCTTATGACAAAGCAGCAAACCTCGGCACCCATGGACCACATGGTTTTCATCCGCCAACGGTGCGTTCCATAAGGCCATGATCGCATCCCCAATAAACTTATCAACGGTCCCGTCAACCCGATGAATGGCCCCTGACATCTGCTGAAAATAGGTCGAGAGGGCATGGACCAACTCTTCAGGCTGCATACCTTCAGAGATGTTGGTAAAGCCTTTGATGTCTGAAAACATCACCGTCAGCGGTTGGCGTCTGGAACCAATACTGGCGTTCTGATTATCTGAAACAATGGCTCTTACCAACTCCTTGGGCACATAGACACTAAAGCTGCTTAAACTCCGCTTCATGGTACGTACGGCATCGGTCAGCTGTAGCACCTCTGAGATCATCGATTTGGTTGAGCAATCCCCCGTAAGATCAAACGCTTGTATACGCTTGGTCTCTTCTACGATCAATTGAATGGGACCGGTCAACAGTTTTGAGAGCATTAAAATGGCAAAAATAGCCAGGGCAATCACCAGTGAACCGGCCAGCAGAATTTTAATGCTGTTGCGTGCAAGGGGGCCGGTTAGTTCATCTTTTCGAACCACAGCACCGACGGTCCAGTACGGGGCTTGTTGCATGGTATGGAACGCCACAATATGGGTCGCTGCATCGGCCCCCAACTCAACTTCAAACTGGGTTTTTTGGTTTTTCCGCCAAGCTTTAACCGCACCTGAAACCAAAGGGTCAGCCACTTGATCAGCTTGCGCCAGTCGAACCTTATCCTCCTCTTGCACAAACCCCAACTCAGGATTGGGGTGCCCCACCAACTGACCTTCTTGATTAATCAGAAAGACCTGACCAGACTCCCCAATGTTGGCATCTCTTAAAAAGCTGGAGAGTTTATCCAAGGTAATATCGGCACCAACCGTACCAATAGAGACGCCACTTTTGGTTCTAACATGTTCTGAAACCGTCAACCCCACCAGACCCGAACTGGCAAATACATAGGCTTTGGAGATTGAAATACCCGACTGTTCTTTGGCTTGGATATACCACGGACGTTTACGGGGGTCATAGTTAGGCAAGCCACGATCCACCGCCAGGGTCTCACCCCATGCTTTGTAGATGATAAAACTGTCCGCTTTGTTACCTGAACTGGCATCCAACAGACGCGCGGCTGATTGAGCACCGGCTGGTAAGGGCTTTTTGGAAGGCCCCAAACTTTTAAGGGAAGGGGGTAACTGGATGGTTTGGTAGAAGTGCCCTGTGGCGTCATACCCCACATAAAGACTGTAGACTTGAGGCAACGAGGCAAGCTGACGATGGAAATAACCCAAGCCATCTACGCTCTGTAAACGTCCCTGATCGGTCCGAACCAGCTCCGTTGTTGCCTGTACCACACGCGCAACAGGTGCAATTAAATGTTCGACATCCCGGCTGATACGCTGGGTGGAACGCTGCATAAACTCCGTTACTGTGCTGAGAATATGGGTACTGTTGCTCATATAGAGATAGCTCACCAGACCTGTGGTAAGCGTAATCATAACGGTGGCAAACGCCACAGCAATGCCAACCCGTAATTTGATCTTGTGATCCGTACCCATAACATCTTCCTTTTTAAACCATAATGGAGAACCAAACTCCGCCCGGCCTTTTATGAACCAGTCAGATCATGGGGCCACACCCAACCAAACCTTGGAACGTCACTAAGACGGTGATAAAGGTTGTTAAGGCTATGGATAGAAAGAGGGATATTTTTACCAACCACCCCCATGTGGGGAAGAAAGTTTACGTGCTTTATGCTTGAAGGTCTATACAACAATACTTTGTAACATTATGTTATTTAGAATATTTTAGTACGGTTTAAGGCCATTGAATTGCAAGATTTTAAGACCACATGATTGAAAAAACTCACTAAGTTTATCTATATACCATGTCATTCATTCTCTTTAAAAACCTGCTGGACCCGCTTTATTTATTTTGTATCTTTTTATAACAATGGCATAGGCGACCCAAAGAGTTGAATATATGGTGGCAAAAACACCCGCCCAACCCAGAACACAACATCCTTGCAGAGGCAGCTTTGACCTCGATCAAGTTTTAAAAAAGGTGTCGACAAGTGGGAATACGCAGTCGATTTAGAGCCTATAGAGAGCATGTCTCTTTTTGGATAATAGGTACACTTTTGCTGATAATACAGACTCTTGTGATTTTTTAGATCACCTAAATTCATGCCACGGCTCTATAGGGCCTTCAAGCACTTGACCCTGTCTCTACTGTTCCCCCCATCACCGCAGTCAAATACGCTCTGCTACAAAGCTCTATACACCTTATGATTTTTCTCAAATAGTCCTATGACTTATAGGGTATGATTGTCGATCATGCTCCCCCACCATTCCTACAGACAAAGTGAGGTGGCTGCCTGAATACCAGTAGATCAGGTTGAACCCACACATGGCTAAGGCCGTACGCCATCGGTTCTATGAAGTTTGCTCGTGAACCTCCATTAAACCAAGGAGAAGTATGGCTGGTTTAGAGCGATCAACCCGCCAGAACCCATACACGATTAATGGGCACGGTCGTAAGAGAAGGTAAGCCGTGACAAGCACACACAGCTATCCCTCTCATTCGGCATGGTAGGCTCTTACCATGCCGAATGAGAGGGATAGAATGTTCGACCTACCCGCTAAAAAAGCAGCCTATTCAGCCCTTTTTCTTACGCTTTTTCTGATACACCTTACGCGGAAAAAGATCAGCTTTACGACTCACCACCCGATCGGTGAAGAGCTTACCCTCCAGATGGTCCATCTCATGTTGCACCACACGGGCCTCAAAGCTGGTAAAGTGAATGACCTGCTCATCGCCATGACGATCCTGAAATTGCACCGAAACATCCGTCGCACGCATGACATTACCGGTATAATCAGGCACCGACATACACCCTTCTCGTGCGGTGTCCATGCCCTCCCAGCTTAAAATTTCCGGGTTGCACATAATCAGCTCACCATGGTGATCCTCGGGTGGCTTCCGGGCCAAACCACAGTTGACCACCACCATGCGTATGGCTTTGTTCACCTGGGGAGATGCCAGCCCCACACAGCCAGGGGCATGCTCAGTGGTTTCAATAAGATCATCAACAAAGTTCTGAAACTCAGGATCGCTAAAATCCTCAGGCTCCAGGGTCCGACAAGGCTGTAGCAAGCGCTCATCGGGATAGACCAATACATCCAAAATCGCCATGATGGACTCTTTTTACAGTTCAAAAACATCACCAGCACGCAGAGAGATCTCCACATGCAGACGGGAAGCCAGCTCACCAAGAGCGGTACGTAAAACCTCAGGCTCTTTGACCGCTTCAACCTCAATATTAATGATATAGATGGGTCGCCCTGGCACACCACCGGTGTGGGTATGCATATCGACAATATTCACCGACTTATCGGCCAGAAGTTGGGCCACATGGTAGACAATACCTGGACGGTCAGCCCCTAAGACATTAATGAGAAAGCTCTCTTCCTCATCCACATCCTCTGGCTCTTCAACCTGGGCTTCGGTGAGCTCTGTAATGAGATGGGCCAGCTCAAAACGTATAACCACCGGCTTGAGTTTGGCCTCCAACTTTTCACAGATCACATCTTCTGGGGGACTGAGTACCAGCATGATGGTAAATTGACCGGAAAGCCGGGTCATGCTGGAGTCCTCAATATTGCAGCCGGTTTCAAACAGTACCCGGGTTACCTCTGCCACAATCCCTGGACGATCCTGACCGGACAGTTGCAATAATACATATTTTGCCATGGCGCGACCCTTGCTTATTGAAGGATGGAAGACCATCATAGGCAGCAACAGACCAATGCTAACACATGCTGTTTTTGCCGGATGTATCTTTTATAAACCATTGAAAGTCGTCACACTTTCATAGGGCATGCGGCATGTTATCGGTTAACCCTGGACGGGAAAAACCGAAAAAACATTGGCACGCAGGCCCAGCCGTTGTCAAAAAACGGATGCACAGAATAACGCAGGCGCACAGGGGGTTAAAGCGGAAACGCACCACCCACGTCGCTGCAAGAAACCGTACCGGCAAGGGTACGGTCGGATCCTAAGGATAGGGAGCCTTTGCCATGAGTGGCGCAATCAGTCGTGAACAGCAGTTTCTCATCAACTTCGGCGGCATCATTATGGTGCTGATCGTTGGTGTGGTGGTTTATCAAATGTTTACCGGTGGCGGTGATGTCATGCTGGCGGACATGAGCCCTCAACGCCCCGTGGTGCAGGTGACCCGGCCAGGTGGTGAAGGGCTGGAAGTGAATAAGGATGCTGGCAGCCAACCAAAATCCTGGCTGGACTCCAAGCAACCAGCACGCATTTTTTCACCCCCTGCACAAAACCCTGCCCCCCAAAAAGTAGAGCCTCCTGCCGATCAGGTACGCAGCATTAAAGCCCCAGCTGAACTGCAAGCCAGCTGGAATGGCCAACCCCTGAAACCTCTGCGCCAGGATGAGATGAATTTATCCCCCACCAAAACCCCGGCTGGTACACAATCGGTATCGGTCATGGAAGGTGGACGGGCCACAGGTGCACAAATGCCTAAAAACAAGCCTGAACCCGTGGTTCCTGCCCCTCCCGCGTTCAAGCCTGCCCCGCTGTCGGTGGCACCCCGTAAAGTACGGTTGAGTGCCCCACAAGCCCCCGTACCTGTACCGAGCCGTCAGGTGACACAGATACGCCGACCTGCCCCCACACAGGCGGTTCGTAACCAGGCACCCGCACAGGTTCAACCACCGCGTCGTGCCCCCATACAACCAGCGTATACCATGCCCCCTCAGGTGGCAAAGACACCCTCTTTACCCAGCATGAGGCCCATACAACCAAACCGTGCCCCCGCACAGACTTTCCGAATTCCACCACAAAATGTGGCTCCAGCAGCCCCAAGGGGTGGATACTCGGTGCAAGTCAGTTCATTCTCAGATAATATGCGTGCCAGTGGGCTACGTCAGCGGTTAGGATCGTTACCCTTTAATGGTCAAAATCTGCCGGTTCATGTAACCACCGCAGCGGTTAAAGGGAAAACCTACTATCGGGTTCGACTGGGCCCCTTCCCCAACCGGGAAGTCGCCAATCAGGCGCGCCTCTATTTACAGCAACGCACAGGTCAGAGCGGCCAGATCGTCGCACCTGGCCGGTAATCACCCGACCGGAATCCATTCAGCTTCCAGTCGGTCAATTGAAAGTGTTCCATGGCTCGACTGGAAGTTGAAAATATTCATTACGGGTTTGGTCGGCATAAGGTCCTAAAAGGGATCAATCTCACCGCAGATGATGGGGACTGCCTGGTCCTCTTTGGTGTCAACGGTGCGGGCAAATCTACCTTTCTTAATATTCTCGCCTTACGTTATCGGCAAAAAAAGGGATCCTACCGCCTTAATGGACAAGAGGTGTGGGACGATCCGGATCATAGCCGCAGTCAAATGGTGACCATTGGCCACCATAGTCATCTCTATGGTCATCTCACCCCATTGGAAAATCTGCAGTTCTTTGCGGATATGCGGGAACTTGAACTCTCCGATGAGCAGATCAAACAGACCATTCGCGATGTCGGTTTAAGCCGCTTTATACACCGCCCTGTGCGGGGCTTTTCAGCTGGCATGCGCAAACGGGTGGCCCTGGCACGGGTACTGTTGGCTAAACCTCCCTTACTACTGCTGGATGAACCTTATTCTGCTCTGGATCACCAGGGTGTGGTGTGGTTAAACAAAATCCTCAATCAATACATTAAAGATGGCGGCACCCTGATCATTGTGACCCATGATCCAGATCGTGTGTCTGCGCTCCCCTATCAGGCCTATCGGGTGAGCAAAGGATTACTCATGCCCGACACGGTGGATGCCGACTTTAGTGAAGAAGAGGAGATGCAGATATGTTAAAGGCTGCTTACCGCATCGCCTGGAAAGATGTCATGGGGGATTTCCGCCGTCGGGCCACCCTCTCATCTATGCTCTTTTTTGCCATTTCAGTGTTGGTCGTGTTTCAGGCCGCATTGGAACCCAACCGGGTTGAGGCCTTGCGCCTTATGCCGGGTCTGTTGTGGATTACAGTACTCTTTACCTCTCTGGTCGGTTTAGGCCGTGTATTCCAAGCTGAAGAGGAAGATGGCGCACTGGAAGGGCTGTTAATGTCACCGGTGCCAAGAGGAATTATCTTCCTTGGAAAATGGTGGGGGAACCTAATCCTGACCATTTTGGTCGAAATTCTGCTGCTACCCATGATGATGATCTTGCTCAATGTGGATGCATGGGATAGGGTGCATCTTATCTTCGGCATTCTGTTGCTGGGAACATTGGGTCTAACTGGGCTTGGCGTACTGCTTGCCGCCATGACCCAAACCGCCCGTTCTCGGGAGACATTGCTGGCACTGCTGCTGATTCCACTGGTGGTGCCCCTGCTGATTGCCGGCGTACAAGCAACCTCTGCCGTTATTGGAACGGTGGCTGACAGTGCTTCATGGTTGCAATTGATGATAATTTTTGATGTGGTCTACCTTTCTCTAGTGCCCTGGGCCTTCGGTTGGCTGGTGGAGGAGTAATGTTCAAGGATTTAAGTAAGATTCAACGCCTGCTTGGCTTCGCATTTATTGGCGTATTGCTGGCAGGTTTGGGGCTGGTATGGAGTGCCCCGGCAGACTTTCAACAAGGATATTCGGTACGCATTCTCTATGTGCATGTACCTTCAGCAAAAATGGCACTTTTGTGCTATATCGCTCTAACCATCTCCAGTATCTGGGTATTGGCACGTGGTTCTGAAAGAGCGGATATCTTCTCCGAAGCCATGGTTGGTGTGGGTGCTGCCTTTACGGCCTGTACCCTGGCATCTGGCTCCATCTGGGGTAAACCCATGTGGGGAACCTGGTGGGCTTGGGATGCACGCCTGACCTCTATGTTGGTGTTGCTCATCATCTATGTGGGTCTTATGGCGCTACGTGGTGCGTTTGATGATCCACGCAAAGCAGCCAAGGCCACGGCGGTTATGGCGATTATTGGTGCCGTAGACCTGCCCATTATCCACTTCTCTGTAAAATGGTGGCGTACCCTCCACCAGCCCCCATCCTTTGATGGGGCATCCGGCATGATCCATATCGATAAGTCGATGTTGCTGCCTTTGGGCAGTATGACCGCTGCTTTTATGTTGCTGGTGACTTATCTGCTGGTTCTACGTTATCGTATGGTCTCCATGCGCCGTAGACTGGAAGAGCTGGAAACAGAGGGGATTGAATAATGGAATATATGGAGTATGTCATCGGCGTGTATGGTGTCATTACCGCTATTCTTGGTGGTGCTGCAGTTCTGTGGCGTAACCAATTAAAACAGCTCAAACAACGTTTGGAAGAAGAACAGGAGGCTCAGACCGATGAAGGGTGATTATAAAGAGCGGATGCGCAAAAAAAAGCTGATGCTGATCGCAACACTGGTTTTGGTAGGCGGCGCCCTACTGACCCTGGTGTTCCAATCCTTCACCGGCGCCATGGTTTACTTCCACACCCCGACTGAGATGGTGGAAAAATCCACTGATCTGGTGGGTAAAAAAGTACGCATTGGTGGTATGGTCCAAGCAGGTACCTTAAAACGCAAAGAGGGTACCCTGGAGATCAGTTTTGATGTCACCGATGGTGAGACCATGATCCCGGTCTACTACAAAGGGGTTACCCCGGATCTGTTCCGGGAAGGTCAGGGCGTTGTGGTTGAAGGTGAATGGGAGAGCAAAACACTCTTCACAGCCCACACCATTCTGGCTAAACATTCCGAGGATTATATGCCGGTTGAGATGTCCGAAGAGGCCATCAGTAAATCCCGCGAAAATATCCTCAAATCTCTGCAATAACAAACCGAGCGTCTGTTTCGAGCATGTCTAGCAGATCATAGGTGTCTCAACCCTGGCTGATCTTGAATTGGCCAGGGTTTGACCACATTTTAGCCAAGACATACGCTTTAAACAGACGATAGCATCGGCCTGCTGGAGCCGTGAACTATGTGGATTGAAGTTGGACATTTTGCCGCCATTTTGGCGTTGGTTCTTAGTGTGACACAGATGGTTGCCCCCATGGTGGGCATCCGTACGGGTCAGCTGGCATGGATACGGGTTGGACGTTACAGCGCTTTTGCTGTCTTTGGCTTGCTGACCATAGCCAGTGCCACCCTCATTCATGCCTTTATGACCCACGATTTTTCCGTGACATATGTGGCACAGAATTCATCTTTGAAGCTGCCGACCTTCTATCTGGCCACAGCTATGTGGGGAGGCCATGAAGGCTCCTTGCTGCTATGGGCCTGGTTGATGTCCTTCTTCATTGCCGTTGCCGCATGGAAACACTGGAAGACACACTCTGTCTCCATGCCCTGGGTACTGATGATCCTGGGTGGTGTTACCTTAGGTTTCCTCTGTTTGGTTCTGCTGCTCTCATCCCCCTTTGAGCGCCTGCTGATGATCCCACCTGATGGCCGGGATCTAAACCCCCTGTTGCAAGACCCAGGTATGGTCTTCCACCCCCCCTTCCTCTATCTGGGGTATGTGGGCTTTGCGGTACCTTACGCCTTTGCCATGGCCGCTTTGATCACAGGCCAAGCCAAGGATGAGTGGATTTTGGCCACCCGTCGTTGGACCCTGTTTGCATGGACCATGTTAACCACCGGTATTGTTTTTGGTGCCTACTGGGCCTATTACGAGCTGGGCTGGGGTGGCTACTGGGCTTGGGACCCGGTGGAAAATGCCTCCTTTATGCCATGGTTAACCGGTACCGCCTTTTTGCACTCGATCATGGTGCAAGAACGAAGGCAGATGTTTAAAGTCTGGAATTTATTCCTGATTATTACCACCTTCTCACTCTCGTTGCTGGGTACCTTCTTGGTCCGTTCGGGGGTTTTAAGTTCCGTGCACGCCTTTGCGACCGATCCTGGTCGAGGCATGTACATCCTTGGCTTTATGGCGGTAATGCTGCTGTTTAGCTTTGGTATTCTGGTTTGGCGTTCGGAAGCCCTTAAAGCTGATAACCGTATGGATGCCGTGGTATGCCGCGAAAGCACCTTCCTGTTCAACAACCTGTTCCTGCTGGTGGGTGCCATTACCGTACTGTTGGGCACACTCTACCCCTTGGCGCTTGAAGCATTTGCCGGTGCCAAGGTGACCGTTGGCCCGCCTTACTTCAACAAAGTCTTCATTCCCGTCATGTTGGGTCTGCTGTTGTTGATGGGCATGGGCCCACTGATTTCCTGGCGCCGCGCGGCACAGGGTCAGTTAAAGAAGAACTTTGTCATTCCCGCCATTTTAGCGGTGGTGGGTATTCCCATTGCGCTGTTCTTGGGGATCGACCACCCTTACGCCATTGTGACCGTGATGTTGATTATGTTTGTGGGCTCCTCCCACTTTATCGACTTCAAACGTGGTGTCCATTCACGCATGCAGTCTGGGAGCAGCAACCCCTTCTCAGCCATTTGGCGGATGGTTGGGCGCAATAAGCGACGCTATGGCGGCTTGACGGTGCATATCGGTATTTTGGTCATGTGTGCTGGCTTTATTGGCAGTGGCATGTTCCAAGAGGTACAGACCGTTATCATGCAGCCTGGTGATAAGGTAAAGCTCTCTGGTTGGGAGCTCACTCTGGACCGCTACCACAAGGTACGTAAAGATAACTGGACCGCGACAGAGGCCGTTATTATTGCTGTTCGGGAAGATGGCCACAGTGTGACAGCCACCCCCCAGAAGCGTAAGTATGATAACCATGAAATGGAGACCACAGAAGCTTCGATCTTCAGCTATTTCTGGGAAGATCTCTATGTGGTTTTAGGTGACCGAATTCCTGGCAGAGGATGGGCGATCAAGGCTTACCGTAACCCTCTGATTGGCTGGGTATGGTATGGATCCTTTATCATTGCCTTGGGCGCCATTGTTGCACTGTTCCAGGGTCGCCGTTTAAAGAAAACCCAGGAGGCTAATTAATCGTGGGTAAATTATGGAAATTCATTCTGTTAGGCTCCATTGTACTGATTCTGGTACTCATGGGGTTGGGGTTGGGGCGGGATACCAAAAAGATCCCCACGGCGTTGCTTGAAAAACCTGCACCTATCCTACGTGGTCCTGCTTTAGCCGGCACAGATACCATTGATATTGCCGACTACAAAGGCAAATGGATTCTGGTTAATTTCTGGGGCTCTTGGTGTGGGGCCTGTGTGGGTGAGCATCCTGAGTTGATGCGCCTGGACCGCCTAATCAAAGAACGGGATGATTTTGCTGTCATTGGTGTGGACTACAAAGATACCCGCCGCGGCGCCATGGCTTTTTTACGGCGCCACGGTACCCCGAGCTACCCCATGGTTTTTGACCCTGATCAGAAGGTGGCCATTGAATGGGGTATTGTCCGCGCACCGGAGAGTTATCTGGTTAACCCCGATGGGATGATTATTAAAAAAGAGTATGGCCCGTTGGTACGTAACTGGTTCAACACCGTCGCTCTACCTTTAATAGAAGCCTATAACGCTAAGAAAAAGCCGGGGGCATCGTGATGCGTCATCTACTTCAGTGGAGCATGTGTGTACTGGCACTGCTGGTGGTCACCCCGGTTATGGCACAAGAAGCTGAACCGGCCAAACAGGGTACGGTTAAGGCTGAAGATCCACGGGAGTCCCTGGTCCGTAAGATCGCTTCTGAACTTCGCTGCGCGGTTTGCCAGAGTCAGTCGGTGTATGACTCCAACTCTGGTCTGGCCAAAGATATGCTGAAGGTGGTGCGCGATAAAGTACATGCCGGTGAGCAAGAGGATGATATTCGTCGCTACTTCCTGGAGCGCTACGGCGACTATATCTATATGGAACCGGTGATGAACAGCCGTAATATGGCGTTGTGGGCAGGCCCTTTTGCGGCACTGTTGTTTGGCGCCTTCGGGTTATGGTTTGCCATTCGTAATTGGTATAATCCAAACACCAAGTCTGCATCCAAAGCGGATAAAAATAGTGATGAAGCAACCAGCGGGGATATGAAATCCCGTATTCAAAAAGAGCTGGATAGCATCGATATGTAAGGTATGCCTTCACCCGTACCCTCTATGCGATAACGCGAGAGGGTGCGGGTGTTGACCCCTTTGTTTGACCTACCTTTGTTTATTCCTCGACTTATCTCGATCATGTCAGCGAACCTTTATTGAGGTTAGATCTCGCATCAAAGTTAACAGCTCTTTCAACTTTGATCTCTCTGACCATGCATACAAGGTAAGCGGTCTTTCCTTCAGGACGCCCAATGGCTGAACCCAACACACCACAATGGACCGCTCGCACCATCCTACAGTGGACCACCGACTGGTTAGGAAAACAGGGCGTGGACTCTCCTAGACTGGATGGAGAGTTGCTACTGGCTCATGCACTGGATATACGCCGCTTGGATCTGTTTTTAGATCCCGACCGTCCACTGACACCAGATGAACTGGCCAGCTATAAAGCATTAATCAAACGCCGGGCCGCTCGGGAACCGGTCGCATATATCCTAGAGAAGCGGGCTTTTTTGCATTGGGATTTAAAGATTACCGCAGGGGTCTTAATTCCCCGTCCAGAAACCGAACATCTGGTTCAAGCTGTCATTGACCATTTTGAAGCGCAAAATGCAGCACCAACCAAGCTGTTGGATATTGGCACGGGTTCGGGTGCTATTGCCCTGGCACTGCTTGATCACTTTAAAGAGGCGACAGGGATCGGTGTAGACCTCTCAGAACACGCTTTAACCTGCGCCAAAGCCAATGCAGAGCTATTGGGCCTACAGACACGCAGTCAATGGCTTAAAAGCGATCTGTGTGCAGCGCTTACAGAGGAGACACCGTTTGATCTGATCCTCTCCAACCCCCCCTACATCAACCATGACGTCATCCAAACCTTAGAGCCTGAAGTAAAGGATTGGGAGCCCATATTGGCACTGGATGGGGGTATGGATGGTATGGATATCTATAATCGTTTGGTTCCAGATGTGGTCAAACGCCTTAATACAGGCGGCTTATTGGCGGTTGAAATTGGCCACGATCAAGGCCAGCGTGTGCATGATTTGATGCAAAACCATGGTTTAAAAAATATCCAGATCCTCAAAGACTATGCCCAACACGATCGTGTGGTCATGGGGTCACGATAGGGATCTTACTCTGAGCTAACACAGTGTGACCATACGCATAGGCCACCCTGTACAACGATCTTTGACCTCTTAAGTAGCAGGCACCATGGGCGGCTGACGCTTACAAGTAGGGGATCGAGATCTCTTGATCAGCACACAAAAAAGCGGACCTTTTTCAAGGCCCGCTTTTTTTGTTCGTATGCCGATAGGCTGCTTTAGTTATCCAAGGCGGCCACAACACTGGGTGCCCGGCGGAGCAGCGCAGTCATCTTCTGGCTATGACGTTTGAAATCGACCAGATAACGACGGGGTACACTTTTACCCATGGGTAACTTCACTTTAAGCGGATTAACCTGACGCCCACGAACCCGCACTTCATAGTGCAAATGGGGGCCGGTTGCTGCACCAGTCGCACCAACATAGCCAATGACTTGACCCTGCTTAATGTGCGAACCCACTTTTAAACCACGCTTAAAGCCACTCATGTGGGCATAGGCTGTGGTGTAGGTGCTGTTGTGTTTGACAATGACCAGATTACCAAAGCTACCTTTGTGACCCCGGTACAAAATACGGCCACTGCCTGAAGCACGAATAGGGGTGCCTTTGGGCGCGGCATAATCCACACCTTTGTGGGCGCGGGTAAAGCCGTAGACTGGGTGCTTACGCGCCAAGGAGAAGCGCGAAGAGATGCGGGTAAAGTCCACAGGGGCCTTAATAAACATCTTCTCAACGCTGGAACCCGTCGGCTTATAGTAGCCAACAACACCACGCGGATCTTTATAACGGATCGCTTCGTAAGCACTGCCTTGGTTAATAAACTTGGCAGCGAGGATGTTGCCGTTACGGATTTTACGGCCATCCATTTGCAGCTCTTCATACACAACCGTAAAACGGTCACCGGCACGAATATCTCGCGCAAAGTCCACATCCCACTCAAATAGACCGGCCAGACGCATGGCCAGATTTTGCGAGAGACCAGCTTTACGGGCCGCAACCAGCAGCGAACCATTGATTATGCCCGTCACAGACTTCAGCTTGACTTGATACGCCTTCTGCTCCAACTCGGCGACCAGACCACGACCCGGCTTCTTTTCAATATAAAGCGTTTTATCTGTGGAGGCCTCATAGGTCAAACCAATGAGGTTATGTTTGATATCAAAGGCCATGTTGAGCTCACGCCCCGGACGCAGCCGACGCGCAATATCAAAACTGGATTGACGCTTGGCCACCTTGGCCATTTCAAACGCGACCAGATTGGACACCCCATGGCGGGCCAAAATGGCACTGAACATATCACCACGACGCACCTTTTCCGTCACCACTTGCTTAGCGTTAGGAAAACGGCTGCGTACTTTATCGTGCTTTACGGGTTTTCTCTTCTTAATCGCCACTTGTTTAACCGTGGCTGCGCCAGTTGGCGTCACCTGAGCAACATCGGTTTGGGCAGACTTTAATGCCGCAACCGTCGGCTCACTTATCTCACCCTGGACCAGGGTTGAAACAATGGCTTTAGGTGCCGGGGCAATTTTGGGAATTTTGTCGCTCAGACCCAGCTCACCATCCACAATGTTACTTTTACCATATAGCGCGGCCAACCCAGGTGACATGGAAGCCGCCGCTTGATCTGATAATGCGGGTTTTTCCAGATCAATACGGGGTAGAGCTTCTAAAGTGGCCAACTGCAAATTACGTTGCTCGACCTGTGCTTTAAAGCGCTTCTGATCTTCTGTGGTAATAACCAGGGTGCGGTTTTTGGTAATGGCGTAGTAAAAGGCACGGAACATTTGATGACGGTCCCGGCGAATAACCACTGGGTTACCGGCACGCATTTTCCGAGCTAAGTCATAGTGAGGCTTAGCGGCCTTATACATTTTTAACGCAGCTGCGTAAGAGATCTCATAGCGTTGAAGCATACCGGTCATGGTATCTCCAGCACGTACTTGATCTTCCTGTAATGTGGTGGTTGCCACCGCCATGACAGGCTCATCGCTGTTTGCGTCACCCATGTCTGTACCAAGACCCATCGGCAACTCAACACTGGGTGCGGATTGATGGGCCACTTCCAGTTCCTGAGGTGTCATAACCTCAGCAACAGGGTCAGGCTCAAGCAACGCATCCGGGGTAAAGATGGCGGTACGGGTTGGTTCATTATCTAGTGTTGGGGGAGCTACAGGCAGCAGACCAGCGCGGTTCAATACCATAGCATCCTGAAACTTCTGCCCCGGGTGGGTTACAGATTGTCCAGTATGGGCATCAAGAACCCGATGGGCTACCAGCCCACCAACGGTCAACGCACCCACCAGGAAAAAGCGCAACCAACGACGCTCAGGGCGTTGTTGACGCGACAAATATCCACCAGTGTGGGCGTAGGTTCCCAAACGGTTCAGCTTTTTGTTATGACCAGAATTCATTGAGTTATCCGCTGACTGTTGTATAGCCATCAAGGCAACGGCTTGATCCGAATTACCCTTGATGCAATTCTCAGTCCTTTTTTTCAGGCAAGATGCAAATTCTCGCTTGAGCTCTCAGGCCGCTCCTTGCGGCAAGTAAAACCAGAGCAAAATAACTAAAATATACAGCTTTTGTCAAGAATCTCGGATTGTTATGGAGTTTAGCAGGCTATTTTTATTTGTTTCACATATAATTTGTGTGTTAATATCTTCTGTCCATCTATCGTCCAGCCTCTTTTAGTGTAGTTTACTCACAAGCTAGAACTCTATTTTTATATGCTTATTCAATGACTAATACTATTCTAACCGTTATATCCATTGAGAAGACACACCCCATATAGGCCCAAAAATGCACCATAACCTACGCCTTATGCATGTTCTGCTACGCTTAGCCACCATTCCAACCGATCTTATAGATAAGAGCTATTTTGACACTTTGAGGTAGAGAAACCTGCATGCAAGATGCTGTCACCCTTTTAGAAGAGATTCTGGCCAAGCTTAAAAAGAGCCCGGCTGATCTTTCTGGTGCCCAAAAACAGGTCCGGGATCTTATTATTAAAGGACCCTGTGATGGTGAGATGGCCCAGATCAAAACCCTGGTCGACACAGTTTTAGAGCATTTGGTTAAACCCTCATTAGAAAAATCTCATGAGCGTCAATCCCAACTAAGCCGTCTGCAAAAAGAGATCAGCAAACAACGAGAACCAGACCTAAATAAGCTTAAAAAAGATTTGGAAGGCATTACCCCATGGATCACCGAACCTCAGGATTGGGATACCCTTCATCAAAAAATTGATCCCCAAGCTCCCCCGCCCCGTTTTCGCACCCATTTATGTTTGGCCCTAAACCAGTTAAGTGAAGGGGACCCCTGGCTTGAGCACGCATTACAGGCCATGCCTGATGATCAAGAACCCGATTGGAAGGTACTTTTTGACCTGCTGACCGCACTACCCGATCAAGAGTTAAAGCGGGAACGACGCTGGCAGCGTCAAAAGAGTGACCTCATGCAAACCCTGCAACGACTGGCAGAGACCTTAAGTGCGGGTCTTAAGGATTTAGGTCAGGCCGATGGCGAAACTGATGCCCTGGTTGAACGCCTAAAACAGACCCCTGAGCAAGTCAATGTGCAGGAGTTAAAACAGGTACTTATTCAAGAGGCCGATGGATTCCGTCGCCACGCTAAACGTATTCATAGACAGCTGGATCAAAGTAGCCAACGGCTGTTACAAGCACGGGATCGTTTAAAGCAGATGGATGAAGCGCTGCAATCAACCCGTGATGATAATTTGCAAGATCCCTTTACCGGCCTACCTAACCGCTTTGCCCTAAGTGCGCATTTACAACGGTTAATGGAACGTCAACAACATTTGGGTCACGGATTTGCCGTCATTGGCTGTCAGGTTGATCATTTGGCTGCGGTCTTAAACAAACTGAGCGAGTCCAAACGTCACCGCTTGGTGGTCGCCTTAGCCGCACGGATGTCCCGACTTTTAGACGAAGGGGAGTGGTTGGCACGTCGTGAGGAAGAGCGTTTTTATATTCTGCTCAATGAACCCGAGCTGGGTATGGCCCGTGCCCAGGCCCTAGCGCAAATGTTCCTAGGGTTGAGAGAGGCCCTGAATGCCCCCTCACTGCGCATACGTGCCAGCTTTAGCGTCGTACGTTGTGAAGAGGTCTTGGATGAAAAAACCATTTTGGAACGGGTTGAATTTAGCATAACCCAAGCCCGTACACTGGACGATGGTGTACGGGTTGTCCTCTATGAAGGGGAACAAACTGGGGTATAAGCGCCCCTTCCCCCCGACAGCTCGCTTTATCTCTCTGGCTTAAACCACTTTCGTGACGATTCAGGTGCCAACAAACTGGATGCCCGAACCACCATTATTCCCCGTTTTTGCAAACCCGGTAACCACTGTTTTAAAGCCTTTAAGGTCACACCGTAGGGGTGGCCAATGGCAATGGCCGATCCCGTTCGCAGTGCAATACGCTCGGTCTCTTTAAGCCGTTTTAAGATCGCTTCAACCGTACGTTTGTTATCTAAAAAGACAGACCGTTTAGCTCGGGGTACACCGTGAGCCAAAGCAGAACGGTAGGCGACTGAACGGGGAGAGGTACGACTATCCACAAAGTAGAGTTCACGCCGGACAAGAACTTTCATCACCGCATTCATCACCTTGCGGTTTTCTGTCAAAGCAGAACCCATGTGGTTATTAATACCCACAACCTCTGGAAAGGCCTTGAGATTTTTATTCAAAATCTCTGTTACTTCATCAGGTTCCATACCTTCCAACAAAGCACCTGGACCCGGGTTAACCCTAGGGTAACCTTTGGGCTGCATGGGCTGGTGAAGGATGATCTCCTGGCCCTTTTTATCCGCCATGTTCACCAACTGGCGGGAATAAGGACCACCGGGCAATACCGCTAAGGTGATATCAGCAGGTAACCTGACAATACCGCGACCCACTGAACCATTGTAGCCAAGGTCATCAATAATAACCGCGATCTTGGCCATACGGGATGGTGTTGGTGTCGGTTTTTTCTCCTCCACCACAGGAACCTCTGACTTATCAATATCGTCAGAGAGATCCTCTTCATAGATAATCCCGGATGTACTTTCCGATTTAGCAGGACCGGTTGGTTTATCGGCCACTTTTTTGACAGGTTTTTCTGTTTGAGTGGGCTTTTTTGCTTCGGTTTTAACCGGTATTTCTTTTTTAACGGGTGATGCTTTAACCGCGGCCTTGGTCTCTTTTTTTGAATCAGGCAGCGCTTTAGCTGCTTTTTTTACAGCGGGTACCGGTGCACGCTCTTTTTTAGTCTCAGCTGTTTTCTCAACAACGGCCTGACTTTTTTGGGGCGTGTCTTTTGATTGGCTCTTTGGCTCAACACGCTTGGTGTGTTCAGGGGTCGGTTTTTTCTCATCAACCGTCGTATCTGACTCTGCTTTTTTTGGCTCTTTTTGACGGACAGATGTATCCGGCTTTTTTTGCACTTCAACCGGCTGCTTGGAGGCATCGGTCTGTTTGGGCTTTTCTGCCTTGGCCGCGGGGGGGGTTACTTCCGACTGCATTCCGGCATCAAGATCACCCTGGGGAGGCTCAGCTGGCTCATCCTCTATTGGATTATCGAGTGCTGGTGGTATAGCTTCAGGTTTGGCCACCAAAGAGGCTTTTTGAACATCTCTGTTCAGCTCCTCAGTATCCTCCTGCATGATACGGGACATCGCAGGCTGCAGTGTATAGCCCTGCTCTTCAGCATAGGGCGGCGTACCCCATGGGGTTGCCAAGCGCTCCTGGTCCAGTAACGACCAAGGTCCAGCGACCCAAAGATAGAAAATAAAACCAACCAGGCCAAAGACAAGTAGGGTACCCACTAGGAAATCCCAGCGGGCACCCCCGTGTTGACTGGTGTCAGAAGTGACGTGTGTTAGACGGTTCAAGAAACCACATCCGTGTTGTATATGAAGCGTCGCTTTTTAGCGTTGCAGAGCGGAGGTCTGGAACACTTGTAAGCCGCGCAGCAGATCCAGTGCCCGCTTCAATTGATAATCATCCTTGCTACGACCTGTAACCCGGTCACGATCTTCAGGCTGGCCTTCTGCTTTACCTTTGCCGTCGCCATCTTTTTTAGCGTCTTTAGATTCTTTTTTATCGGTACGCTTACCATCATTATCGAAGTGACCCTTCAGATCCTTCTCCTTAGCCCGCTCAATACGATCTTTACGCTTAGCCAAGGTTAGGTCTTCAACAATAATATCAGGCTCAATACCTTTAGCCTGAATGGTACGCCCGCTCGGGGTGTAGTACAGCGCGGTGGTCAAACGCACACCGGCACCATCAGACAGTGGCATAATGGTCTGAACCGAACCTTTACCAAAGGTTTGCGTACCCATGACGACAGCCCGTTTATGATCCTGCAGAGCACCCGCTACAATTTCAGAGGCTGAAGCAGAGCCACCATTCACCAACACAACAATGGGGGCACCATCCATCAGGTCCCCACGGTGTGCATCAAAGGAGAGGTCCTTACCCTTAATGCGCCCCTTGGTATAAACAATACGTCCCTTATGAAGGAATGCATCACTCACTTGAACCGCTTGATCCAGTAATCCACCGGGGTTGTTACGCAAATCCAACACCAACCCACGTAGATTCCCTTTCATCTCAGACTCAATCTCATCCAACGCATGGTCCAATAAAGGACGGGCCTGTTCGTTGAAGGAGGTAATACGTACGTAGGCTAGGTTGTTGTCCTCAGCCCGCCATTTAACACTGCTGATCTTGATCACAGCACGTGTAATGGTGAAAGTCAGAGGTTTATTTTCACCCTTACGGATCACCGTCAGATTGATATCAGTACCAGGCTTACCGCGCATGCGTTTGACCGCATCCATCAGGTTCATGTCCTGTGTACTCTCATCTTCAATCTTAATGATCAGATCACCCGCCTTCATACCCACACGATCGGCTGGGGTATCTGCTATAGGTGCAACCACTTTAATGGCCTGGTCGCCACGGGTAATCTCAATACCAAGGCCACCAAACTCACCTTTAGTATCCACCTTCATCTCTTTGAAACTGTCAGGATTCAAAAAGGAGGAGTGGGGATCCAGGGTTTCCAACATGCCACTAATGGCACCGTATAGAACCTTCTCTTCATCCACCTCTTCCACATATTGGGTGCGGACAAGATCCAGTACTTCAGTAAATACTTTTAACTTTTCGTAGGTCACACGGCCCAGGGCCATACCGTTATTAGCGGCCTGCATACCAACGATAAAAAGAACCAACGCCACCACCAGCCACAGCCAGCTACGTGTCGATTTTTTATCCTGACTCATTTTAAGCACCTATCATCCGCGTTAACTGCGCATGCCTTGTGGGAATGGGCGTACCAAAACCCTCGTGGATTAAATCCTTTAAAAATGCCTGAAGCACGCTAGTTTTTCCAGCCTCTTCAATCAAAATGTGCCGACAAAGGTCCTCTTTGATACAAAAAGTCCGATTTCACAGCTATGCAAAGGGTGTGCTAGTAAGCAAAAGTGTTTGAAAGAACGAGAATGAGGCGGGAAAAGTCTGTTATCAGACCAAGCATGAAGGTTTTATAGCCAAGCCATTGCGGCATCAATGCTAGAAAAAGTGTCAGAATTTAGTGGTTACTTAAGCGCATATTCGCAGCATTCCACAAAGCAGAGCACGGCGAACCAGGTAGCTATTGGACCCTATTTACCCCCCTACCCTAGCCCTAGAACTAGCGACCTCGGCGAACCAACCACCGTCGGGCATTAACGGTTTTGCCCCGGTTGCGAATCTCAAAATAGAGGCCAATCCGACCATCTAAAGCCCCTGTATTCCCTACTTCAGCCAGCAGATCCCCCTCCTCAACCCAGTCACCCTGTGCCACCAACAGTCGACTATTATGACCATAAAGGGAATAGACATTCTCCCCATGGTTCAAAATCAACAACTGACCATAGCCCCGGAACCAGTCGGCATAGACAATTTGTGCCCGATGGATGGCACGTACCTGAGCACCCTGTGGAACATCAAAAAAGAGCCCCGGATCCTTAGCTTCGGAATGCCCCTGGACCGGTTTAGGTAAACGCCCTTTCATTTGATGAATTTTTTTGAAGGAGGGTGTTCGTGTTTGACGGGTAGGATTAGCCTTGGCCGTTCTGGCACGTGGCGCAATTTCCAAAGGGGAGTTTTGTATGGCCCGATCAAGTTTGCTCACAAACCGGGTTAACGCTTCTTGTGCCTCTTTAAGCTCTTCCACTTTGCGGGCATGCAGGCGACGTTCCCGACGAACCTGATTAAGCAGGTTACTGCGCTCCGCCCGCTCCCGTTCCAGATCAACCCGCAGCTCCAACTCTTTTTTGGCCAACCGCTGTAGGGTGGCCAAAGCCAGTTGCTGTTCGGTTATGGCCTCTTGCAACGACTCCACACTTTTTTTGTAGTGGGTAAAACGGGCATTACGGGCCTCAATCAGATAACGGAAATAGACCATATTCTGCATGGTGGCTTTGGAGTGCCGTTGAGGTGCTAAGATCCGCAAGGCCTCCTTACCCTCCATACCGTAGAACAGGCGAAGGTGACCCGCCAAGAGCTGTTGCTGACGGGCCATGGCCATTTTTCTGGAATCAATACGAGCATTTAACGTGGGCAAAGTGTGGCGTATGCGCTGATCTTCCTGGCGGATTTCAGCCAGTCGCTTCACCCCTTTGCTTAAACGACGCTCCATACGTTCCAGCTCACTGAGCAAAGAACGCTCTTGACCCTTCACTTTGTTTAGGGCCTGTTGCTCCTCTTTAAGCTGCTGAACAATGGCATCCAGCTTGGCCCGTTGCGCACCACCACTTTGGGCCGCAACCGGCACAGCCAGCAGCAACATCAACAACAGGCTGGTGACCAGCCCATATATTCTTAGCCCGGTCACAGGGTCAACCACCTGCAACGGTTTTAAGCTGAACCAGAGAAACCCCATCCATCTCCTGCGGTTGGGGCAAACCCATTAAGGCCAACAAGGTGGGGGCAACATCACTTAGACGACCATCCGTCAGTTGGGCATCCCGCCCTAAATAGATGAGTGGAGCAGGGTTTAACGTATGCGCGGTATGGGCCGTACCCCGATCATCCACCATCTGATCCGCATTACCATGATCCGCTGTAATCAGTACTTCACCACCAGCATCCATAATGGCATCGGTCAGACGAAGCAACTGTGTATCCACCGCCTCAATCGCCTTAACCGCAGCTTCGTAACTACCGGTATGACCCACCATATCCGGGTTAGCATAGTTCACGACCATTAGGTCATACTGAGCACTCTGCACCTTCTCTATCACCTTATCGGTCAAGGTTTTGGCCGACATCTCCGGCTGCATATCGTACGTTGCTACCTTGGGAGAAGGTACCAGCAAGCGATCTTCGCCTTGACAGGGATCTTCCTTACCACCGTTAAAGAAGTAGGTGACGTGCGCATACTTTTCTGTTTCGGCTGCCCGTAATTGGGTCAGCCCCTGATCAGCCATGACATGACCCAAAATGTTGGTCAAATCGACAGGTGGGTAGGCAACACGAACCCCCTGTAAAGAGACATCGTATTGGGTCAGACAGACATAGGCGGACAGTTTAGGCAGACCGTCACGTGTAAAGGGTTCAAAGGTTGTATCTGTAAACACATGGCTGATCTCACGCACCCGGTCAGCCCGGAAGTTCATACAGATGATGGCATCCCCATCGTTGATCATACCAATGGGCTGGCCCCCTTCCACCATGACCGAGGGCTCAATAAACTCATCGGTCTGCCCAGCATCGTAGGCGGCTTGAATCGCCTCATGCGCGGAATCGAAAGGCTGGCCATCACCCAGGGTCATCAGGCGATAGCCCCGCTCCACCCGCTCCCAACGTTTATCCCGGTCCATGGTAAAGTAACGGCCACACACACTTGCCACACGACCCGCACCAATCTCCTTTAACCCTGCCTCAAAGGTTGCCATAAACCCTTTGGCCGACTGGGGCGGTGTATCACGACCATCCAGTAGGGCATGGATATAGATTTCCTTGGCCCCATTGTCTGAGGCACACTGCACCGCAGCAAGAATTTGATTTTGGTGGGAGTGGACACCACCGGGAGAGAGCAAACCGTAGAGGTGGACGGCGCCACCAGCCTTGTTGGCATCTTCAATGGCACACAGCAGTGCCTCATTTTTCATAAATGAACCATCTTCAATGGCACGCCCCACCCGGGTGAACTCCTGATACACCACCCGGCCTGCTCCGAGATTAAGATGACCAACCTCAGAGTTACCCATCTGCCCCTCAGGAAGCCCAACATCCCCAGCCGAGGTTTGCACTTTGGCGTTGGGTCGCTCAGCAAACCAGCGGTCCATATGTGGTGTGGCGGCATTGGCAATGGCGTTATTTTCCGTGGTATCACGCAGACCCCAGCCATCAAGGATGACCAGCGTCATGGGTTTGGGACGGTGCGCTTGCATAATGACATGGGCTCCGAGTAAGGATCAGTAGCAACTGGACGCACAAGGTTTGTACGCGATATGGTTGGTGATCATACCACCAGCCCATGTCGGAACCAAGAGCAGGCCTGTATACCTAAGGTATCTGTTCGCCACAACTATCTTTTTCAACACTATTGACCACGCTCTTTCTTTTACTTCAAAATCCATCTTAATACTTTATAATAATCGAATAGGTACCGACTTATTCTTCATAGATACACTCAATAATCCCAACTTATAACGCAATAATTGTTTCATGATAAAGACAACAACACGGATACATCCTTTATTCATTTCACACGAATCATAATCCCAAATATAACTAAACAATGACCTTCTAATAATTATATTTGAAACCATGATACAACTCGTTAATTATGTAAATTATGAGCTAAAATTTAGGCACACCTGCTCAAAAATGTGACAAAAACATCATGTTTATCTTGCAATATTTTGACTTGAATGGGACAAAAGAATAGATCGCTTCTTAATCGGTACCATGGTTTAACCATGTTTTTCCCTTTGGAGAAGGAAGATGCTAAAAAAACTTACCCTGTCATTTAGTGGCCGTATTGCACTGTGGGCTGGTTTAATACTGCTGATCACCACATCAGTCAGTGTTTTTTTAGTGGCCAAAGAGTTACGACATGAAGCCATGCAGCTAGCTATCGCAAAATCTGAAGCGATTGCTGAAGAAAAAGCCGAGCTCATTGCTGAAAAGATCAACATGGCTTTAGCCGTTGCCCACAACATGGCCCAAACCTACGGGGCCATTAGCCATGATCATAAGCGTCTTAATATCTCCCGCGCGCAGGTTAATCTTCTTCTCAAAAACCTCTTGGCCCAGAATAACCATTACCTAGGGGTTTATACCGCTTGGGAAGCCAACCAATTTGATAACCAGGATAAGCTCTACATAAACAAACCAGGACACGACGCCACTGGGCGCTTTATACCCTATTGGACCGCAGGTGGTATGGAACCGTTGGTGGATATGGAAAACACCACCCAAGATCAATATGGTGCACGCGCTGGGGATTATTACCTCATCCCAAAAGAGGATAAAAAACCTTCGGTTATCGACCCCTATATCTACCCCGTTCAAGGTAAAGATACCTTACTCATCTCATTGGTCGCGCCCATTCTTAACCAAGGTACCTTCCAAGGTATTGGGGGTATTGATCTGCCTGGTAGCTTTATTCAAGATATTGTTAATAAAACCATGCTTTATGATGGCCAAGGCAAAATCTTAATTTTAAGTGCTTTGGGTAAAATTGTGGGGTTATCTCAAGGGGGTGGTGATGTCGGCATGCACTATTCCGAGTCTAAATTATTGGTTAAACAAGATTTTGTGGTGGATGAATTAAAGATACTGCATGGCAAAATGCAGGATGGTAAACATCAGGTTTTGGAAACCGATCAACACTTAAATGTCTTGGTACCCATGCATTTTGGCAGCTCTAAACTGCAGTGGGGTATGTTTGTCCAAGTCCCCTTGCACGTGATCATGGCCGACGTTAATGCAACCATTCAAAAAACCATTATTATCAGTCTTATTTTAATGGTTTTGGGTCTGACACTCCTGTGGTTTATTACCAAACAGCTTATTAAACCCCTGGGAGGGGAACCTGAGACCATGGCCCACGTCGTGTGCCAAGTGGCCAAAGGGGATTTGGCTATTGCTTTGGATGAAGGGGATACCAACCGTAAAAGTGTACAGTTTGCCATGGTCATGATGGTTAAACGACTGCACGAAATGCTCTCTCAAATTGGTGATCAGTCCAACGGACTGGGAGATATATCCACCCAACTGTCGCAAGTCTCCCGTGATCTGGCAGAGGGTTCTGAAGAGATGCGCAATGCCTCCACCCAGGTGCGTGAATCTGCCCAGGAGATGGAAACCAACAATCAAAATATTGCCAGCAATACGGAAGAGATGTCCCATAATCTGGATGATATTTCATCAACCGCCCAAGAGTTTAGCCAAAATATGGGGGCCATCTCAGCAGCGGCTGAAGAGGTTAGTACATCCCTTAGCACCATTGTCGCCGCTTCTGAAGAGGCGGGCACCAATATGCAATCGGTGGCCAATTCGGCGGAAAATTCCAGTGGTAATATGCAATCTGTTGTGGGAGATGTGCATGAACTGGATAACAATATGGGGGACATTCAAAACCGCTGCGTTCAGGCTAAAAATGAGTCTCTAAGCGCCGTGGCACAGGCAGAAGATACAGCCAAGCAGGTGATGAGCCTTGAAAAAATGGCCATGGAGATCTCCAAGGTTGTGGACATGATCAACGATATTGCAGATCAAACCAATATGCTGGCCTTGAATGCCTCTATTGAATCGGCAAGTGCTGGGGAGTCTGGCAAAGGGTTTGCTGTGGTAGCCAATGAAGTGAAAGAGCTGGCAGGTAAAACCACCGAAGCCACCACCATGATTGCGGAAAATATTGAGAGCATTCAAGATAGCTCCAAACGTGCCGTGCAACAGAGCCGATCCGTTTCCGCTGCCATTCAAAACTTAAGCACCATTAATGAAGAGATTGATCTGTCTGTTGAAGAGCAAAAAGGCACATTAAGGAACCTCTCTGATGCCATCGGCTCTGTGGCGCATGAAACCCAGGCGGTTACCCGTGAAGTGAATGAAGCTTCACAAGCCATTAATGAGATCAGCCGTAATATCACGGAAATCTCTAATGGTATTCAGGAGGTCACACTTAATGTAACCCACATCAGCCAGGGTGTGACGGATATGTCCAGCAAGGTTGAACATGCCAGTGAGGGGGGTAAACAGATTAATCAACGGGTGACAGAGTCTGCTCAAGCCTCTTCAAACATTGCGCAAGCGCTGGGCCGTGTTCAAGAGACGTCAGATACGGTGCGTAGCTTAAGTGAGCATGTTCTTCATCAGTCTGAGGATATGAACCGTTCTAGCCAAACCTTAAAAGAGCTGATTTCGCAGTTTAATCTACGTTAAAGCACGGCGTGCTATGCTGCATTATCTTGAAGCTGCTGAACGGCATTAAAGATCTGTTGAGCATCCGGTGGCCAAGCCAAATACGTACCCCGGCGGTACCAGCGTCCAGCTTGGCGTTGTAACAGATAGATAAAGCCTGTATGGCCACTTTGATCTTCAATCATCGTATTGGGGGTAATGGTCACATCCAAGGCACGGTTGATCTGTGGCAGGTTATCCACCATGGGTTCAAAACCGAGAAACGCATCGTGAAAACTCTGTGCATACCCTTCAGCCGGTTGGTGTACTCCTGCCTCAGTGGCGGTAGAGAGGATATTGACAAAGAGTAAAGCCGGCGCAGCCCTTGGAGCATTTTGCTCAAAACGTAGACGCACATCAGCCATACTCTGCAAAGCGGTGGGACAAGAGACCCCACACCCGACAAAGCCCAGGTAGAGTAGGGCTTCATCCTGTTTAACCCGACGCAGCAATGGTAGGTCTAACGGTTGGTGCTCATGGTTAACCCCATTAGCATCACCCTGAAAACCCACCAAACCTACGGCAAACACCCAAACCACATTGAACAGTAAGAGCAACCCCACCACCCACTGTTTTCGCCGTTCGGACCACTGCTGTGGCTGAAATAAAGAGACCACTAGGCTGTCAATTCTGCCTGCGCACTATCCAGCTCCTTACGTCCCCCTTCCAGATCGGTAAAGAGACTCTCTAAACCACCGATATTACGATGCATACCTGTTATTAAATCAAAAGCCTGATCCAACTCATGGCGTACATGCCCCGCGTTGCTATCGGAACGTTCTGCCGCTTGGCCAATACGGTCCGCCAACTCATGAGTGGCCATGGCTGCATTGGCCACTTGATCAGCATGGACCACAGAGGCTGAAACCGCCCCGGCTATTTGTTGTGAACTCTCAGCTGCCTGACCAGCAGCCTGATCCAGATCTTGAGCAAACTGCGTTAGCTCCATGGATTGTTGGGTAATTTCGTCGGTTGCTTGGGCAGCTTGTAACATAGAGTGAGCCGAGCGCTCTGTAACATGGGTTTGATCTTCCACCCCATGTGCAATGGCATTATTGGCTTCATTGACCCGGTTGACTGACTTAATGATCTCACCAAGCGCACTGGCCACGGTGCGCGAGTTATCCTGCACATCCCGTACTTGGGTTGAGATATCTTCTGTCGCCTGGGCGGTCTGCTGGGCCAACTCTTTGACCTCATTGGCCACCACCGCAAAACCCTTACCAGCATCCCCAGCACCTGCCGCTTCAATAGAGGCATTTAACGCCAGCATATTGGTCTGTTCTGCAATGTTGTTAATGACATCCACCACCTTACCAATTTCTATGGCTGCGCTGTTCAACGCATCCACAACCGGTCCCACCGCTTCTGCCCGCACATTAGCATGCTCAGAACGTTCACGGGCATCTCGACTCTGCTGGCTCATCTCCACCAAGGCGCCACGCTGTTCGGTAATGGCACTGGTCACTTCACCAATCACACCGTTAATAGAAGCAAGACGGTTGTTCATGGCAGACAGGTTCATATCCATACGGCTGCTCAAATCCGCCACCGTTTGTACATTCACATTACCGTTTTGTGCCTCTTGGTTGATCAGGTTCAAATCTTGGCGCAGCGCATCCGCCGCTTCACGCATGGCCGTTACATTATCCTGTGACTGATCCACCGCTGAACGGATATGTACCACATCCTCAACAAGTTGACGGTTGGCACCAACCAAGTTATCGGCAATTTCACGGGTACGGTTGGAACTTTCAACCAGCGTATTTTTGCAACTAACCCCCTCACCAATGGCACCGCCGAGCCGCTCAGTCTGGCTCTGTATACTGCCCAAAATGGATTGCAAATTACCCAAAAAACCATTGACCGCAATGGCCTCACTATTATGCTCTTTCACACGTAAGGAGAGGTTACGGTGGCGGATAACCTGACTTAAGGTCGCCGTAATTTCTACATTGGCCAGATATTGATTGGTCATTTGTAGAATAATGTAGGCAAAAACAGCGGTCTCAACCACTACAAACAGTGCATGTAAAATGACAATTTCCAACCCATAGCCATAGTTGAAAATGGTGATGGGCACACCCCACGCATGGACATCAAACTGCTGAAGAAAATTAAAGGTAAGATGGTGTACCGCAATGGTCCCTGCGGCAGCTAAAATGGGGACAATATCTTTGTAACGCACCATAAAGGCCAATGCGACAAAGACATGAAAGTGCAGTTCAATACGCCCTAAGTGTTGCTGGATCACAATGGCGGAGAACACCATAAAGCTGGCCCCCATGACCGCACGTGTCAGTGCCCGCCCAGGCATAATTCGATACGCAAGCCAAGCCACCAGTGTGGTGACACCACCACCAACCATACCCAACAGATAGAACCCATGGCTAAAAGCTGTGACGGTACTAACCAAGATCCATTGAGCAATGATCAGGCGCAGCATCATACGGTCACTGGCTGCAAAATCCTTCTGCAGCTCTTTACGCACCTCATCAGAAAGGTTTTTGTCATAAGCAGGGAATAGGGCTTTCATGGGGCATCACCTCTTTAAATGGGTAAATACAGGCCATGATTATTCTTTTTATAGTATGACCCAGCGTAAAAACTTGATAACAGTTGTGGAATGATTCGCATTCCTTTGGACTAATAGGCTCTATTTATTCAATGAATCATAACCAATAAATACACATCTGGAAATAGAGATTTCAGCTTATCGAGTCATTTTGTGTCTGTTTTGCTCAGGTTTTGTTTTTTTATCCCCGTTAAGAAACGACAGATCGGTCAGAACCGTCACATAAAGTGTAAGGATCCTTTGCCTTGTCACTTTTTATCTCTAACATCATGGGGTCATTCAGAACGGTTAAGACCCTATTGGCTTGTATTGTTTTATAAACACCGAATATGGCATTAAAAAATCAGGTCCGATCTACTTAGCTGTTCTTACGATTCTCTGGGGTGGGTATGGAAACATCGGTACAAGCATGGATGGTTCTGGGCATTATCTCAGTAGTGGTGATCCTCTATGCCCGCGGTCGCCTACCCATGGATCTGGTTTCCATGGGGGTATTGGCGGTACTGGCGGTAGTCTTTCAAATATCACCTTTGGTAGATCATAGTGGTGACGTGGTGTTGGAGGGTGTGGATCTGTTCCGCGGTCTCAGTAACCCAGCGCTTATTTCTGTAGCTGCACTGTTGGTGGTGGGTGAAGGTATCACCCGGACAGGCGCTTTGACCCCTGTTTCAGAATGGATTGAAACCTGGGCAGATGGCTCATGGATCAAAGCTTTCTCTCTGGTTTTGGTGATTACAGCCATCGCCAGTGGATTTGTAAACAATACCCCTGTTGTGGTGATTTTTATTCCCATTTTAGCTGGCTTAGCCAGCCAGTATGATATTCATTCGCGCAAAGTTCTCTTACCCCTCTCTTATGTCTCTATTCTTGGCGGCGCTTGCACACTGATCGGAAGCTCTACCAACTTGTTAGTGGCCGATTATGCTGAACGTATTTTAGGTTATAAAATCAGCATGTTCACCCTTACCCCAGTGGGTGTGGTTTTGTTAATTGTGGGTCTGGTTTACTTAATCTATTGGGCCCCCAGATTAATTTCCGATGAAGGGCCAACCCCTCAATCTGATGATCCCGTGACCCTACGACTGTTCACAGCAGAGTTAAGGGTTGATGAAGGGTGCCCACTCATTGGTCAGGACCTGGCCAAGCTAGAAAAAGAGCTGTTTGAAGATGTAGTGGTGCATAAACTCATTCGGGGTGCTTTGGTGGATTACACCACACCCTATGTTGAGGTTGAGATCAAAGCAGGGGACATTCTACTGGTACAGGGTACGGTCACCGCTTTAAAAGAGTGCGAATTTCACGGCGGAGTGACCATTACACCCTACATGCCGGGCATGCCGCTCTCAGAACAGGATAAAAAGCGTCGCATGTTGGCCGAGCTGGTTATTGCACCAGACTCCCGCATGGTGGGCTTAACCTTGTCACAAATCCGCATGCGGCGTCAGTTTGGGGTTGCCGTGGTGGCCATTAACCGCCCTGCACGGGAGATTAAAGGACGGGTGATTGATACCCCCTTACGACCCGGAGACCTCTTACTGGTAGAGGGCATACCCGAACGGATTGAGACCCTCTCTAACAGTCGTGATTTTCTACTCTACTGGGGCGCCCATAACGCGGTTAAACAGCCACAAAAAGCCCGTGCTGCCGCCGGTATTTTGTTGGGGATTATCATTTTTGCAGCTTTGGATAGCCATGCCATGCCGGTTTTGGCCACTGTGGGTGCCACCTTAATGTTGGCCTTCCGCTGTTTGACCCTGCGTCAGGCCTATAGCGCGCTTTCATCCAAAGTTATTCTACTCATTGCAGCCTCACTGGCTATGGGTACCGCCATGCAAGGCACCGGCGCAGACCAAATGGTGGCCCGTGGATTTTTATGGATCGTGGAAGGCTATTCACCTTGGATGGTGTTAGGTGCATTTGGCTTAATGGTGACTGTTTTTACCAATGTTATCAGCAACAATGCCACCGCCATTCTATTTGCCCCCATTGGCGTTGCTATTGCTGAAGGTATGGGGGTGAGCTTTATGCCCTTCCTTATGATGACAATTTTTGGTGCCAATGCCGCCTTTGCTTCCCCCATTGGGTACAAAACCAACCTGCTGGTCTTTAGTGTGGGCGGGTATCGATTTTCTGATTTCTTTAAAGTCGGCTTACCCTTAAATCTGGGTTTTTGGCTGCTTTCAACCCTATTAATTCCCCTATTCTGGTCTTTTTAATACCTTAAAATAAGCAATAAGTGACACATTCTTGTAGGTAGAATGTCGATGCTAAACGCATGAAACCTCGCCGGATGGTATGGTGCTTGATCCATGCCTTTTATATCCACTAATATTCTAAACTTCATCGACTTATATTCGGCTTATGGTTTGATATTATTTGGTTAAAAACAGGCAAAGAGTCTGGTCAGACCAGAGGGTTCATGGGGTTGCACCTATTAGGCGCTTCTGTCATAATTCGCGCCTCTCATCATGCGGAGGAGTGCCGGAGTGGTTGAACGGGACGGTCTCGAAAACCGTTGTGGGCGCAAGCCCACCCAGGGTTCGAATCCCTGCTCCTCCGCCATTTTTTCAATGGTTTACACAATACACCCATTTCAATCTTACCCTGCCAAAATCCATTCTGGGTGTGAGTTTGGGTGTGACTTTTTCCCTGCTAGAGCCGCTAAAACACCCCAAAAAGCGCATCAAGTTAACAGGCCCGTTAACAGCTTCCATACCCTCGTTTACACACCAAACGATACATCCCCTACACTGTTACCCCTGAACGAATCATATTTTTTCTCTTTCTTTTCATGTTATTACAATACTTCAGTAGCCTCTTTGTCTGTTTGATTCCTTATTTTATGTAACAGAGGACTCCGCTTTGCTTAACAGTTGACCCCCAATCCCGATTGGCTGTTAACCCTGCAAACCTCTGATAAGACAGCTTGGCTACCTCTTTGTTGAGCTTTTCAGTGCATACCAATCAACACACACCTCCCTAATAGCCTTCACCTGCCTCCTCATCAGCCATATGAAGCCTATTTGGCCTAGAGCGGGCACTGTATAAGCAACTGGACTGACACATCTATCCATTAGCCGTGATGGGCTTTGTATCTTGGCCTCACACCCTCGCAAAACACCGGGAACTTCATCTACAGCTGGGGTATGATCATTCCTCGTCAATTTAAACAACCTCTCTTGGTGGTATCGGGTCTTGTCCATACAACAAGCCATGACCACCCTGGAAAATGGATTAGGCAATAACGGCATGAAAACCAACGAGCAGAAATTTTTGAATGATTTGGATAAGAAGCTCTGGAATGCCGCCGATCGGCTGCGCTCCAGCTTGGATGCCGCCGTCTATAAGCACGCGGTACTGGGTCTGATCTTTCTGAAATATGTCAGTGACTCCTTTGATGAGCGAAGAGAGCAGCTCAAAACTCAGTTCCAGGACCCTGAGTACGATTACTATCTAGACCCTGACGAGTTCGACTCTGACCACGAATACCAGGAAGAACTGGAAAGCGAGCTGGAGGTGCGGGACTACTACACCGAGAAGAACGTCTTCTGGGTACCCGCCCGTTCCCGCTGGAAGACCCTTCAGGATCTTGCAGCACTCCCCCCTGGGGCAGAACTACCGTGGATCAATGGTAACGGTCAGCCCGCCCGCATGAAATCCCTTGGCCGCCTCATCGATGATGCCCTGGAGGCCATTGAGAAGGAGAACCCCAAGCTTAAAGGGGTGCTCAACCGCAACTATGCTGCCCTGCAACTGGACCAGGACAAACTTTTGGCCCTGATCAACGAGGTGATCGGCAAGATCCCCTTTGCCCACGAATCCCTACACGCTAAAGATATTCTGGGCCATGTCTATGAATACTTCCTGGGCCAGTTCGCCCTAGCAGAGGGCAAAAAGGGTGGACAATTCTTCACCCCCAAATCCATTGTCTTGCTGATTGTAGAGATGCTCCAGCCCTACCAGGGGCGGGTCTATGATCCGGCCATGGGCTCCGGCGGCTTTTTTGTGCAGAGTGAGCGGTTCATCAAAGAGCACGGTGGCAAGCTGAATAATCTCTCGGTCTATGGGCAGGAGTCCAACCCCACCACATGGCGCTTGGCGGCCATGAACATGGTGATCCGAGGGATTGATTTTAACTTCGGACAAAAAAACACAAATAGCTTTACAGAGGACCAACACCCGGATCTGCGGGCTGATTTCGTCATGGCCAACCCACCCTTCAACATGAAGGAGTGGTGGAACGAAAAACTGGCCGATGATCCCCGCTGGGATATCGCCGGAACGCCGCCCCAGGGCAACGCCAACTTTGCTTGGCTCCAACACATGCTCTACCACCTAGCCCCCAATGGCTCCTTGGGGCTGCTACTGGCCAATGGTTCCATGAGCTCCAATACCAACAATGAGGGGGCGATCCGTAAGAGCCTTATTGAAACCGATCTGGTGGAGTGCATGGTGGCCCTGCCGGGGCAGCTCTTCACCAACACCCAGATTCCCGCCTGTATCTGGTTCCTCACCCGCAACAAGAAAGCCCACAGCGGCAAGCGGGATCGATCCCAGAAGTTCCTCTTCATCGATGCCCGCCAGATGGGCTACATGAAGGATCGGGTGCTACGGGATTTTGATTTCAAGAAGGATATCGAACCGATAACCGATACCTTTCACACTTGGCAGAAGGGCAAAGGGTACGAGGATAAGCCCGGTTTCTGTGCCTCGGTGGATCTGGAGGGGATCCGCAAGCATGAGCATGTGCTCACCCCAGGGCGCTATGTGGGGGCCGCTGCGGAAAAGGAAGATAGCGAGCCTTTTCCCGAGAAGATGACACGCTTGACCGGCCAGTTAAAAAACCAGTTTGAGCAGAGCGCCCAATTGGAAGCGCAGATTAAGAAGAATTTGGCCGGGTTGGGCTTCTGGGAGGTGAACGATGGCGCTTGATCTCTCCAGTCTGCGCAAGGCGTTGGCGTCATTGGAGCGGGCCGTTGGGGTGGCCAGTTCTGAGGCGCGCATGAACGCCATGGAGCCGGAGATCCGCGAGATCATCCGCGCCGGAGTGATTCAGAATTTTGAATTCACCTATGAGTTATGCTGGAAGTTGATGAAGCGTTGGCTGGCGCACAATGTGGGCGAGAGCCATGTGGATGGCGTCACCCGACGAGAACTTTTTCGTCTAAGCGCCGAGTATCGTTTAATCGCTGACGTGGACGAGTGGATGGACTACCACCAAGCCCGTAACCGCACCTCCCATACCTATGATGAAAAGACCGCATTGGATGTGGTGGAGGCTGGGATTGCCTTTGTGCATGCAGCGCGGCACTTCCTGGTGCAGATCGAGGCGCGCAATGATTGACTTGGCCCCGGAGCATCTGGAGACGGTCAAGCGCATCTTGGCCGAGCACGTCCCCGAGTGCGAAGCGCGCGCCTTCGGCTCCCGGGTCGCCTGGACCGCCAAGGATCACTCCGATCTGGACATCGCCCTGGTGGGGCCGGAGAGGCTAGAAACGCGGCGCATGAACCGATTGGTGGAGGCCTTTGAAGAGTCCAATCTGCCCATGCGGGTGGACGTGCTGGATTGGTGGGCGATCTCGGAGGAGTTCCAGCGGGTGATTACGGGAAAGTTTGAGATGCTGGCAGCCTCTAGCCAAGCTATGCAACCTGAAAAAACCTGGGGGGGCCGGGATATGAGTAATCACTTTTTACCTTATACATTCCCTTCCTCCTGGAGGGTTGTTCCATTAGGCAAGCTGTGCTCTAAAATTGGATCTGGGGCGACTCCAAGAGGTGGAGAAAAGGTATATCTACCAGTCCGTCAAAAATTCGCTTTAATTAGAAGTCAGTGTGTTTTTGATAGATCATTCGATTCCGAAGCAGTGAGCTTCATATCAGATAATGATGCTAAGAAGCTTAGCTCATCAGAAGTTTTTCATAGCGATATTCTTCTCAATATCACAGGTGACGGGGTTACATTTGGTAGGGCTTGCCAACCAGAAGCTGCTGTTCTTCCAGCGTGCGTCAATCAGCATGTTGCCATTATCAGGAGCAAGCCTAATGAATGTGACCCTGGCTACCTTCTTACCTTTCTAACTAACAAAGCCATCAAGCAATACATTGAGTCTTTTAATTCTGGTGGAAGTAGAAGAGCGATCACGAAGGGCAGTATCGAAAGCTTTGAAATACCTTTACCACCGATTGAAGAACAAAAAAAGATCGGGGTAATTCTCAGCAAATTTGACGATAAGATAGCCCTAAACCGTCAGATCAACCAGACGTTGGAGGAGATGGCGCGGGCGATTTTCAAGAGCTGGTTTGTGGATTTCGACCCGGTAAAGGCCAAGATCGCCGCCTGCGAGGCAGGCGAAGATCCCCAGCGCGCCGCCATGGCCGCCATCAGCGGCAAATCCCCCGCCCAACTGGACCAGCTCCCCCCCGAGCAATACCAACAACTCGCCACCACCGCCGCCCTCTTCCCCGATGAGCTGGTAGACTCCGAACTCGGCCTAATCCCAAAGGGCTGGAAGACAGGAAAATTAGAAGATATTTTAGTTCTTCAAAGGGGCTTTGATTTACCTGTTTCCAAAAGATCTGAAGGAGAGTATCCCGTAATATCTGCAGGAGGTATCCATGGAACTCATAATGAATTCAAAGTTCTTGGACCAGGCGTAACCACCGGTCGAAGTGGAGTGTTGGGTAAGGTAGAGTTCATTAGCTCTGACTTTTGGCCTTTGAATACAACTTTATGGGTAAAAAAATTTAAGCTTGGTTCTGCTCTCTTTGCTTTCCATGTTCTTCAGCAAATTGACTTTAAGGCATTTAATGCTGGATCAGCAGTTCCAACCCTTAATAGAAATCATGTGCATAGTCTTCCAGCACTACTGCCTCAAAATGATCTGATTTCATACTTTGAAGATGTCCTTAACGATCTTGAAAAAATCAGTGAGGCTAACGACCAATCTTCGAGAACCTTATCTCAACTTCGTGACACCCTCCTTCCCAAACTCCTATCTGGTGAAATCAACCTGGATTCTCTACCTGAGGTAATGTGATGAACACACCAACGATAAGCGACAAGTATAATTTACCCAGCCAATTGGAGAGTAATTTTCTTCGTACGATTTCTGGCCTTTATCATCATCAAGGACACAATGAGCTTTTGGCAATTATTGTTAATGCTCAAGTCCAAGTTGAGGAAGCTGCTCACTATGATAACTGGAACGGTGGTCTACATGGCCATGTTGTCCATCTTCACGTTCCAGAAGCCATATTCATTCAGAACGTTAGGAAACTCCCAAAATTTGAACAAACTATATGTGAAGACCTAAACACAGCAGCAAAGTACGATCACAGTCAGGATACTGAGCACTTTTATAGTGTTTCAATTCATTGTTTACATGATGAAACTCAAGATTGGAGGGTCTCATCAGGTGCGTTATTAGGATCATCAGCCAGTAATGAAAGCCCACCGGGAAACCCACATGTCATACCTGTTGAAGTTGAATCCAGGATTTGGGAACCCAATAAATATCGAATTTTCTTGAGCCATAAGGTCCCGTTTAAAAAAGAAACAGCAAAATTGAAAGAACAGCTTTCCTATTATGGTATTAGCTGTTTTGTTGCCCATGAAGACATCCATCCCGCCGAAGAGTGGCAGCATGAAATTGAGAATGCTTTAAACAGTATGCATGCTTTGGTGGCCTTGATAACTGATGATTTCAGTGACAGCCCTTGGACAGACCAAGAAGTTGGCTATGCTCTTGGACGAGGTGTACCGGTTATCCCGGTCACACTCCAAACCAAAGACCCATATGGTTTCATTGGAAAAATTCAAGCTCTACGCAGCACTTGGGAAAACCAGTTACTACCTTCTCAAGTAGTTGCCCTATTGCTGAAAAAAGACCAGGAACGGGTAGTCGATGGTTTGATACAAGGAATGAGGGATTGCCCAAATTTCAATATGGGAAATGAATTGGCAGATCAACTGCCTATTATTACGAACCTATCAGATATCCAGATTCGAAAGATGATTGAGATCTATGATTCAAATGGAGAAATTAGCGGTAGCTTTGGTTTTTCTGGGTCTAGTAGACACGGATATCAGGGGTTGCATCATCATCTGAATCGAATCACAGGAAAAAATTACGACTTTTAGTAATTCCCACTGTATAGGAATATACATGATTACCGAAGACCAGCTCGAACAGCAGGCCATCGTTTGGTTTCAGGATAACGGCTACCAATACCAGCACGGCCCCGATATCGCTCCTGATGGGAATACCCCGGAACGGGCCGACTATCAGCAGGTAGTCCTAAAAAATCGCCTGCTGGATGCGCTGGCCCGCATCAATCCCCAGATTCCCCAGTCCGCCCTGGAAGAGGCGGTGCATCAGATCACCACCCCCAGTCACCCAGACCTGATGCGCAACAATCGCGCCTTCCACCAGATGATGCTGGAAGGGGTGCCGGTTGAGTTCACTGTGGATGAAGAAAAGCAGAGCGACCACGCCCGCCTGATGGACTTTGAACAACCCGGTAACAATGACTTTCTGGTGGTCAATCAGTTTACCCTTCAGGGCACCAAGCAGAACCGCCGTCCCGATCTGGTGGTGTTCATCAACGGCCTGCCCATCGCGGTGGTCGAGTTGAAGAACCCCGCTGATGAGAATGCCGATATCTGGGATGCGTATAATCAGCTCCAGACCTATAAGGCGGAGATCAGCGATCTGTTCATCACCAATACCGCCCTGGTGGTAAGCGATGGCTTAATGGCCCGTGTAGGCTCCCTTACCGCTACTGAAGAGCGTTTCATGCCCTGGCGCACCCTGGCCCATGAGAACGACAAGCCCATGCTCCAGTTTGAGCTGGAGACCATGGTGAAGGGGTTCTTCCATCCCGAGTTGCTACTGGATTACATCCGTCATTTCATCCTGTTTGAGACCGACGGCGACCTGATCATCAAAAAGATTGCCGGGTACCATCAGTTTCACGCCGTACGGGAAGCGGTACGGGCCACCGTGATTGCCGCCTGTGACGCCCCCGAGCAGGTAACCCGCTTGAAAGCCTCCTACGACGAGTTGGAGAATCTGGGCAAGCGTAAAGGGGGTGTGGTGTGGCACACCCAGGGATCGGGCAAAAGTATCTCCATGTCCTGCTATGCAGGCAAACTGCTGCAACAGCCGGAGATGAACAACCCTACCCTAGTAGTGGTGACCGACCGCAATGACCTGGATGGACAGCTCTTCCAAACCTTCAGCAGCGCCCAGGAGTCCTTGCGTCAAACACCCCAGCAGGCCGATAGCCGGGATACTTTGCGGGAGCTACTCAACAACCGCCAATCTGGGGGCATCATCTTCACCACGGTACAGAAGTTCTCTATCCTGGAGGATGAAGCCAGCCATCCGATACTGAGTGAACGCACCAATATTGTGGTGATCTCCGATGAGGCCCACCGTAGCCAATACGGGCTAAAAGCCTCCCTCAACGAAAAGACTGGCACCTACAAGTTCGGCTACGCCAAACATATGCGCGACGCCCTACCCAACGCCTCCTTCATCGGCTTTACCGGCACCCCTATCGCCCAGGAAGACAAGGACACCCAAGCGGTCTTTGGGGGCTATGTCAGCACGTATGATATTCAGGATGCGGTGGATGATGGGGCTACGGTGCCCATCTTCTATGAAAGCCGTTTGGCCAAGTTGGATATCAACCAAGAGAAGATCGAAGAGCTTAACGACGAGGTGGAAGAGGTTGTCGAGGATGAGGAGGATCTCTCCACCCGTGAGAAGACCAAGGGCAAGTGGGCCGCCCTGGAAAAACTGGTGGGAGCCGACCCGCGCATCAAGGAGGTAGCGAAAGATCTGGTTACCCACTTTGAAGCACGAACCGCCACCCTGGATGGTAAGGCGATGATCGTCTGCATGAGCCGTGAGATCTGTGTGCACATGTATGATGCCATCACCGCTCTGCGCCCAGACTGGGCAAAGGATGACCCGAACTCTGATGACGCTCCAACACCTGATGAAGGGGCCATCAAAATCATCATGACCGGTTCGGCTTCGGATAAAGCCTTGCTGACACCACACATCTACAATAAGCAGACCAAAAAACGGTTTGAGAAGCGGTTCAAGGATCCTGCTGATCCCCTCAAACTGGTGATTGTGCGCGATATGTGGCTGACGGGCTTTGATGCCCCAGCCTGCCACACCATGTATGTGGACAAGCCCATGAAGGGTCACAACCTGATGCAGGCCATCGCTCGGGTTAACCGGGTTTTCAAGGATAAGCCCGGCGGTTTGGTGGTGGATTATATCGGTATCGCCAATGAGCTAAAACAGGCACTGAAGACCTACACTGACGCCAAAGGTAAAGGGGAGCCTGCACAGATCTCTGCGGAGGCATTTTCTGTACTGCAAGAGAAAATGGAAATTTGCCGTGGGATGTTCCATGGCTTTGATTATGGTGCCTATGAGACCAACGCCACCGGGTTGCTTGTACCAGCTGCCAACCATATTTTGGGCCTGGAAGATGGTAAAAAACGGTTCCTGGATGTGATACTTGCGATCACCAAGGCATTCTCCCTTTGTGGCACGCTGGATGAGGCCAAACCACTACGTACGGAGATCGCTTTTTTCTCTGCCGTAAAAGCCGCCATTTCCAAGTTTACCCGTGTGGATAAAAAACATACTGAAGAGAGCAAAAACAGTGCTCTAAAACAGATCCTGGATAATGCGGTTGTTGCCGGTGGTGTTGCCGACGTATTTGAACTGGCCGGGTTGGACAAACCCAATATTGGCCTACTCTCCGAAGAGTTTCTAGAAGATGTGCGGAATATGGAGAACCGCAACATCGCCGTGGAGCTGCTGGCCAAGCTGCTGGAGGATGGCGTCAAAGCCAAATCCCGCAACAATGTAGTGCAGGAAAAAAAGTACGGCGACCGGTTAATGGATACACTTAAAAAGTACCGCAATCGGGGCATTGAGACCGCACAAGTCATTGAAGAGTTGATTGCCATGGCCAAGGAGTTTCAGGATGCCATGGAAAGGGATGAGGCATTGGGCTTGAACCCAGACGAGATCGCTTTTTATGATGCCCTGGCCAACAATCAAAGTGCCGTGCGGGAACTGGGGGATGAGATCCTCAAAAAGATCGCTGTAGAACTGACAGAGAAGTTACGCAAAAGTACCTCTGTAGATTGGCAAGTTCGAGATAGTGTTCGCGCTAAACTGCGCAATTTGGTTCGCCGGACGTTAAAAAAATGGAAATATCCGCCAGATAAGCAGCTAGAGGCCATCGAGTTGATTTTGAAACAGGCTGAGAGCTTATCTAACCAATGGTCTGCTTCTTAACAACGGGTTAACACTTTTCCCGTGGGTGTGCATCTGGCCACAACCCGGTTAAAGGGGTATAGGGTACTACCCCCGTTGGGTCCCCTGGTTGTTTGCATTCAGTTAGCCTTTTGAACAAGGTGACTCAGTCTTAACAATTGGTTAACACTTTTCCCGTGGGTGTGCATCTGGCCACAACCCGGTTAAAGGGGTATAGGGTACTACTCCCGTTGGGTCCCCTGGTTTTTTCATTCAGTTAACAGTTTTAAAGTTGGGTACCGTGCGTGTGCTGGTGGCCATGGCGTCCATCATTGATTTAAAGCCACGGGGAGTTAGGGGGATCTGCGGGGTGTTTTTTGGTCAGCCAGAGAAGCTGATTGAATGATATTTCATCAATCTTTTTTCCTCTTACTCTATGTAAACATCCCCGTAATTCCCCGTACTCCCCGTACGGCTTCAGATCAGCTGCTACTGACAACCCTCCAGATGTTACTCTTTGTGGATGAATCTCTGGAGCTAACGAGCTTCAAACCACCTGCTGGCCTATGTTCAAACTTCTTGAGTACCAAGCCAACCTTCTGCATGGAAAGCTCCGCAAGACGGGGGACTTCGGCTAATGTTCGCAACGCATTATCCAACCGTGACCATTCATCTTGAAACTCCGTGTAGGACCGGCTTTCACGCAATCGAGAAACCCTGACCGGCTCATCTTGAAAAATCATCTGCCACATTTGAAGCAGCTCTTCATGACTGGCTCTTTGAGGGTCTTCCTCAATGGTCGCATCAAACTTTGCTGCCACATCTTCACCACCAGCCCAAATCAGCGGCAGTCTGACCCTACGATCCCACTCAGGAATGATGGGGCAACACTTTTCTGGACGGTTTTTTACGCAGAAACTGGGAATGCCAGATCGCACTGTTCAGGGGTCATATAGCCGATGGTTGAATGCTTTCTCTGGCGGTTATAAAAGACCTCGATGTACTCAAAGATGGCCTGCTTAGCCTCTTCACGAGAGTTGAAAACAAAACCTCCGATCAACTCAGTTTTCAATGTACCAAAAAAGCTCTCCGCTGGTGCGTTATCCCAGCAGTCTCCAAGACGGCTCATGCTTTGGAGATATCCCTTCTCTTTGAGCAGGCCAGTGAAAAGATTAGATGCGTACTGGCTTCCTCTATCGCTATGGACCCATCAAGCTAACGGGCGGCCTGCACTTGAAGAGGACATTCTCAAGGCGTCTGTTGCCAGTGATGCTTGCATATGGTCAGCCATAGACCATCCAACAACGCTACGCGAATAAAGGTCTATCCAAACAGCCAGATAGAGCCAGCCTTCTTTGGTCGCAACGTAGGTGATATCGCCCACATAGGCCTGATCTGGCCGCTCAGCGGTAAACTCACGGTTCAAGTGGTTTGGCGCTACGGGCAAAGAGTGATTTGAATCCGTCGTGATGACCTTGAAACAACGCTGCGCTTTACACTCCAGATCAAGTTTGCGTTTGATCCTGGCAACCCGCCTCCTGCTGACGCGAACACCATGCTCAACCAAACAGCGGTGTATACGCCTCGAGCCGTAGGTTGCTCGGCTTCCATGAAAGATCTCAACGATCCATTCTCCTAAAAGCCTGTTTTCCTCTGTCCGGGCTGATTCTCGCCGGTTGAGCCAGTCGTAGTACCCACTCTTGGAGACACCCAATGCGCAGCAAAGGCTTTCAACAGAATGATAAACCCTTTGCCGCTGAATAAAGGCGTACTTCTACTTCCTGTCTCTGGCAAAGTACGCGGCGGCTTTTTTTAAGATGATTTGCTCTTCTTTCAACTGGGCTAGCTCTTTACGTAGCTGCTTATTTTCCCTCTGAAGATCAACCATTCCAGGAGATTTGCCGCCTGCTTTCTTGGCTGCCGCTTGTGCCCGCCAGTTGTAAAGGTTCTTTGAATTGACATCCAGCTGCTCGGCGATCTCCGGCACGGATTGATCCGTGCTGTTCATCAGGTCGACAGCACGATCCTTGAACTCCTGGGTGTACCGTTTCAATTGTCGTTTGCTCATCAAGACACCTCTTCTTATGTGGGAGTCCTATTCTCCCTCAGAAATGGTGTCCAGAAAAGTGTAACCACCTCAAAGACCAGGCCTTTATTGGATGACGGGAAATGCCGCCATTGATCCAGCTTTCCCATCCAGTTAGCAGAGCCGTGAACGGTAGGGATCTGAAGCCCCAAAAGAAACTGAAAGACCTTGATCCAGGCCTTTAAAAAATAAACCACAATATGGCGCATGTACTGTTTACGAGGTAATAAAAATCAATAAGTTGAAACTGAAACCTGGAGAATCATTTGATCTCCCTCGAGAAGTGACTACAATGTAGTTATATGTAGTCACTTATCCTAAGGAACCATGACCATGGCCGCAAAAGCATTTTCGGTACGCCTTCCCGAGGAGGTCAGAGACGAGCTGGCCTACCTCAGCGAAGCCACACACCGCTCGCAATCTTCCCTTGCCATAGAGATGCTCACTGAGCAGATCCACGCAAAATCCAGAAAAATGAAGGCCATCCAAGCCGCCAAGCAAGACATCAAATCAGGGGTCTTTCACTCTGGAGAACAGGTGCTGGATTGGATGGAGAGTTGGGGAACAGAAAATGAGAAAGCCTCACCAGAGCCTGATCTTTTTGAAAACACTGAACTATGAAGCAGCTCAAACTCTCGAGACTGGCCAAAAAAGATCTTGATCACATCAAGCGCTACTACGACCAGATCAACCCAGAGATAACCATCAAGATCAGAGACCATCTCAAGAAAAGCTTCTTACTGCTCCGAGAGAATCCACACGCTGGGCATGCCACGAACGACTATGATGTCTTCCAATGGCATGTCCCTGGGACCAAGTACACGCTTCCCTATATGATTGAAGAGGGGTCGATCATCATTCTCCGTGTCTATGACGAGAGACAAGATGTCCGCTCAACCTGACAAGAAGAGTAACCAACCAATAAGGCCCATAGGTTAGCGCTCAATACCTTGGACTTTACCCCACCAAGCTTAAGGTTCTGAGTCATGGAACCCCTTTCACCATGAAGTACTACACCCTGTACCCATGGTACTCTTCGTTGCCCCATGCCCCCCTCTAACCCCAAGATCTTCAAAAGTCACCCCCCATATGCTCCGCCATACCTTCGGCAGACTATGTGTGGATGCCAACGTCAACCTATGCATGATCCAACAGATGATGGGTCATTCGGATATCCGTACCACACAGATTTATACCCACGTGTCGACGAAGGCTATGAGGGAGAATTTTTCAGAGGTGGTTCTTTTTTAGTTCATGAAAAGAGAAGCACTACAATACTGACTAGATCTACAGGGTGATGTTCCAGTGGGCACCAAAATCCTGCGCTGAGGAAAACTTGGCCACAAATCGTGACCCCTTCCTATTATGAAGCCCGCTTTTGATAAAAGCGAACATAGGAATCACAGGCTGAAAATCCTAATTAATTCACCCTTTTATGTTCACTTATTATCTGAACTGTTTCTCATTCATGAACACATGGGTTTATTATCAAGCGTTAAATGCCAGTTTTTGCACACCTGTACACTTTTTGGTAATTATGTGAACACTTTTGCTGTTGTTTGTATTTTTGGTAGTGCTGGACAAGAGCAGACATTGAAGGAAACAGATATTTCCTTCAAGGTCTGAATATGGACATCTTATCAGATGATATTCCAGTTTTGATAAAAGCGGGAATTACAAAAGGTTGAATAATTTCTGTTTAAGTTCTTCCTGACTTGGATAAGTAATCAATACCGCTCGATGGACACCTTTGAAAATAAATTGGCTACATGCTGCTACTGCCGTAGCACCATGTACAACGGCAGCATGCATACTCTCTAAATCTTTTGATCCACCGTGTGCAATCACAGGGATGGTTACCGCTTTTGAAATCTGTTGAATCAGATCCAAATCAAATCCAGCCATGGTACTTTCTCGATCAATAGCCGTGAGGAGAATCTCTCCCGCCCCCATGATCTCAGCATGATGAGCAGCCTTCACAGGGTCAAGGCCCGTACTTTTTGTTCCACCATTCCGAAAAACTCGCAATTGACCCCAGAAATTTTCTTTAACATCTATTGATACAACAATACTTTGGCTACCAAATTGATCGGCAGCTATGCGTACCAAGTCAGGATTTTTAAAAAAAGCACTCCCAATAATTACCTTCTCCGCTCCACACCGAAATACCTGGCGAATTTGATCTATAGAGGAGACACCTCCTCCAAAAGCCAGAGGCATAAAACACTCTCCGGCTACATTTGTAATTGTTTCAAAATCAGGGCAAACGCCTTTACGGCTGGCATGTCCATCCAGCAGAACCAACTCGTCAACCTCCATATCATTGAAAAGTTTGGCCAAGTTAACAACATCGCCGATATACTCCGCCTTACTCATTTTAAATGCCACTGGTTTCACCAACCGACCACGATCCATCAAGAGAGTAGGAATAACACGGACTCTACGCATGTTCGCTTAACTCTTGAAACCAGTTTTTCATGAAGGTCATCCCAAATCGGTGGCTCTTTTCTGGATGACACTGTAATCCGGTAATTTGTTTGTGACGTACTCCAGCTACAAATGGATAACTGTGATTAGCGGTAAGAATGACATCTTCATGGTGATCACAAATCATATGATAGCTATGCACAAAATAGAAACGCATTCCATCCTCAAGCCCGACAAATAGCTCTGATGAACCGGTTTCAAACACATCACACCATCCTATATGAGGGATACGTTCATGAGCTGCCATTTTACTTTTATCAAAGGCCCGGGTATCCGCATCAATCCAACCAAAACCATCTCGGGATCCCTCATCGCTACATCTACCAAGAAGCTGCATACCCAAACAAATGCCCAATATAGGAATATTCTCCTCTATAACTCGTCGCTCAAGAACATCTCGTATCCCTGAAGTTTCCAATTGCGTTATTCCATAATCAAAAGATCCCACTCCCGGTAGAATCAACGCATCAGCTGACGCAATCTCAGCGGGTTTTGATGAAATGCTCACCTGTCGGTTAAAACGGCGGGCCATATTGTAGACTGAGAGAATATTGCCACAGTCGTAATCGATTATTACTGTATGATGAGATTTATTGATGTTCACTGGGTGGCACGTTGACGACGGGCCGAACGCCAATAACCGATTGGCCGTAAAATCCGATGGCGGTAGAAAAACGACTTGGATGTCAAGAAATCACTGTGTTTCTTAGGGGGGAGATTCATGATTTCAGACCATTCTGTTTGACTCAGCTGTAACTTTTTGAGCACATACTCCATGTCACGATTCAACAACTCTTCCGGGTAAGCTGGTGTTTTGAGTGTTTCCAGAGCATGACTCCGCTCTATTTGACCAGAACAAATCAGGTTGGACAGGTGGGCACGGCGTTTATGGATACCAAATTTTTTTGGCAGAATATAACCCTGATAGAAACGGGTAAATATTGATTCATAATGTTTACCACCATAGTCTCGCCAACCGAACACGTTCAAAATTTCTTCTTTTACCTGTTTGACATTATATTCCAAATAATTAAGGAGATCATAACGAACCAAAATATCCTTATTTTTAATAACACTATCAATTTTGTCATCAATAAATGGGTAGTTATTCAGATCTTTAACACCAAACTGTCTGCATATATCCTTAATATTTGCCTTATCCCCTTTTATATAAGTCCAACTGAACGGAAGAAAGCCCTCCGTCTCAATATTTACCCCAGAAAGCACGCTGGGAATGTCAAACTTTAATGCAATCCTATACATCGTTGCAAAAATCGCATGATCAGTCAGTACCTCGATATCTACCACAGAAGCTCTCAGATAGGCTACTTGCATCTGTCTAAAGGTTTCCCAGTCCATAACATAAGTATGAAGGTCAAACCCGGAAACATCTATAATTCGCCGAATGTTATCGATAGCAAGTTCTGAGTTCCAACCATTGTCGAAATGTACTAACAGGGGACGCAGGCCATGATGCATACATAGGTTGACCAAATAGGTGCTATCTAGACCACCACTAACCCCTATCAAGACATCGTATGCCTACCATGACCACGTTTCTTTATAGATTTGATTTTGCTTCTAGGAGTCTTGGTTGACGATTATCACGGATATCAGCCCAATGTTTATCAAATTGATGGCATAGAGAACATATTCCGGATGAATCTAACGTAACTTCATGAGCATCTATAGTCCGCATAACACAGCGAGAACACATAATAGATTGTTTGACCATAATGCCCCCTATTTTTAGCAAGACAGAAAATTTATACAATATTCCATGTTTATAAAGCCCACAAAGTGAAAATGTGGAGTTTTATCAGATCAGCATAACCCCGCAAACCGTCATGGTATTTCACTCCCAACTCGACCTCTCATATTCGTTGTGTGCTCGAAACACACCAAAATACCATGGAAAACAGTCATATATCCCTGCTCTCTACCAACAGAGTACGGTCTATTGAGCAACAGTTAAGGAAGGGACCAAATTCTTAACTGTTGGGTCGCTCCTTAAATGCCAAAGTGTTCACATTATTGGTATAAAGTGAACACAATCCGCTGTCGCTCCTATCACCCCAACTGTTAGGTTTCGGTCATTTCCTTAACTGTCGTTAGCTTGCTAGCCCTTATCATCCTGTTCATGTGAAACCATGTCCCCTAAGTCGGATTATAGTACATGGATCAAAGGGGGATTTACAGCCCCTTAGTAGAAATATTCGCTTCTATCAAAAGCGAATATTTGTTCTGATTCGGTATAATCAGAGGACCAGATTTTGTTCATTCTGATTGCACATATTTTCCCATTTCTAAGTACGGTTTTACAAAAACAGCACATAGCCCCCTACTCCCTAAACCTACCTTACTAAAGAAAGTTTAGGCTTTCTACTCTTGCCCTATCCAATCCTATGTGCAGAAAGCAGTGTTTTTTGATGGGAAACAAACATACAAGTTGATAGGTTGAGCCAAGATAAATGTTCATTATTAACAAAAGTGAACATTTAGAGTGCAAGCGGCTATTTCAAGTTTAGTGGTTCACCATGGTGTTCATCCTTACACTGACCATGATTGCTAAGAGCCTGTAAAATTCGGCATTCTTCCACTTTGTTCTCATTACAACAGCCAATGATCCTTTCTAATTCTACCTCTAGTCTCTGAAGACGATCAATTCGGCTTTTAACCTCAATTAAGTGTGATTTAGCAATCTGATCGATCTCTTTGCATGAGCGATCTATATCTCCTGCTAAGACTAGCATGTGTTGGATCTGATCCAATGAAAACCCCAGCTCTCTGCAATGCCGTATAAAAATGAGTTGGTCGACATGTTCTTGCATGTAGAGTCTCTGATTCCCCTCAGATCTTTTTGGAGGAGGGATTAGCCCCATTTGCTCATAGTAGCGCATCGTCTGCAGTTTATATCCCGTCGCTTTTGCCACCTGGCCAATGGTCCACGGGAATTTCGGGAGATTTTGATTCATGACATTTCCTGCTTGAACCTACAGTTACTGTAGGGTGTAGGGTAGAGCCACATGGGTAGTGGCGCAATCTACAAACTGAATCGTGGATGAAATCAATGGAACTGTTCTTCAATAATCTTATTGACTTGGCATTGGATGTGGCTCCCTGGCTGATCATCGGACTAATCGCTACGGGGTTGGTCAAGGCATGGATACCTGAGTCGGCTGTCGCCAGATGGCTTGGAGGGCGTGGCCTGGGGCCAATAACACGCGGTGCGCTAATTGGAGCACCTTTGCCTCTTTGTTCGTGTAGCGTAGTGCCAATGGCCATGGGGCTTCATAGGAAGGGAGCTTCGAAACCCGCGACAGTATCATTTTTGGTGGCAACACCAGAAACAGGTGTCGATTCGGTTGCTATTTCATGGGTGTTGCTGGGACCGTTCTTAACCATTGTACGGCCCATTGCAGCCATCTTCAGTGCCGTTACCTCTGGTTTGTCAGTCCTCCTAATTGACCGATTTACCAAACCTCAAGAGGATAGTACCCCTGTACCCACTCCGATGGTTTCTGGGGCATCCAGTCACAATCTCACTCAAATTGCCGTTTCTTCAACCGTTACCAAAAGCGCTTCTACCGAGGGTAGTGACTCATGCTGTTCAAGCAGTTGTTGTGGTTCAACGACTCAGTCTGAGGAGAAAGTTGAAGATTTACCCCATTGGAGACGCCTACAGCAGGGGATGAAATATGCAATGACTGATATTTGGGATGATCTTGCTCCGTGGCTGGCCATCGGTGTTTTGATCACCGCACTGGTCATGACATGGGTCCCACCGGGTAAATTGACGGCATTCTCTGAGTATCCCTTCTTGGCCATGCTGACCATGATTGCGGCTAGTGTACCGGTTTATGTCTGCGCATCGGCATCAACCCCGATCGCTGCAGCTATGATCTTCAGCGGTTTGACACCTGGTATGGCGCTGGCTTTTATGATTGCGGGTCCTGCAACTAACATCGCTACGCTGGGAATTATTAAGCGTGAGTTAGGTGGGAAGACATTGGCTGCTTATCTGTTTGGTATCATAATCAGCGCCATTTTGGCTGGGCTTGGTGTTGATTGGATTTCCGGGATAATGGGTAGTGAATTAGTAGTCATGAACCCAGCAGAAGAGGAAGAATTTGTTTCGACCTGGATCTCTATTGGATCTCTGGTCTTTTTAGTAGGTCTTTATATGCGTCATCTAAAAAAAGTGGTTGAGAAGATCAAATAATTCTGTTCCATAGGAAATGTTCACAATTTGCAAAAGCGTGCATTCCAGGACATTCCTTAGAAAAAAAGAGTTTCATCCTTCCACTTTGCCGGGAATCCCATGGAGGGGTGGAACCGGGCCACAATCGGGTACTGGTCAAACAAGTCATTCAATTTTGGGCCAATCTTCTCATATCCCAACCCTGTCAGAATCTGCTGCATGGCGGCCAGTGCGGTGTAGAGACGGTTGGTTTGATCCTCTTGCCTCGTGCCTCCGCTTCCCAAGGTCTGTACCAGTGAAATATCTTGGGAAAGAATCTTTTTGATTGCGGATGGTGATCCTAAATTGCGATTAAAAAGCCGAGTATGATGTCCACAACAATTTCTAACATCACGGATGATCTTCATCCAATTCAAGAAGGTTTGATAATTTCCCCTAAATCTTCCATCTCTCTGTGCGTTAAGGATCTTCTGAGAAAATGCGTGTAATCTATGTTGGTGCTTAGTCTCTTCTGTGACACTTTTGAGCAAACTGTATAGATCACCAAACGTCATGAGCTCGATGGCGACCCAGCCTGGCGGTAAATCACGATAGAATGGGCAGAATGCATTATAATATTTCTGGCGATAATGTTCGGCAAACGGCTCTTTGGACTTTCTGAACATGTCACGAATAGCGTTGACTGTCGTGGCGTGGTTCCCATCTTTTAGATCGAACAACGAGGCATCCAGATACCAAAAAGGGTTGTTGGTGCTGGCAGTCATTGTTTGGTCAAACAGACTCCGAACACCGATCTCGATGCGCTGAATATGGCGAAAGAGCATCAATCTGAGTTCTTCGTCGAAGGCATACAGACTATATGCATTGTCAAAGGTTGTTTGGTTGTCAAATCGTTTACTGGCATTCAGGAAAGGGAATAGATAGGCTTTGAAGCGATAGTAGCTGGCACGTTCAATGAGATTTGCAGCTTTCTCGGGATCCTGTATAGTTAACCCTTGGCCGATGAGTTTGCCACACAGCTCATCCCCATTTTTATAAGGTTTATCATACTTTAACAATTCACTCATGCAATTACTGCTCCCTGTATATGAGCCAGCAGCAGGGCATAAAAAAAGGCCGCCTACGCTCACGGGACAAAGCCCAGGTAGACGACCATTGTTGGCGCAAGCATATCAAGGATAGGAAGGTTAGGTCAAGAGTAAAAGAGATCGGCCACACTCCACCCCAGAATATCGGGGCGCGAAAAAGTCCCGTCTCCTCACCATATAGCCCCTTCCTACACCACATAAAATGTTCACATTTCACAAAAGCGTGTATTTCCGGATTTCACCTAAGCACTTATCAGTAAAGGAAATTTTTACTTACTGCAAGAACAGCATAGACTAGAATGCATGGAAATAATCTAAATACTAACTAAACCATGCATTTATAAATACGGATTTTTCCCCACTGGTGAGCATCAAAAATGACACAGCAAAACCCGAAGTGAAAAAAGACGAAAGAAGGGATGAAAGCGGCGTTGTGGTATGAATCAAGAAGCAGCACCGCTTTCCCCATGCCCCTGTTTTTCAGCCATCAATCTCATAGCTCTTTGACATGCCAAGCGCAGTCATGATGTTCAGAGCTCGGAAACAGACAAATGCCTCTCAGGCTTGATGCTCAAACAGCCTAGATATCAAGGAGTATCCAAAGACCCCTTTGATTCTTCCCATGGCAGTTTCTGCTAAACTCCGCCGATGTTAATCACTCTCCCGCTTCCATTGAGCTCATCCCACTTTCCTGATACGGCGTAAAGCCTGATCTCGTGGAGGTGCTCGGCAATTCCCGTGCTGCTTGATCTTTGCATTTCGCTGAGGTGGTATGGCAGCCTTTGCACCTCGGTCTGCAATCGACTCACGCAACAACGCTGGGTAAAACAGAAAACAGGTTGTCATCTGGAAATCGTCAAGCGCTATGAACAGAATAGGTTTTTGGTACTTCCCAAAAGCTGGATAGTGGAACGAACGTTTGGTTGGCTTTGGTAGGGTCGAGGGTTAAACAAAGACTATGAAAGAAAAGCATACGAGCGAGATTATGGTCTACATAGTAATGATCAAGACGATACTCGCAACACCTGAATATAGCCTGTTTCTTGTGGATAAATACATGCATTTAAACAGGCTTTTATACATCAAAACCATATCTTAGCACTTGCTCTTTCACCCGCTGATCGTTAACTGATAAATAAATGGTGGTGGTTTCAATATCCGCATGGCCAAGCAGTTTTGAAACCTCCCCAATATGCAGCCCCCCTTCCAACATTCTCGTGGCGTACGTGTGGCGTAACAGGTGGGGGTAAAAATGAATGCCGGTTTTCTTCTTTAAGATATCGACGATGCGGGGGATGACCTTATCCCCCATTTTGGTGTCACGCCTAAGGGAGGTGAAAAAATAACGGCACTCTTTACCCTGCTTCGTACGAGATTCCAGGTATTCACTCAACACGCACGCCAGGGAGTGTCGAAAGGGAATGAGGCGGTCTTTGGCCCCTTTTCCATGCCTGACATAAAGCTCCTTTCTAATAAGGTCGACATCCTCCAGCTTGAGGTTGAGCAGCTCTGATCTTCTTATCCCAGTAGCAAGAAAGGTGGATATGATGGCCGCATTTCGTGGCTGTTCAAACTTGTAATAGTAAGGGTAGTGCCGCGCCCAATAGAGGATACGCCCACACGCCTCTTCGGTGAGGTATTTTGGAATTTTTTTCTCTAACTTGGGCCGTCGGATATCTTTAGCGGGATTGGATTTCATAAACCCCTGATCCACGTACCAATCAACAAAAAGGCTTAACCCCTGAAGTCTTGTGTGTACCGTCTTAGCCGATCACCCTTTATCTGCTCTCCCCCAAAGAATCCAACTCTCCAAGCTGTAACGCGTTAAATCCTTTATATATTGGGCATTACTGGCTTGTGAAAAGCATTTCATGCTGTCTTTTAGCCAAATAATTGTGGCTTTAGAATTCCCTTTTAGAAATTCTGAATGACGGTAGAAATCGACATGTAATTCTTGAAGATTTTTCATGGAAGCTAGGGTACATGGCAAAACCATGTACCTATAGAATCCCGTTTTTTAGGAGGCAAAAATCGCGTTAAGCCTCTTGTAGATTACGTTCCTGGTCGGGGTGAAAGGACTCGAACCTTCGACCTCATGGTCCCAAACCATGTGCCCAACCAACTAAACTTCATTTTGGCGGTTTTTTGGCTTATTAAAGCCATCCATGGGCTGGGCTGGTAAAAAAGAACGATTTGATTCTATGGGTACTTGGCACGGCGGGAATCATAAAAAACAACAAGCCAGAGTCAATCTATTATTCACTGATTTCATTGAAAAATGCATTCCATTATCCAACTCTAAACAGACTATTTTTTCTTCATGTGTGCCTGCCCCAGATCTATAGACTGTAGGATCATTCTGACCCCTGCATTCGTTCATTCTGCTCTGTTACCTTCTATCCTATGTGACCATTGTGATCTGACTTTTTGGATCTTATCCGTGTTCAATATAATGTGTGATCGCTGCCATGAGCCATTCGGATAAACAAGCCAAGCTGTCATTTGGGAGGCTTTCTGATCAAGAAGTCCTGCGCGAGATGGCACGTGATATGGACGTGGCGCTCTATTGCCCTTATGAAAAGTCAAAGGCAGCAAAGATTTTGAGCATCAGCTCTGGTGAATTGGATAAATTAAAAAATAAGGGCAAAATTGCTTATCTCAATATAGCCACTCACGAAGTCCGTTTTCTCGGCCTTCAGTTGCTCACCTATCTTTTGGAGTGTGTGGTCCCTGTTGGTCCAATCCAGACTGATGAAGGACCACCTGTTCCAACGCCAAAGCCAACACAACCGCCAGTGAAAGCAGAACTGATTTCTGTGAGTGACGCGCTGTCCATGTTTGGCGTCATGACACGCCCCTACAGTGTGAGTCTCGGGAAATCAGGCCTTTTTTAAGCCGTACGGCGACCGGGAGTAGAACCCATGCGGATTCTTTTTAAATCTCTCCATAGATGTCCCCAGGCTGCTAAACCATAACGATCTGAAATTCCTATGCATCACCAGACTAAAACCTTACGACAAATAAACATGGACCAACAAAGCCCCAATTTGTCACAATAAAAGATAGAAAAGACATTTATCTTACGACCACAGATCTGACCATCCATACCCTTTATCCAGTGGGGCAGGTACTGTCGCATGCATATAAACACTGCAAAACCTATTACCTCACTCATTTTTTTCCTGCTTTGTCTCTGCATTGGCCTACCTGCCCACGCTGAACATGCCCCTATCCAGCTCACAGAAGCTGAACAAGCCTGGGTTACGCACCATCCCACCATCCGTGTGCATAATGAACGTGACTGGGCACCCTTTAACTTTTCTCAAGCTGGGCAACCTAAAGGGCTCTCTATTGATTATATGAATTTGCTGGCCCATAAAGTGGGGTTACAGATTCAATATGTCACAGGTCCATCGTGGCATGAATTTTTGGGGATGATGAAAACAGGACAGTTGGACGTCATGCTTAACATTGTTAAGACCCCTGACCGCCAGCAATACCTGCTCTACACCCCACCCTATGTGGATAATCCCAATACCATCCTCAGCCGCAAAAGCACCCCATACCACACATTGGACCAACTGTTTGGTAAAAAGGTATCGGTACCCAAAGGCTTTTTTTACGAAGAGATCCTTAACCGCGATTACCCACAGATCAAAATATTACCTGTGCGTAATACCATAGAGTCCATTAAAGCCGTGAGTTTTGGCAAAGCAGATGCGGCCTTGGGCGAGTTGGCTGTCTTTAACCATCTACTCACCCACCATATGCTCTCAGACGTAGCGATAAGCGGTGAGGTACAGATAGGCAAGCCTGAACTTAGCCAGCTCAATATCGCCACCCGTAAAGATCTACCCATACTGGCCAGTGTGCTCAAAAAAGGGATGGCAGGTATATCCACACAAGAGCTCCGGGCGATTAAACAAAAATGGTTGGACACCACCACCACACAACCACAAAACCCCGTATACATGCAGAGTCATGCCATCATTTGGTGGAGTATTGGGGGTATCTTGACCCTGGTTGCACTCATGGTGCCCCTTATCTTGAAGCAGATCCTTAATAAAGCCACCATTGCCCGGTTCAATGCCAGCATCCTGCGCCGTGTCGGTGTTATGGCTGTTTCACTGTTTTTGGCACTTGTTATTGGTCTCACGTGGTTTTCACTACAAAGGGTGCATGGCCAGCTGCAAAATAACATTGGCAATCAACTACAAATTATTAATCAATCGGTCCACCAGGCCCTACAAACCTGGTTAGAAGGCCGCAAAAATTTAGTTATGGAGCTGAGCTACCATAGTGCATTACAGGTGGCGACCAATCAGCTTTTACAAGCCCCCCGAACACGGGAAACCCTGTTAACCCACCCGAGCCAAAACAAACTACGGCGTTACCTTGAACCTCGGCTGAAACGCGCCAATGCCAAGGGTATCTTTATTATTGCACCCGACCGTATCAGCATTGCCTCCATGCGCGATGCCAACATTGGTCAGATCAACCTTATTGCCAAACAGCGAAAAGCTTTGATGGATCGTGCTTTTAATGGGGAGACGGTGTTTATTCCACCCATTGAGTCAGATGTTCCCCTAAATGATGCCACAGGTAGGTTAATTAACCGCGCACCAACCATGTTTTTTGCCACACCGATTAAGGATCCCAACGGGCTGGTTTTGGCTGTGCTGACCCTACGCTTTGATCCAACTTTTGATCTTACCCGCATTACTCGAGCTGGCCGCCCAGGCACAACCGGTGAGACCTATGCCGTGGACCCATTGGGCAACCTGCTAACAGAGTCGCGTTTTACCCATACTTTAAACCGTTTTTTTGGGACTGATCGACCTCGTATTCCCATCGCAGATCCGGGGGGTAACCTTATGCAAGGTTATGCACCGGCATCCCCCCAACAAACCTGGCCCTTAACCCATATGGCCATGGAGGTTTCACAGAAAAAGGCGGGCTTAAATCTACAAGGCTACCGGGATTATCGCGGGGTACCGGTGATCGGTGCTTGGCTCTGGTCCCAGGATCTAGGGATCGGGCTGGCAACAGAAATTGATGTAGAAGAGGCTTATCACCCCTACTTTGCCTTACGCAATTTGGTGCTGGGTGCGCTCGGCACCACCACTCTATTAGCCCTACTGCTAACCGGGCTCTCCGTTTGGTTGGGTGACCGCACCAAAGAGCATTTGGAACATTTGGTTAAAGATCGTACAGAGGAGCTAACCGCCAGCCGGGATCGCTTCCGGGTACTGTTTGATACCGCTGCCGATGCCAACCTTATTTTGGAAGGTGATCACTTTACAGCCTGCAATCAGGCGGCTATTGATCTGTTGGGCTATGCCAATAAAGAGGATCTGCTGGCTCAGCGCCCCTATGAAATTTCTCCCCCAACCCAACCGGATGGGCAGCCTTCTGACTCCAAAGCCATTGCCTGCATTGAAATGGCCCATACTCGGCAGGGCAACCGTTTTGATTGGGTTCATCAAAAACTGGACGGCACCCCCATCACCGTTGAGGTGATCTTGACCCCCATTCAGCTAGATGGAAAAACCGTTCTCTTTGTCGTGTGGCATGACCTAACCGAGCGGCTCATTGCAGAACAGAACCTGCGTGAGAGTGAAGAACATTTTCGTGAAATGTTGGCTTCAGCACCGATTGGGGTCGGTATTGCGGATCGTCAGCGTAATCTGGTGTTCTGTAATCCCAGAGTCTCAGAAATTTCAGCCCTTAAATTGGGTGAGCCTGTGGACCCTGTGTATGTCTATCCCCAACAGCGTCTTCAAGCTGGGGAGATTATGCAAAAAGAGGGCATGGTCCAGGATTATGAAATGGCCGTTTATGGCCCTGAAGGTGAGATCCGCGAGATGCTTGCCTCATTTATGCAGACAGAATATCAAGGAGAACCGGCCACCATTGGCTGGATCTATGATATCAGTGAGCAAAAAGCTGCTGAACAGACCATTCATCAAGCCCGTGCACTGGCTGAAGAGGCCAACCGTGCCAAAAGTGATTTTCTGGCCAATATGAGCCATGAAATCCGCACCCCGATGAATGCCATTATCGGCATGTCACACCTCGCTTTACGTACCGATTTAAACCACAAGCAACGCAACTATATTGAGAAGGTACACCGCTCAGCAGATGCTTTACTGGGGATCATCAACGACATTCTAGATTTTTCCAAGATTGAAGCGGGAAAACTGGATATGGAGGATATCGACTTCCGCTTGGATGATGTGCTGGAGAACTTGGCCAATCTAGTGGGTATGAAGGCTGAAGAGAAAGGGGTGGAGTTGTTGTTTGATACCGAGCCCGGCCTACCCACTGCCTTAATTGGGGATCCGCTACGTTTAGGGCAGATCCTTATTAATTTGGGTAATAATGCCGTTAAGTTTACAGAGCAGGGTGAGATTGTAGTCTCTACCCACTTGGAAGCATCGGATGGTTCTACAGCCCGTTTTCGGTTCAGTGTACGCGATACCGGAATAGGCATGACCGAAGCGCAACAAGGGCGACTCTTTCAATCCTTTAGCCAGGCCGATAGCTCAACCAGCCGTAAATATGGTGGTACAGGTTTGGGACTCACCATCTCCAAACAGCTCACAGAGATGATGGGGGGGGACATAGGGGTACACAGTGAAGCGGGCATGGGGAGTACATTCTACTTTACCGCCGATTTTGGTCTACAGGCCAACCCCAAACCCAGACAGATTATTAACCATCAGGAACTGGCAGGGCTAAGAGTTCTGGTGGTGGATGATAACCTCACTGCACGGGAGATCCTCACCACCATGGTGGCAGGCTATGGTATGCAGGTACATGGTATGGAGGATGGCCCATCGGCCTTAGAGGCTATTTTACAGGCCGATTCAGCAGGCCAAGCTTATGACATTCTCATGGTCGACTGGCAAATGCCCCATATGGATGGCGTACACTGCCTACAGGCCATGGGGCAGCAGGATTTAGAGCATCCACCCGCCATGATTATCGTCACCGCTTTTGGCCGGGAAGAGGCCAGTCAAGCAGCCGAAGAACGGAATGTTCAGTGCCGTGCCATCCTAGCCAAACCGGTTACGCCAGCCTCTTTACTTGATGCCATTGGTGAAGCCTTAGGACGTATTATTGCCCGAGGACGGGAAGAGGCTCAACTGATTGAGGATCCCATTCACGCAGTACAAAAACTCAGTGGTGCCCATTTGCTGTTGGTTGAGGATAATGAGCTTAACCAAGAGCTGGCCTTGGAACTGCTGGCCAATAACGGCATAACCGCCAAAACCGCTATGAACGGCCAAGAGGCACTGGATATTCTGGCTACTGGTGAAGCATTTGATGGGGTTTTGATGGATGTACAAATGCCGATTATGGATGGTTACACAGCCGCCAGTAAAATCCGTGCTCAAACTCAGTTCGATACCTTACCGGTCATTGCGATGACAGCCAATGTCATGGTGGATGACCTGGATAAGGCCAAAGCCGCAGGTATGCACGCCCATATTGGTAAACCGATTAATGTTAAAGAGATGTTTAGTGTCTTGGCGACCTGGATCAAACCTGCCAACCCGTTGGCTAGCCCCACCGATGATCGCTCAGAAGAGACCGATATCACCCTACCCCCCCTACCGGGTATTGATACCCAAGCTGGTTTAGCCATTACCCAGGATAATCAGGCTCTTTATCTACGCCTTTTACGCAAATTTCATGACCGCCAGGGTGATTTCAACGCACGGTTCAACGCGGCTCTTGGATCAGATGATCCCGATGCTGCCCAACGAGAAGCCCATACTTTAAAAGGAGTAGCTGGTAATTTAGGGGCAAAAAAACTGGAAGCTTCCGCTCAGCAGTTGGAACAAGCTTGCCAAGAAGGTATAGAAGATCTGGACACCCTATTGGCTCAGGTCAATACGGAACTAAGCCGTGTGATGCAGGGTTTGGCCGCACTGGCACATATCACCCCCAAACAGGTACAGAGCGTCGTTGATCTGCAACCAGAGTGGCAGAAACTGGTGACCTTATTGGAGGAGGATGATGCGGATGCCATTCAAGTCTTGGAGTCTCTCCACCACCATCCAGACCTCGCCCCTTATGCAGAACAACGACATCGCTTAGAACAGGCTCTGGCCAGTTACGATTTTGAGGAAGCCCTGACATTGGCCAAGAATATTGGGCAGACCATCACCCAAGCCCGGTAACCATGCAACCCTCTCGATCCTAAGCTAACCCATTGACCTTACCCTGCTCCCCTCTGTTCCTGTGGGACTAGGGTTCCCCAACCGTAAACCGGCCCATAGGGTACGGCCATGACCATGGTCGTGCGAGAGCCTCCCCACCAAGCTTGGTTGATTCACTTACAGGGTGTGGCATTTGCCACACTCTATAGAGATATGCGCTACCCGGCTTACTGTTATCACACTTTTTACATTCATTTTATTATATATACTTAGCCCCTTTTTCAAACGCCTCTCCATCCCCTTCTAATACCTAAAAAAACCACCAAATCCTATGTGAAATAACCTGTTTAACCGTGACTTAGGAATGATCTATATTTATAGGTGTTAATCCCTATGCACCCATGATGAGGTGGTTAAGTCAAACCATGTTCACCAACGCTCTTTCACCGCTGCGGCGACCGGCACAGGTTGTTATGGCGATTTTACTGATCCTGCTATTGGCCTGGGTTGGGATGTTTGTCCACCTAAACTGGGTACGTGCGGACCATCAACAACGGGTATTGGCCAATGGCGCATGGGTCAAAAAGTTGCAGTTAACCGATCTAAGCCTATTTACCGAAGCCCGCTATACACGCCACCCCACCATGGCCGACCGGCACAGTGCCTTTCAGGATCATCCCCTCTCTCTGGAGCATTTTCCAACCGGCTCTTTGGTTGCCCCCCCTGAACATTTAAGGCAGACCCCATGACCCGTTGGCTCAACCGACACATGAACCTTATGGACTACACCATAACGGCGCTGCTACGCCGTAAAGGGCGCAACCTTGGGTTGCTGGTGGTCTACAGCAGCCTGATCTTTCTATTTGCATCGGTCATGTTGTTCAGTCACGCCTTACAGTACGAGGCCACACAAACCTTAAAAAATGCACCTGAAGTGGTGATCCAAAAAATGGTTGGTGGACGTCACGCTTTGGTCCCTGCGCAGGATCTGGAGCGTCTTACCAAGATCCGTGGTGTACGCCACCCCCAAGGGCGTGTGTGGGGCTACTACTATGACCCTGTGGTTAAAGCCAACTATACCCTGATGGCGCCACAAGAGGGGGCACCCGGACTGGGCGAAGCCATAATCGGTGCGGGCATTGCCAATGGCCGGGGGTTGGATGTAGGGGATGCTCTCTCCTTACCCATTGCCAATGGTGAACAGTTTGTCCTGAACATTGTCGGTATTCTGCCAGAGCAGACGCAGTTGGTCACTTCGGATCTGTTGCTGTTGGAGGAGAATACCCTCAGGGTTCTTTTGGATATTCCAGATGACTTTTATACCGATCTGACCTTACGCGTACGTAACCCTAAAGAGGTCGATACGGTGGTGGGTAAGGTGGTGAATGAAATCTACGATGCCCGCCCCATTACCCGTGCTGAAATGCTCCGCACCTACCGGGCAATCTTCGATTGGCGCCAAGGTATTCTGTTGGTGGTACTTTTGGTTTGTGTCTGGGCCTTTGTCATTTTGGCGTGGGATAAAGCCGCAGGCCTAAGTGCTGAGGAAAAAAGAGAAATTGGTATTTTAAAAGCCATTGGTTGGGAGACATCAGACGTTATTGCGATGAAATTTTGGGAGGGCCTGCTCATCTCATTAACAGCCTTCCTTATGGGTACACTCGCCGCTTATTGGCATGTCTTCGGCTTTTCAGCCACTTTATTTGAATCCGTCCTAAAAGGGTGGTCGGTCCTCTACCCACAATTTGCCCTAACACCCATGATTGATGGTGTACAGATCACCACTCTATTTTTCTTTACGCTCTTTCCTTATATCGCAGCCACACTGGTACCCATCTGGCGGGTTGCCTCAACGGATCCAGATGCGGTGATGCGATGATTGAGCTTATGGATGTACGCAAAGCCTTTAATCAAGGTAAGCCCAATCAAATATGGGCGGTCAATGGGGTCACCCTAGACCTAAGAGATAGCCAGGTCACCGTGTTAACGGGTCCCTCTGGCAGCGGCAAGACCACACTACTAACCCTCATTGGTGCCCTGGCCCGGCCCACGGAAGGACGGGTGCGTCTGGATGGTGAGGAGATCTCTAACCTACCAGAGCGGTTTCTTACTGAGATTCGCCGACACCGTTTTGGCTTTGTTTTCCAGCGTTTTAACCTTATCCCAGGGCTAACAGTTCTGGATAATGTCATGTTACCTACCCTCCCCATGGGCAGAGATCGTAGCAGCGTCCAACAACGGGCGATGGACCTATTGCAACAGTTGGGGCTGGAAAACAAGGTAGGATCTAAAGTGGAGTGGCTCTCTGGGGGTGAAGCACAACGCACCGCCATGGCCCGTGCGTTGATTAATGATCCCGATGTGATCATTGCGGATGAACCAACCGCCAACTTGGATAGCCACCTTTCAGCCGAATTTTTGCACATTATTGAGGCTCAGGCAGACCAGGGTAAAACCATTTTAATGACCAGCCATGATCCGCTGGTGTATGAATCCCCACTTATTCAGCGACGGGTGGACATAAGAGATGGCCAGTTGGTGGAGCAGACATCATGATGCTGCAACCCTCCATTTTGGCATTAACCATCGCCGATGGTGTGGCCCTACTGTTTTTGCTCTTAGCATCCGGATTTGCCGTCATACTGCTACGCCATTGGAATTTGGGCAGTGGCTCCGCGCAACAGCTAACCCTTGAACGCCAAACCTATCTGGTCTCGACCCTGCTCAGTTTTGCCCTGGTCACACAACTGATCACTCTGCTGCTGCTTGTCTTTAATGCCGACCGCATGGCTGAGTATTTTGTGGGGGCTATGTGTGCTGTCGGTACATTTAATGCCCACCCTTGGGGGTTTCCTGCCCTGCAACTACGTTTGCTGCTGTTTGTTATGGCGGGTGTTTGGTTGGTGATGAACCATCTGGATAATCAACACCCTCGATATCCCCTTATTCGCCCTAAATATGCCTTGGTCTTAGCCATAACCTTACTCTGTCTCAGTACAGCAGGGGTACAGCTTGGCTATTTTCTAGGGCTGGAAGGGGACTTGAGTGCGGTAATTACCTCATGCTGCGGTGCCCTGTTTAGTGTCGATGCCCCAACCTTGGCCGCTGATCTGTCAGGTATGGACCCACGCATGTTGATGATGTTGTTAACCCTAACCCTGGCCGCCACCATTGCAGCGGGTCTGCTGGTGATTAAACGAGGAAAAGGGTATGGCCTTTTTGGTGGTCTCACACTCTTAAGCTTTCTGGTCAGTATGGCCTCCATCATTGGTTTTCTCTCACTCTACATCTATGAACATCCACACCATCACTGCCCTTTTTGCTTTCTAAAAGCCGACTATCACTATCTGGGCTACCTGCTTTACATTCCCCTGCTTACCGCAACAACACTGGGTTTGGGCGTATCTGCAAGCAGTGCATTGAATCGGTCTGGGCTACTCAATGGTGTCTTGCACAACCGGGGCATCACGCTTATCCGCTTGGCGACCTATCTGTGGGTTCTATTTGCCCTACTTACCCTGTTGTTGGTTAACCAATCTAATCTCATTCTTTTGGAGTCGTAACGTGCGTTTTGTATGGACTGTTCTCGTCACCCTACTACTGGTGGGGTGTGATACCCAGGCTCCCTTAAAAAATGGTGATCTTGCCCCCCCCTTTACGCTGCAAAATCTAGAGAATGAACCACTCTATTTTCCCTCTGACCTCAAAGGGCAGAGTGTGGTCTTACGTTTTTGGGCAGATTGGTGCCCCTACTGCCGAACAGAGATGCAGCAGATTGATACCATGCGCCAGGATTTAACCCAAAAAGGGTTATCCATACTGGCCATCAATGTGGGTCAGGATCAACAAACCGCAGCCACCTTTTTACAGGATATCGGTGTTGGATTGGGCTCTTTGTTGGATACAGAGGGTGAGGTCGCCACGCAATATCGGGTGCTGGGTTTGCCCACCACCTTCTTTATTGGTCGTGATGGTCGGATACGTTCAAAAATTGTGGGCGAAGCCAACAAAACCACCTTTTTACGCATGACCAACGCTGTGCTGGCAAAACCCGATCAAGCGCTGACCCGTGCTGACCCCTGAGTTCTCCATGGCTTTTATGGCGGGCATCTTAGGCAGTGGTCACTGCTTAGGTATGTGCGGTGGCTTGGTCAGTGCATTTTTTATGGGCCGGTTTTCCGATCAACACCGGTGGGTGCCCCATGGGCTCTACCATGGAGCACGGCTTTTTATTTATTTCACCCTTGGCGTACTGGCCGGATGGCTAGGACTCATCTTGACCTCCAGCGGGTTGGTTGGAAAAGCCCAAGCCATTTTGCAAATTCTGGCCGGATTATTGGTCATTTTCTTAGGTTTGGAAATCATGGGACTGAAGGGTCTACAGCTGGGTTATGACTTCTGGCCCTTCAACCGTCTCAGTGCGCGATTTATGAAGGTCGGGGAAAAAGGGGCACTGCGGGGGGCCATCGCTGGTGGAGTGCTCAACGGTTTAATGCCGTGCTCCCTTACCTTAGCCATGGTGGTACAGGCCACCACCAGTGGGGGTGCGCAACAGGGTGGCACACTGATGTTAGCCTTTGGTGCGGGCACCCTACCCGCCATGCTATTTGTCGGCTTTGCCTTTCATAAATTGGGCATCATTGTACGGGGTTGGTTATTAAAAATCGCCGCACTATTTATCGTCATTATGGGCCTTCAAACCTTATGGCAGGGCCTAACCTTTTTTTCCATTATGCGCCTGTTGGGTAATGGCTAATTACACGCAACAATGAGGACACAGTTATGAACCGACGCAAAGCAATGCAGATGCTGGCTGCCATGGGTGCCGGTGTTGTGACCACAAGCCACGCTGTGGCCGGTGGTATGATCAAGCCTTGGGAGTGGGTCCAAAAACGAGATACCGTTAAAAATACAGACGGTACCCCTTTGCAGTTTGAACCCAAAGGCCAACCTGATCCACACCCAGAAGTGGATGATATCACTAAATATCCTCGCTGTCCCTATTGTGGGATGAGCCGACACATGTGGAACCATAGCCGACACCTGATCCACTACAGTGATGGCCTAGCCGATGGGACCTGCTCTCTTCATTGTGCCTCAGTCAGTTTAAGTTTGAACCTGGACCGGGTACCCAAAGCGATCTATGCCGCTGATTTTGGTGCCAAAGGTAAAATGAAACCCCTCATCAACATTGACCATGCTTTTTATCTCATCGGTTCCCAACTACGCGGCACCATGAGCACCACCAGTAAAATGGCCTTTCAAAATGAAACATCCGCCAACAGGGCCCATGAGAACTATGGTGGAAAATTGGCCAAGTTTAATGAAGCACTGACCCAGAGCTATCTGGATATGGCCAACGATACCATCATGATCCGTAAGCGTCGGGAGAAGATGCGTCAGAGTCATATGGGCATGAAACATCACTAAACTTTATTTGCCCCCCTTACGCTTCACCTCAAGGGGGGCAAGCTTTTTATAGGAGCCCGTTTATGCACAAACGTTTATGGATCATCCTAAGCTTTTGCATGGTGTTGCTTACGGTAACGACGGCACAAGCCCAACACGCCCCTATCTTAAAAACCGTCACACCCGCCAGGGGTGATACCTGCCCTGTATGCGGTATGTTTGTGGCCAAATATCGATCATGGATCGCAACGGTTCAGTATAAGGATGGTCATGCTCATCATTTTGATGGCGCCAAAGATCTGTTTAAATATCTTAGAAATCTAAAAAAATATGCCCCACACCATCAGGCTGAAAATCAACAGCTTATCTCTGTGACAGAGTATTATGACCTGCAATCCATCGATGCCCTACAAGCGTGGTATGTGGTTGGTTCCGATGTCTTAGGCCCTATGGGTCATGAACTGATACCCTTTGCCAATCGTGCCGATGCACAAACCTTTATGCAGGACCACAAAGGTGTACGTATTGTACAACCGCATCAGATCCAACCCAAACTGCTTAAACAGTTGGACCAAGGTCTGTTTAAACCCTAAACATTATAATCCGACCGATCTATTTTGTTCCGGTTGGATCTTTTACCCATACTGCATCTGTAAGCATGGTGTGTCGGTTGATGCTCTCACGCATGATGGCCACCTATCACCTTTGCCATAAGCCACTGCACACCCCTGTTTATATCGGTTCACAAAGGTATTTCTCTTGTCAGAACAGAGGATCCTTACCTAAGAAGCTAAAGTATGTCGAGCATGGGTCTATACAACGACCCTAACCTTTATATACCCCTTGACCGTAGAACAACATTCACCCAACCCTATCAGTAAATATATGGAAATCTGTATATTGTGTAAACAGTTAGACATACACTAAATATCGTTATTTATTCTTGGGATGATTCATCTTTTTAACAAATAAGTTTGTCATCCATATCATATGTAACGTACCATAACAGCCATAAAGGCGGTGTTACAGCACCCCACTACCCCTATACATAGAGTGAGAGTCGTCCATCATGAGTGAGGTTGAGCAGCTATCACTGGCACAATGGGAAGGGGCTTTTACCTCAGATCGAGCACTACCTGATCATCTTTACGACCAGGATATTATCTGGTCAGAGGATCTGGTTTTGGGCCTTGATGTACTGGATCGTGACCATAAAGTTCTGGTCTGCATGATCCGCTGTCTTTTGGGTGACTGTGATATGCCCACCCAATATGGGTTTGACCAAATCACCATCCATGGTCTGTTTACCCATCTCTTAAGCTTTACCCAGTTTCATCTACAACGGGAAGAAGCTTTAATGGCCCATGCCAACTACCCCAACTATCTCCGTCACCAGCAGGAACATCAGCTGATCATGCGGGAAGTACAGAACATTGCCAGCAGTTACCATAAACATCCAGATCCAGCGATCATTCAGACTTTGGGACAAAAATTTCGTGTCTGGCTGTTTGGTCACATTCTTGGGGATGACCGCAGCTTTGTAAACCATGTTAAACACTCAGGGTTAGATCCAAAAACCTTTCCACCCAGCCCGGTCCAAGCCCCCCATTTTGCCCGAAATTTAGACCTGATACCTTAGATCGTTTGTATAGGGATCATCCGCCTGCTTTTATCCCCCCATGGCTGTTACCATCTTTCGCCCTCCCAACCTGCTAAAGGTATGATACCTTTTGAGGTGGTTATATTTATGGGCAAGGTTAGGTGTATCACACATCCCAACCCAGCCCATTTTCCAGGTTGGGGTCCCACCAATGGGTTTTTCTAGACTGTATCATCTCTCTATCTGCTTGATTTGGATCACACTTGCCATGGCAACAGCGGTTCCAGCTGATGCACAAGCAGAGCGTGAGATTGGTGTCATTAACATTGGCGTTTTGGCCATGCGTGGTGAGCAACAAGCGATCAAACAGTGGAAGGCAACCGCTCGCTATTTGGATGGGAAAGTTCCTGGCCAAGCCTTTGAAATTATTCCCATGCCTTTTGACCAAGTTGATACACTGCTTCAACAGAAGATGTTGGATTTTATTATCGTCAACCCGGCCCTTTACGCCCGCATGGCCAAAAAACATGATCTACAGCGGATGCTAACGCTGAAAAAAAAGCTCATTACAGGGGATGTAGTTGAACGCTTTGGGTCGGTTATCTTTACACGCAATGGACCGGCCACCCCAAACCGCCTTGCCGATCTACCCAACTACCGCCTTGCTGCTGTAGACCCAAACTCCTTGGGTGGCTGGATTATGGCCAAGCGGGAGATGCTCGAAGAGAGTGTCGAAGCTGAACAGCTCTCCAACACCCAATTTCTAGGAACCCACGATGCTGTTATCCATGCGGTACTGGATGGCACAGCAGATGTTGGGGTGGTGCGCACCGGTCTACTGGAGAGCGTCAGTCGAGAAAAAGCGTTAGATCTAAATCTGTTTAAAGTTATAAAAAGTGAGGCGGTTGAACCTTTTCCTCTACGGGTCAGTAGCCGCCTTTACCCTGAGTGGCCTTTTGCCCGTCTGCCCCATGTGCATGACCGTATTGCTAAACTGGTTTCCATCTCCTTACTGAAACTACGCGCCAAACATAGTGCCGCTCAAGCGGCCCGTATTTATGGTTGGGATTTTGCGGGGGATTATGATCTGGTGAGTGAGACCTTGGCCATTACAGATGGCAAAGTTCTTAAACAGAAGCCGTTGGTACTACCCACCGCGGTTACCTTTGATCAAACCGGCTTTTTAATACAAAAAGCTGCCCTCTTTTTTGCCCTTATTTTTTTACTGATTATTCTCTGGTGGTTTATCCGTGGTCGCCCAACCCAGTTAACGTTGCGTGAGACCCTCATGTTGGTTGGGGTGGTCTTTGCTGGCTTACTGATCTCCAATGGAGCTTTTGTCTCCATGTTGTTAGAGGGTCAAAAACAGCAGTCTGAGATTGAAGCCCACAAATATGCCTCACTTAATCTGGCACTGGAGCTTAAACAATCCTCGGATGATCTCACCCGTATGGCCCGAACCTTTGCGGTCACCGCCAAACCGATTTATGAAAACTACTTTAACGCCATTATTAAGATGCGGGATGGCCACATTCCTCACCCTGAACACTATAGTCTCAGTTATTGGGATCTCATTTTGGCCGGTGTTCGACAGCGGGATCAGAAGGGGCCTCAATATAACCTTGAGGAACGTATGACCAAACTGGGCTTGTCTGACGAAGAACGCGCCAAGATCGAGCAGGCCAAAGTGGCGTCAGACACATTAATTGCGTTTGAAGCAACGGCCATGAACGCTGTAAAAGGTCTGTTTAAAGATGCTCAAGGTGGGTATACCAAAAAGGGTAAACCCAACCTTAAAATGGCCCGAGACCTATTGCATGGGGATGATTATCACCATACAAAATCCCGTATTGTGGCGCCTATTAGTGACTTTTTTACCCTATTAACATGGCGCACCACCCAGGAGCTAAACAAAGTACGGGCCCGCAATAAAGCCATTATCACAGGTATTACCCTACTGACCGGATTAACCATCCTCTTTACCCTCTACATTTTTTTCCTTTTACGTCGCCGTATTATCGCACCCCTTGCCATTTTACAAGCGGGTGCGCAGACCATTCAAAATGGCCAATACACCCACCAAATTGGCTACCAAGCCAAGGATGAAATGGGCGATCTAGCTGTAAGCTTTAATGCCATGGCCAGCAGTATTGCCCACCATACAGACCGCATGCGCAGTATTATCGATACCGCCATTGATGGCATTATTGTGATTGATACCCAAGGGTTTGTGCATGAGTTCAGTCCGGCTGCTGAACGTATTTTTGGCTATACCAAAGCTGAAATGATGGGGAAAAAGATCAATCAATTAATGCCCTCACCCCATCAACAGGATCATGATGCCTATATGGCCCGCTATCTGGATGGGGGGGAAGCACATATTCTGAATCAACTGCGTGAAGCCGTTGGTCTATCCAAAGATGGGCAGACCTTCCCCCTTGACCTCTCTGTTGCTGAAGCTTGGATCCATGGGGAGCGCTACTTTACCGGTATTGTACGGGATATCACCGCCCGAAAAAGAATTGAGGAGCAGGTTCGAGAATCCGAACGAAACTTCCGCTCCATCATTGAGAACGTCAATAACATTATCTACCGCTTAACCCTGGGCGGACACTTTAGCTATGTCTCCCCAAACTGGACTGAACTATTGGGGCACGACACCGAAGCGATCACCGGTCAGTCCTTCATGCATTTCATCCATCCAGAAGATCTGGAACAGTGCCAAACAGCCCTGCAACAGTTGATGCGAACCGGGCAGAAACAGAACACCATTCAATACCGGATTAAACATCAGAATGGTCACTACCGCTGGCACATGTCCAATGTTGCCCCGGTCATGGATGATGTAGGGCAGATCATCCATGTTCTAGGCAGTGCCTATGATATTACCGAAGAGCGGGCTGCTTCCGACCGTTTGCAACGCACAGCCCGTTATCAAAATGGTGTGGCCCTGGCGTCAGCAGCGCTATTGGATAACCGAGGTGCCGCAACCTGTATAACCACGGCATTGGATCATTTGGCAGCCTGTAGTGAAGTTACCCGGGTTACCCTGGTAGAAAACCATGGGGATAATCTGACCAAGCCCTTACAGATGCAGCATCTCTACGAGAGTAGCTCACAAGGGATGCGGGTTGTACGTAAAGCCACCAAATATCAGGATGGTTTTGAACGTTGGCAAACACTACTAAGCCGGGGTGAGCTTATTCACGGTCCGGTTTCTCAGCTTCCCCCAGATGAACAACCCCGCTTACAGGCCTGCGAACTCCAATCCATTTTGGTCATCCCCATTGAAGTAGAGGGTCGCTGGTGGGGCTTTATGGCATTTGATGAAACCCGAGAACCCAGAGTGTGGTTTGATGATGAGATCAACATGCTAACCACTGCTGCGGCCATCATGGGTGGTTTTTTAACCCAAACCCAGCTTAAAGAAGAGCTGGTCACAGCCATGCAAGCAGCCGAGGCGGCCACCCAGGCGAAAAGTGATTTTTTGGCCAACATGTCTCACGAAATCCGCACACCGATGAACGCTATTATCGGTATGTCACATCTCACCCTACAGACCCAATTGACCAGCCGACAACGTAACTATGTCTCTAAGGTACACCGTTCGGCTGAATCGTTATTAGGTATCATCAACGACATTCTGGACTTTTCAAAAATTGAAGCCGGCAAGCTGGATATGGAGAAGGTAGACTTCCACTTGGAGGATGTTTTTGACAATCTAGCTAACCTTGTCGGCTTAAAGGCTGAGGAAAAAGGTCTGGAGTTGCTGTTTGATAACGATCGCAACATACCCACCGCATTGATTGGGGATCCCTTACGCCTTGGTCAGATCCTGACCAACTTGGGTAATAACGCGGTTAAGTTTACCGAAACAGGTGAAATTGTTATCCAAACCCGTCTTCAATCCCAACAGGATGGACAGATCACTCTACACTTTACGGTACGTGATACCGGCATAGGCATGACCCCGGAACAGCAAGCCAAGTTGTTTCAATCCTTCAGTCAGGCGGATGCATCCACCACCCGTAAATATGGAGGAACGGGCTTAGGCTTAACCATCTCTAAAAAGCTATCTGAGATGATGGGTGGACGCATTTGGGCCACCAGTGAAGCAGGGGTTGGCAGCGCTTTTCAATTTACCGCGCAATTGGGTGTCCAGATTAACCCAGCCGTACGTTATGAAGTGGATGAAGCCGCCTTGGCCGGTTTAAAGGTATTGGTGGTGGATGACAATGCCAGTGCTCGGGAGATACTTTCGGATATGGCCCGTAATTTTGGCCTGCATGTGGAGCTGGCTGAGAGTGGTCGCCAAGCATTACAAGCCATTGAAGCTGCTGAAAAGGCCAACCACCCCTTTGATCTTGTCTTTACCGACTGGCAGATGCCCGAGCTCTCTGGTGTGGCTTGTGTGAAAGAGCTACAAGGTGGCCACCTAAATACCATTCCATCCGTTATTATGGTAACCGCTTATGGTAAGGATGAGGCTTTAAAAGAGGCGCAGCATCAGGGGGCGAATCTGGATGCCATCCTCACCAAACCGGTCACAGCCTCGACACTGCTTGATGCCGTGGCGGAATCCTTAGGGCGGGGGCTTGTCCGCCGTGAGGGCAACAGCCGGGCGCATATCAACAGTGGTGAGTCTGAAGCAGCCCAAATACGTGGTGCCCAGGTTCTGCTGGTTGAGGATAATGAGATCAACCAAGAGCTCGCCCTTGAGCTGCTGGCCAATGGGGGGGTGCAGGCTGATCTAGCCACCAATGGGCAAGAAGCGGTACAGATGGTGACCGACACAAGCTATGACGGTGTATTGATGGACCTACAAATGCCGATCATGGATGGTTTTACAGCGACACAGCAGATCCGTCAGCATGCACAATTCAAAGATCTGCCCATCATCGCAATGACAGCCAACGCCATGGCAGGGGATCGTGAGAAGGTGATCGCAGCGGGCATGAATGATCACATTGCCAAGCCCATTAATGTCCGGGAGATGTTTGCCACCATGGCCAAATGGATCACCCCTTCCGGTGAAGCCATTTCGGTACAGACAAGCACAGATACAACACCACAACCTGACCTGCCCCAGCTACCGGGTATTGATACCGATGCAGGGTTGGCCACCACCCAAAACAACCCCAAACTCTACCGTCGACTCTTGGGTAAGTTCTTGGATAATCAGGAAGATTTTGAACAACAATTCCGCCATGCCTGTCAACAGGATGATCCCCAGGAACCGACCCGTTGTGCCCATACTTTAAAAGGGGTCGCCGGTAACCTCGGTGCCAAAGAGGTCCAAAAGGCGGCGGCCATTTTAGAAGATGCCTGCTTACAAGGTGAGAGTGGAACACAGCTGGAAGCGCCGCTACAACAGCTGTTAGTTGTTTTACACCCGGTTATTCAAGGCTTACAGCAGTTGCAAGAGACCCAGCATGCACCCACGACAACGCCTCAGGTAGACCCTGTTGTGTTAAAACCGCTTTTAGAAAAAATTCAGGCGCAACTGGAAGAGGATGACAGTGGTGTTATTGAAGATCTAGAGCAGGTCGAAGCCCTGGTAACAGGATCCCCCCTATACGCCCCCTTGGTTGACGTGATGGAAGCGGCCCAGAACTACGATTTTGATGAAGCGCTGGAGCACCTGCCCAAACTTTTAAGTGCGCTTACTCAAGCAGCTACCCCAGACCACACCGCGCAGATTGAAGAGCTCATGACACAGTTAGCCGTCAGGTTAGAGGAGGATGATACTGAAGCCACCGAGCTGGCTGAGCAGCTGCAACCTCTGCTGAATAGCACCCAGCAAACGTTGCTGCAACGTGTGATACAAGCCATTGAGGTTTATGATTTTGAGGCGGCTTTGGATGCCCTAAATACGGTGCGGCAAACCTTGACGGTAGAAACCGAGTTGGCCTAACCCACCTTCGGCCTAATCCAAGCTGGCCATAAGCTGATCATAGCCCGCTTTGGCATCTTCAAACTCATATTCATCCAGATCGGCTTCCAACTGGTTGAGTTTATCGGCATGGGGCGTGCCCGCCACTAACGGTTTAAGCAGCAGAACCTGCTCTAACGCTTCAGCATCGCCATCCTCAATCAACCCCCCCAAACGACTGAGCGCTTTTTTAAGTGCCAGCACATCACCCTCAGCATTGTTGGATGGGGTAGTCGGAACAGCATCCTGCTGGTGTGCAAACAGTTGGGACAGTGTGTTAGATACCTGCTCCACAGCCGCAGCAAAGGGTTCTAACAGAGCATCAACCGCAGCTTGGTCACGCGCTTGTAAAGCCACATCCAGATCGGTGGAGAGTTTATGGACCGCCTGCGCCCCAACCGTGCCACTAATGCCCTTATAGGTATGCATCAGTCGTTGGGCATCGCCCATTTTCTGTTCCGTTAAGAGCTGGCTTAACTGTTGAGCCACATCCCCATACCGGTCGAACATATTTTTCAATGTTTTCAGATAGAGTTTTTTATTGCCATTGAGATGCACAAGCCCACGGGCCATATCCACCCCAACCAGGGTGTCAGGAAGGGTAATCTCTGTCTCTGTATTACGCTCTGGTAGTGGTGCTGAATCATGGCCACGCACATATTGACTGAGCGTCTCAAACAATGTGGGTGGATGAATGGGTTTACCAATATGCTCATTCATCCCTGCATTGATACAGCGCTCACGATCACCCGCCATGGCGTTGGCTGTCATGGCAATAATGGGTAACTGAGCATAGCTGGCGTGGCTGCGGATCACCTGTGTGGCTTCATAGCCATCCATCACGGGCATCTGGATATCCATTAATACCCCATCAAAAAGCGCGCCGGAAAAAACCGCATCAACCGCTTCTTGACCATTGTTGGCGATGGTTACATTAACCCCTTCAGCTTCCAGCAGTTCACTGGCAACCTGCTGGTTAATCTCATTATCCTCCACCAATAAAATATGACTACCAGCAAGGGTGGGCTTTTCTCCCTGACGATGCTGTGGGGTGACACCTGCCGCAAGCCCCAATGCATTTTGGTAGCCCAACGTATCCAACACCGCTTCGAACATAATGCTTAGATTAACCGGTTTTGTCAGACACATATCTACCTGGGCATTTTCCGCCGCCAACATCACATCATCCCGGGCGTAGGCGGTCACCATAATAATTTTAGGCATATTGGCATGGGGAAAGCGCTGGTTGATCTCATGGGCTGTTTTAACGCCGTCCATCTCTGCCATTTTCCAATCCAAAAAGGTCAGCGCGTAGGGTTCTCCTGCTTGTATAGCCTGCTCCACCGCACAGACCGCTTCTTCCCCTGAAGCAACCGCCGTGACGTTAAAGGAAAAAGACTCCAAAGCCTTTACCATAATCTCACGTGCAACGCTGTTATCATCTGCAACCAGGGTACGTAGGCCAACCAAATCCTTGGAAGGTAACCGGAAACGTCGGCGATCTTGATCTTTACGGGCCAAACGTGCGGTAAACTTAAAAGTACTCCCCTCCTCTGGTGTGCTTTCGACCCAGATTTTACCCCCCATCATGTCCACCAACCGTTTACAGATGGTCAACCCCAAACCACTGCCACCATATTTACGGGTTGTGGAGCTGTCTGCCTGAGAAAAGGCTTGGAACAGACGACTGATTTGTGTCTCCGTCATGCCAATACCGGTATCATGCACTTGGAACAACAAGGTGACTTGATAGTCCGCCAACTGCTCGGCGGAAATGGACAATACAATATTGCCCGAGTGCGTAAACTTCACCGCATTATTGGCCAAATTGATGAGAATTTGACCCAGACGCAGAGGATCACCCACCAATTTTAACGGAACATCCTTATCCACCTGAAAACTAACCTCCAGCCCTTTCTCCTCTGCCTTCATGGAGATAAGGTTGGCCACATTGTTGAGCACATCCTCCAAATCAAAGGAGACGTTCTCCATGGTCAGTTTGCCAGCTTCAATCTTAGAGAAATCCAGAATATCGTTGATAATGCCTAAGAGAGATTGCGCTGAGTAGTGGATTTTTGCCACATAATCATGCTGTTTTGGGTTCAGGTCTGTCTTCAAAGCTAGGTGCGACATGCCGATAATGGCATTCATGGGCGTGCGGATTTCGTGGCTCATATTGGCCAAAAAGTTACTCTTAGCACGGTTGGCTTGCTGTGCTTCCTCTTTGGCGGATTGCAGCTCACGGGCCTGATTACGTAGCATCAGTTCCCGGGAAACCGTATTGGTAATATCTTGGATAAGGATGACACAGTGGCGGTGGCCCAGATCATCCCGTATGGATTTGATCTGTACCATCTGGCTCATACGCTGACTCTGTTCCTCACTCTCCGAAGCGGTAAAAAGAGGTAAGGGGGCAGGATTAAGCCGGTGAGAGAGCATCGTCGGCAGGCCAGTGGTTAAGGCACTGTTAACCGCACGGGCCAGACGACTCCCTTTGAGTTCAGGAAAAATATCCAGCAGCTTACTACCCATCACCTGGGCAGCAATGAGCTGGGATCCCCTCTCCATCCACTCATTCCAAAATACAATGGTCTGCTGAGGATCTACAATGATGGTACCCACCGCATTGAGCTCTAAGGCACGACGCATCAGGGTATTGTCCAACTCATGCATGGTGTGCAACCCTTACTAAAAGGCCGACAGAATGACTTCCAGCTCCTGTTTGAGGCGTTGCATGGCCTGAGCCGAAAAGAGCAACACCACAAAACCACTGAGTGTGTGCTGTTGCAGCTCCTCATCACTGGTTTTAAAGTCCATCATCAACACAAAGGCCCGCTCATCTTCATTGTTACTCTGTGCCATTAGCAGATCCCGCTGTGCCGCCAAATGGGATGAGACATCCAACAGAAAACGGCTGGACCCTTTTAAAAACTCTGCCGCCTCAAACTCAAAGTCCAAGGTCATCATCTGGGTAAAACTCTCCAGAAAAGCATTGATGATGACATTACCGACATCCTGCAGCGTCTCTTGCTCCAGCTCCGTCAAGACATCCAAAGGCATATCATCACTGAGCAGGGTTCGCACCAGCTCCAGGGATTCAGCACCTGGAAAGATCAACAATGCGGTGCCGGTCAGCTCCCCGCGGAAGTTCTGGCGGATAGCCACCAGCTTCTCTTCCTCATTATCCACCAGCATACGGGTAGCCTGCTCATACGGTACCACCGTTAAACGGGGCAGCGAGAGCATCACCTCATTATCTACCATCTCACTCAAAGAACTGGCCGCTTTACCCAAACCCATATTAAAAAATTCTTTAAGGGCGTCCTCTTCCAGTTCACTCAGTTTAAACACAGGGGGATCCTTCTCGACAGCTCGATAAACACACGGTACGTGGTAGATGTAAGGGGCCGTTCTCTGGTCTTTGGCATAGAGTATACCCAGCCAAACTTAAATGGGTAACCCTTCAAACCCCTATGGCTTATCTTTGGTATGTTTACGCGCCAAACCTATGGTTTAAAATCTACTCTCATCAAGGTTGGTTACGACTAAACATTCTTTGATGTTCCTGCCAGTTTTCCATGACCTTTTTTTGGATTTCCGGATACGGGGTGTCTTTGTTCAGGTAGTAACGCGCACCCTCCATTAAGCAGGCTTCCCACACTTCAGGATGTTTCACCGATGTGAGCATAATCACGCAGGCATTGGGATCATCACCCATAATGGCTTTTAAAGTCTCCACACCATTGAGTACCGGCATTTCAATGTCACAGAGCACAATATCCGGTTTTAGCGCCTGGTACATCTCCAGCCCTTTTTGACCATTCTCTGCTTGGCCAACAACGGTAAACCCATGTTCGGTAAAAGCTTTGCTGTACATCAAACGTAGCGCATAATCATCATCAATCAACAAGATCCGAATCTGATCATTACTAGACATACTTCCCACCCCCGATAAGTGGTTGTTTATCTGCTGTTAAGCCTGGAGCAAAACGGTAAAGATTGCCCCTTCACCCGCATGACTTTCCACACGAATATGCCCGCCGTGGGCATCCACAATCTTTTTAACAATGGAGAGACCTAAACCGGTACTCTTCTCATGCCCTGTCGGCTGGGCACTGAGTTTTTGGAAGGTACCAAAAAGCTTGGTCTTATCCTCTTCGGACAATCCTGGGCCTTCATCCTGCACAGCCAGAAAGATGGTATCGTTCTCTTGGCCTGTTCCCACGGTAATGTGACTACCTGGTGGGCTGAACTTAATGGCATTGCTGATCAAGTTATCGATCACCTGGATCATACGGTCTGTATCAAAAGCAAAGGTAGGCACCGGACCGGGCACCATCTCGATGGTGGAGCTCTTTTTCTTGGCGGCCATCTGTAACAGCCGCACGCGGCTCTGTACCAGCGCGGAAAAATCACCCGGCTGAAGCTTTAATTCAAACGTGCCGCTCTCAATAACCGAAACATCCAGTAGATCATTGAGCAGGGTTAGCATCTGCCCACTCACATTATGGATGGTGGTAATAAACTCGGTGTTCTCCTCTTTGGAAAGCGGCATATGCAGCATCATATCCGATAAGCCATTAATGGAACTTAACGGGTTGCGCAGATCATGGGCAGCCATACCCAGAAAGCGGTTTTTCAAGGCATTGAGATCCATCAACTGCCGTTTTTGCTGTTGGAGATGAAGATGGGTCTGTACACGCGCCAAGACCACCTGTGTATTAAATGGTTTACGGATAAAATCAACCGCACCCACCTCCAAGCCACGGGTTTCATCCTCAACGCGATCCATCCCCGTTACAAAAATAACAGGGATATCCTTGGTGCGAAGATTCTGTTTAAGCTCCGTGCAGACCTCAAAGCCATCCATCTCCGGCATCATGATATCCAGCAAAACAAGGTCTGGTGGGGGCTCCACCATCACCCGTTTCAGGGCTTGGGCACCACTTTTGGCAACCAGGGTTTTGTAATCCTTGGCAAGCAGGTCGACCAGTATATCGATGTTACTCTTCTCATCATCCACAATGAGAATCTTAGCTTTTACAGCATCCATCAGTGGTCAATCCTGTCCCAAGTAATACAACTGGTTGCGGCCCTTATCTTTGGCTTGGTAGAGCGCCTGATCAGCCCGTTCCACCAGATGGTTTGCATCGCCATCCTGGCTTGGTAGCACGGAGGAGATACCCACACTAATCGTCACATAAGGGGCAATGTCTGACGGTCCATGGGGTATTTCTAGTTCACGAATACCATGCAGCACCCGGTTGGCCACAGTGACCGCCCCTTCATGGCAGGTCTCTGGCAGAACACAGGCAAACTCTTCGCCCCCATATCGGGCCGCCAAATCCATCGGCCTAGGCATGGCATTGGCAATGGCATCCGCCACCTGTTTTAAACAACTATCGCCATCGGTGTGTCCATAGTGGTCGTTATAGCGTTTAAAATAGTCAATATCCATCAGCATAAGAGAGAAAGTACGCTGATAACGTAACGCCCGCTCCCATTCATAGGCCAAAAACTGATCAAACCGCCGTCGATTGGCAATACCTGTCAGACCATCCTGAATAACCATCCGTTCCAGCATATCTTTATGCTGTTTCAAATCTATATGGGTTTTGACACGAGAGCGGACCACCAAAGGGTGAAAAGGTTTGCGAATATAATCAACCGCCCCCACTTCAAACCCTGCGACTTCATCGGCATCGGTCTGGCGTCCGGTAATGAAGATAATAGGGATATCCCGCGTTTGGATGTTATCTTTGATCTGACGACACACCTCAAAGCCATCCACCTCTGGCATCATAATATCCAGTAGGATCAGGTCAGGCACCAAACCACCTTGTAGACGCTTTAAGGCTTGTACACCGCTTTTAGCCGCAATGGTCCGATACTCACTCTTAAACAGATTGATAAGAATATCTAAATTGATCTTCTCATCATCCACAATAAGAATGGTCGCTTTTTCAGTCGCATCCACAGACCAACTGTATGGGATATTGGATGGCTGGGGTGTCAGTGGCATAGATGAAGCGATGGATCGACCCTTTGCGACATGGTTGCAGATCATAAAGCTCTAAAAGCTCAAATTTATCATAGGCAAACTGTTGGAAACAAGCTGCTAACCTAAGTCATAACTACTTTTGCATGAAAGTAGCCAAAGTACCGCTAATTCCAAAGAAAAACGTGGTTTCACCCGTCCCATTAAGACGGTAATTATGCAATCTTATGCCATTTTGTCAGTAGTGCGGGCGCTTAAACCACAACCCCCAGTGCTTGATAACGTTGAATGATGCTCTTTTCCACTTGGGATAATGATGGGCCAGGGGTGTGCAAGCTATGGGTATGCAGTATCGACATATGTTCAGAGGGTACCGAAATGCCCCCGCCTGTATGGGGTGAAACCAGTGTATATATGGCGGCATTTGGCATGCTTGCAAAACGGTTTAACAGGGCAAGGTTCAACTGTTGAGCACGGGCAACACTCTCTATATCTGCATGGCAGGCAGGCTGTAGCACACCATGGGCTAAAAGCACCTGTGTCACCGCAATCGCCTGCATGGGGGCATCAGGGGTAGAGGAGATGTGAGTGGCCAAAGCAGAGAGTGTCTGGGGCGTATGTTCGCTTAAGGCTGCCCGGATCGGATCTAACTTCTTTTGGGGTAGTTGGAATTTACCAGCCGCCCCCTCAACCTTAATCGGCTCACTGGGTAGGGCATCAACCAACACAACCGGCTGTTGCATTAACTGATCCACACGTTGATGTGGCGTGAGCCTGGTGGGAGATTTCATCCAATACCCAGAACGAAATCCCTGATTAACCATAAAGTCACGCATACTTTGACGTTGCGTTGGGTCCGCGGCAGATTCCAACAAAGCATTCTGTGCCGCTGTAAGGTGCAGACTCTCCATGCTATCAACAAACTCTGCGGAACAGGCAAATTCCAGCTGAGCCTGGGCCATTTGTTGCGCCACCTGCTCAAAAGAGAACGGGTACCAGTGTTGATTAAAATATTCATGGGCCAAATAGGCCACGGGGCGTTTGGAGAGTTGTGTGAGCTGTTTGGCCATACCGGGAAAGTTATCTTGAAAGACTGGGCTATGGTTGACCAGCGCTTGCATGAATTGCAGGCTCTGTACAATAGCGACCTCTGCCTCTAAACCTGATGCCGTTAGACGAGAAAAATGGTTCAGCATCATCTGCCTGACCGGTACCATCCCAGCCCAACGCGGCAAGCTGTTAAAACTCAGGTACAGTACACCACCTGGTTTGAGCTTACGTGCGAGGAAGTCCAGTAAGATCTGGCGATTTTCCTCTGAGACCCAGCTCCAAACCCCATGGATGGCCATATAATCAAAGTCAGGAAGGTCATTTTGGGCACAGAAGTGCTCAAAACTGGCATCGGCCAATTGCGCTTCACCTTGGTAGTGGTTCACCAACCCTTGGCAAAAATGTACCTGATCGGTTAAAAAATCGTTCCCCCACCACTGCACCTGGGTCGATGTGGCATGCATAGCCAGACTGACACCCTGACCAAAACCCAGTTCACAGCCCTGTTGTATCAAGGGCGGCTGAAACCCAGCCAAACGCAAAGCCAGCTCCAACCTTTTGGGATTAAGCACCTTATGGTAGCTGTAACGGTAGTTCAGTGCGGTTAAATACCCATCCGACCATAGGGAAGTTGCCATCTTTTTTTTAAACTCCTCACAACCATGGATCCTGAACCCATTCATCTAAGCAAATACAGTTTAACTGGACTTTCTACCTATTTTCCTGCATATCATAAACCTTTAAAGATTGTATAAAAGGTGGTCGTTAAACCCGCCAAAATCTAACAGCAACTTCCTGTGTTGAAATGGTAACTGATAGGCTAGTTGTATGTTGTGTCATTTAAGACACCTTATGATCCCTTAATGTATCACCGTGGGACACTATCCTGACCTGACGTTGGAAATTACTATGTCTGAACATACCCCTGTTTCCAAACCTTATGATACCGTCAGCGGTGATATGGAAAAACAGCTGATGGATCAGCTGGCTGACTTATGTGAAAGCAGTGAGGTCAGCCCGACCGAACGTTCCGACCAGGCCTGGTGTGACGATACCGCCTTGGCCTTTGAGCTTATGGCAGCTACTGAACGTGAAATGGCCGATTTTCTAGGCCGTGTGGAAGCGGGTGAAAAACTGGATACAGAGGGTTTGGATCTCTCCATCTCTCGCTTAAACGATTCGCTGGCCACAGACCCTGACGCCCTGTTGAGTCTCTCACTGTTACGTACATTTGATGGTGAAGGTTTTGACCATACCATTAATGTCGCGGTCTACATGATGGGGCTTGCCCGTGGTTTGGGTATGGATGATCAAATGGTGGCGATGGTTGGTAAAGGGGGGTTACTGCATGATGTGGGTAAAGTCCGTCTACCCCAAGCACTGATCAATAAAACCAGCCCCCTTGACCTTAGTGACCTAAAACAGATTAAACGCCATGTCGATCTGACCCTAGACTCCCTCTCCCGGATGGAAGGTCTCTCTGACGATGTGCGGCGTATTGCTGCAGAGCACCATGAGCGGTTGGATGGTTCCGGTTATCCCAAAGGGCTTAAAGGGGAGCAAATCAGTCAACTCGGGCGTATGGCTTCCATTTGTGACTGCTTTGATGCCATGACCTCTAACCGCAGCTATCGCCGTGCTAAAGAGGGTAAGCAGGTGCTCAGAGAGTTGGTGCTAGAGGGACGTGAGCGGGGTACGCTGGATGCCAAACTGGTTGAGATGTTCATCCGTGTGGTGGGTATCTACCCCGTTGGCTCTTTAGTGCGTTTGGCAGATGGACGCGTGGGGGTGGTGATGCGTAACAACCCCAAAGATCTTTTGCACCCCTCCATCAAAGTGGTTGCTAAAGGGACGGATAACAGCGCCATCTCACCCAAACGTTTGGATTTGGCCAACCATCGTAATGAAGAGGGGTTGCGTATCGTTGGTACCGAGTCCCCCGCCACAACCCGTATTGACCCCATCCCCTTCTTACCAGGTTCAGAGCTTTATCAACAGTAGTCCGAAAACTATCAGGTTATGCCGTTGGTGGTTGATCCACGCAGGCAAAACAAGAACCGTTGTGCCCACTGTTTTTTGCCGTACACATCACTTGATCCGCTTGACCAAGCTCTCACCATCGGTATGCTAAAGGAACGGCGAACAGCGTCATCCTACCTGGACGTTTGGATTTGGCCAAACACCGTCATGCAGAGGGGTTGTGTATCGTTGGTACCCAGTCCCCCGCCACCATCGGATTGACCCCATCCCTTCTTAGCCCTTCAAACCGGGTTCAGAGCTTTATCAACTGTCGTACAATAACGGTCAGGTTATGGCGTTGGTGGTTTATCCACTAAGGCAAAACGGTAACGGTTACGCCCACTATTTTTTGCCGCATACATCGCTTGATCCGCTTTTTTGACCAAACTCTCACTATCGGTACCATGTTTGGGGTAAAAACTAATGCCCACACTGGCCCCAATTTGACACGACTCTGGGCCAATGGGAAAAGGCATACTCAGAAAGTCGATAATCTTCTGCGCAACCAAAGCCACATCATCCGGCGCCTCTGCCAGTTGTCGTAGCACAATGGCAAACTCATCGCCCCCCAGTCGTGCGACGGTATCTTCACTACGGAGTAAGGATTGTAGCCGTTTGGCGACCTCCTGCAACAAGCGGTCGCCGATATCATGACCGTAACTGTCGTTAACCTGTTTAAACAGATCCAAATCCAAGAATAGTACAGCTAAAATACCATCCCGACGGCCCGCTTCACGGATACCCTGGTTAAGACGCTCTTTAAACAAAATACGGTTGGGTATGGCGGTTAAGGCATCATAAAACGCTAACTGTTCCAGATTGGCCTGAGCCGCTTTTCGTTGGCCAATATCGGTAAAGATCGCCACAAAGTGTGTCCGCTTACCAGATTGATCCTTAATATCACTAATACTCAACCAATGGGGTAGGATCTCACCCTCTTTATGGCGGTTCCACAGCTCCCCACTCCAACTACCTGACTTCAACAAGGTTTGCCACATCCGAGCAAAAAACGCATGATCATGGCGTCCAGAGTTCAACAGGCTGGTTGGCTGACCGAGCAGCTCTTCTGTACTGTAACCGGTCAGTTCTGTCATGGCCGGGTTGGCCATCTCTATACAGGCATTGGTATCGGTCACCAGAATACCATCTTTGGCATACTGCATAATGCTTGAGCTGAGTTTGAGGTGATGCTCAACCTCTTTACGTAAAGAGATATCCCGAACCGTTGCCACCACCCAGCTCTGGCCATGGTAATCAAATTGATTGGCAGATATCTCAACAGGTAGCTCTTTGCCACCCTTGCACATACCTTGGATCTCAACCGTACGGCCAACCACCATGGTAGCTTGACCACTTTTTTGAAACTGTTGAAATCCGCGCTCAGCCTGCTCCCTAAACCGTAAAGGGGCCAACAGACGGTGTACGGGTTGACCGAGCACTTCGGTCTCTTCATAACCAAAAATACGCTTAGCTGCACGGTTCCAGTAGACAATCTGGCCCTGTTGATCAATCACCACGAGCGCATCTTGAACATGAGTGACAATACGACTTAACAGAGCTTCTCGCTCACCAAGTTTACTGATTTTCTCAGCCGTTTGCCCCATCTGCCCCATAGCCTTTAATAGAACAATAAAGAGCAGCAACGCCAAGGTAGCTATTAAGGCCAACATGGCATATGAGGTACGACGAACCACCTGCTCTAGATTAAGCAAACGGTCCGATACATTATAATAAAGCTCAAATGCCCCAAAAAAATGTCCGGACTTTACAATGGGTACGTAGGTCTCAACCACATCCTTTGTTTGGAATGAGCCTTCCATACTGGCTTGCTGACGACGCACCAGTTTTGTAAAAGGCACACCCTGAGCTACCTGTTGCGTAAAGTAGGGTTTATTATTGATTCGACCAATATCTTTGGCATCTGTGGAGTAAACAATCAGGCCATCACTATTAAAGACCTTCACCTTTTCCAGGTTAAACTCTTTGGTAAACTGATCGATGGTTTTTAAAAAGTTTTGGGGGAGCCGATCTTTGCGAATACCCAAGGGTGACTCAACCAAAGGATGGGCCAGATGGCCCCCTAAGCGCTGGGCCTCTTGCTCAATATCCGTCAAGACACTCTGTACAAATTGGGGGTAGACCCAGAACCGCTCCAGAACAGGGATAGCGACAAAAGCGAGAATGCACAACAACATCAAATTGCGCAGATAGTTTGTTTGCCAGATCAGGCGAAGTACAGAAGGTTGTTCCTGGGACACGAGAGGTTCCTTCCGACCAGTATAGAATAGAGAACATCGGTCAACCCCTTGAGGATCAACCACCTCTCCAATGTATCAGGTTTCTCAGAGCCTGCCCAGATACCGTTCTTAAGTTTTTAGCGGAAGTAAAACATCCTATGCCTATGCAAAAGCATGAACAATAAGGAGAGAGGTTGGTTATTCCCAGTTACGGATATCCCGGTTAACGTAGACACCACCCAGTTGATTATCAGCCCCTAAAGAATAGAGATCAAAATCACCATGTTGACCTGGATATACATAATAGAAAGAGCGTCCCCAAGGATCCATTAACGCGGCTGAATCCACATAGGGGCCTACCCATCTGGTCTGTCCACGAGGGCCCTCAACCAAGGCATCCAACCCTTCGTTTTGGCTAGGAAAATCCCCGACTGTCCGAGAATACTCCAGCAAAGCACTATCCAACAGTTTGAGACGCTTTTCGGCGATCACAACCTTATCACCACGTAGCTGTTCGATAAACTGCCCACCAAAAAAGAACCAGATAAAACCACCCAGTGACACAACCACCACAAGCTCAACCATGATAATACGCCAACGCTTGGTATCTGGTAACGAACTGGCCATGGATTCCAGCACCTTCAAAAACAATGAATCGATAGGGAGATGGTAACCATCTACCGGAACTCAAATCACACCCTGCACAAGAAAGGAATGCACTGTCAACATCGCATAACATCATACCTTAGATCTATATAAGGTTCTAGTAGCATTAATACCTGTGCCATCTCAAGCCTGTTTGAATATGGTTTATAAGAATATTTTTTACCTCTTTTAAACCATACTGATGCGGAATCTTGGATAAGTCACACCCTATATACCCCTTTTTTCAGCTCAACCTAAGGATAAAGTGCAAACTTAACGATATTATAGCGCCATATTTTCATGCTTTTACATTTTTCTCTAATGCTTTTTTAGCCATATAGGACTAGCTTAAACTTAGATAAGGATGAATTTTTTATATTGACTAACCCCTATAATTTCTTAATACTACGACATACGGGCTTACAAGACGTGCGATGCGGATTTGACCCAAATACCGGACTTGAAGGAACAATCTTTTGGATTGTTCCTTTTTTTTGTCTTTTTTGCATAGATCTGCTCAAGCAAGCACCCATCTAAAATCCCAACCATAGGCTGCCCACCATTAGAATCGTGACACTTAAAACCGCCACCCTCTTTGACGACTGACCCACCCCTGCAGGCATTTGCGAACCAGCAACCATCTAAGCTTTTGACGGATAGCGCCCCTAAACATGTATCGTATAACACATATGAAGCATTACATTTTCTTACCACTATGGCATAATGTTGGACCGTAATGGGTAGATGAGCTGGACCCTTGTCATCTATACAGCCCTGCTCTCATTGGGTGGGTTAGACAAGAAGGCCAAACTCAAGCCAGCTTGGCGCACGCTAGGGATAGGAAAGCCTGAGATGGCACACACGGAGTCCAACCCTCCCGATCATTCCATTAAAACCCCCTTCTGCTATGGTGGCATGCTCTGCCCTGTCGTTGCCATTCTTCTATGGACACTCCTGGTTGGCATCTCTTTACAGTGGAATCTCTCCGAACAGCGCATACACAATAAACAGCTGGTGGTGGACCGCAGCCGACATGTCTTTCAGCTGATTCAACTGACCAGACAGTGGAATGCGCAACATGGTGGAACATACGTACCCATTACGTCCGAGACCCAACCCAATCCTTTTTTAAATCATCTCCCCAACCGGGACTTGACCACACACGAGGGGTTGCAGTTGACCATGGTCAACCCCGCCTTTATGACCCGGCAAATTGCCGAGCTGGCCCGTAACTCTGGGCTGCTGTTTCATATCACCAGTCTTAAACCGATCCGCCCTTCCAACCGAGCTGATGCTTGGGAAGCGGTGGCTTTAAAAAGGTTTGAGAGCGATACTCAAGAGATTTTTGAACGGGTGGGTCAGGGAGAATCAGCCCTCTATCGCTACATGGCCCCCCTACATGTTAAACCGACATGTATGAAATGCCACGCAAGTCAGGGTTATCAAGTTGGTGATATTCGGGGTGGTATTAGTATTTCCGTCTCGGCCCAAGAGGTTGATGCCTCTTTACGGGATGTCATCTATAAACTGTTAATCAGCCACGGTATAACGTGGCTATTTGTCTCTCTATTACTGCTGTCCATCATCTTACGTCACCGCCGCTTTATGCGTACGACCTTAGCCCATGAAGCGGAGCTGGAGACACGGGTTGAACAGCGCACAGATGCCTTACGCCAAGCCAATGATCGGCTAGAAAAAGAACGCAACCGCCTGCAATACATCATTGATGGGGTTACAGAACCTTTAATGGTCATCCGTACGGATTACCGTATTGCACTGATGAACCGTGCCGCTCGGGCGTATAACCCCCAATTGGTCGATGAACAGAAAAATTGCTATTGCCACCTCTTAACCCACCAACGTCATACCCCCTGTGAAGGGGACGACCACCCCTGTCCGTTGGAAAGGGTTAAAGAGACCGGCCAGACTTTTACCACCATCCATCGTCATCTCATGCAAGATGGGGAGGTTCGCTATGTCGAACTGCTGGCCTCTCCCCTATGTGATGAGTCTGGCGAGCTATGGGCGATTATCGAATCGAGCCGAGACATCACAGAATATCAGGCTATGCAGGAGCAATTGAAACGGGAGAAGGATGTCTCCAACGGGATTATTGACTCTCTTAGTGGTGTGTTTGCTCTGCTTGATCAAAATGGCCACATGGTACGTTGGAATAAAAATTTCTCTCGCGTCAGTGGTTATACAGATGCTGAGATGGAAGGCATGTCCGTTCTAGAACTTATTTCCCCTAGCAGCCGTCAGGCCATTACACAAGGTATGGCTGAGGTGTTCAGTCAGGGGCACGCCATCCGTGAAGGAACCATTTTAACCAAAGACAAACAAGAGATCCCCTATGCGTTTCAGGGCGATCGTATTGAAATTGAGGGTAAACCCTATCTCAGCGGTAGCGGTGTCGATATCTCGGAACAGCTACAGATGCGTCAAGCCCTGCAAGAGAGCCAAGATAACCTTGATCAAGCGCAAAAAGTGGCAGGATTGGGCAGTATTATCTGGAAACCCAAGTCTGGGCTAATGCAGTGGTCTGATCAAGTCTACAGCATGCTGGGTCTTAAACCTGGAGAACGCAGCAGTACACTGCGTACATTATTGTATGGCATACCCAAACCCGAACGACGCGATCTGCTCAAGCGGCTCTCCCATCTCCGGGAACAGACCCATGAGATTGTCGAGCGGGAGGTGCATTTATCAGGCTTTGATGGAGAAACGCGTCAACTCCACTTACGTGGTCAAATGCGCCATAGCGAGGATCACCAACAGCCCACTTTATTGATTACCCTATTAGATATTACCCAACGTAAAATCATACAAGAGCAGCTGCAACATCAGCTGACTTTTCAGCAGACGCTGCTTAATACCATCCCCATTCCAGTCTTCTACAAAGACCATACCTTGCGCTATCAAATGGCCAATGATGCCTTTAGCCAACTCCTTAAGCGCCCCTTGGAAGAGATCTTAGGCTATACCGTCTATGAAACATCTCCCAAGGATATGGCTCATGTGTATGACAAGGCTGATCGTGAGCTGCTGGCTCATCCTCAAGAGATTCAGCAGTATAAATCTACCATTCAACCCCAGAGTGACGATCCACGGCATGTCATTTTCTTTAAGGCGGTCATGCCCAGTGATGAGGGTGGTCATGAAGGGATTATCGGGACCATTTTGGATGTTACCGAACAGACCCGTGCGCAAAATGCTTTAGTGGAGTCAAACCTTCGTTTTGAGACGGTGCTTGGTAGCCTTGAAGCCTACGTTTTTGTGACAAACCTAGAAACCAACACCGTACTCTTTATTAACCATGCTGCCCGACTCCGCTTTGGTGAAGCAGTGGGACGATCCTGCTGGGAAGCCTTTAATTTTGGGTGCGAAAAAGGTCAGTGTGAACAGTGTGCCTTACTGGCCCAACAAAACCCCCATCATGGACGCCATTGGGAGTATCACCACAAAAGCCTTGGGGAGTGGTATGCCATCCGAGCCCGTACCATCCCTTGGACGGATGGGCACTATGTACGATTGATGGTGGCAACCGATATTACCAGCCTAAAAAAAGCCCAACAAGATAGCCGGTTGGCCATGGAACTGGCTGAGCAAGCCAACCGCGCCAAGAGTGAATTTTTGGCCACTATGAGTCATGAAATCCGTACCCCTATGAATGTTGTGGTGGGTATGTCCGATGTTTTGATGGAAAGTTTGGTGAGTAGCGAACACCACAATCAGATGCGTTTGATCCAACAAGCTGGCAATACCTTATTGGATTTGATCAACGATATTCTGGATATCTCTAAAATTGAAGCAGGGCAACTGGAACTGGAACACACCCCCTTTGACCCTGCCCTTTTGATGACAGAGACGGTGGCCATTTTTCAGGCCCAAACGGCACAAAAGGGGCTAACCCTTACCAGCCAAATTGTTGAACCCCTGCCCCAAGCCCTCATCGGCGATCGCGCACGGCTACGCCAAGTGTTGGTCAATCTTTTAGGCAATGCCATTAAGTTCACCGAACGTGGTGGTATTGAAGTTCAAATGGGTTATGAGCATCACCAGCTATGGTGTGCCGTCGAAGATAGTGGACTGGGTATTGCGCAAGAAAAGTTGGAGCAGATCTTTGATAAATTCACCCAAGCTGATAGCAGTGTGGCACGTCGGTTTGGGGGTAGCGGGCTTGGTTTGGCCATCAGTCAAAATTTGATCCATCTAATGGGTGGTGAGATCGAAGCCAAAAGTGAACTGGGGCAAGGCAGCCGTTTTCAGTTTCATATTCCAGCACTGATTGCAGATCAACTGGAGATAGCCTCACATCATGTGATGGAAGAGGCCCAGACAGACGTTGAACCGCTGCATATTCTACTGGTAGATGATTCTGAAGATAACCGTATTCTCATTCGTACTTATTTAAAGAAGAGCAACCATCAGTTGGATGAAGCCAAGGATGGCGCTCAAGCGGTAACCATGGCGACAGAAACAACCTATGATCTGATTTTAATGGATATCCAAATGCCGGTTATGGATGGCTACCACGCAACCCGAGCCATTCGTACGTATGAACAGAAACACAACCTACCATCAGTCCCTATTCTTGCCCTGACCGCCCATGCCTTAAAAGAAGATGTTAAAAACAGCCTGCAAGCGGGCTGTCAGGATCACTTAACCAAACCCATCCGTAAAAAAGATCTACTTCAAGCCATCAACCAATATGGGGTGGGCTAAGGCTGAAACCAGATCCATCCCTCTTTTTTAATCTGCGCTAAATGATCTTTTGGGGGTGGCAATGCCTTACCCTGTAAAAAATCTTTGGTGGCCAAAAGACAGAGTAGCGCATCAAGATCATGATCTGTTTGGCTCATGACGGTGTGTAGGTGAGCGGGCATATCAATCTCTTCTGCCACGGCCTTAACCATCTGCAGACGGGTCTGCTTGGCATGTGCATCCTCTTTTTTATACCCTTGGCTGGCATACCCGCGTTGACGGATAACCGCTGCAGGATAGGTTTCTAAAAGTCCAATTTTCGGTGTCTCTGCCGGATGCCATAACATAGCTACTTCTGGATGTGACGACCGGATTAACCCGATCATCCGCAACGCTTCATGAGCCGTTCGAGCAATACGATCTGCGGCAACATCCAAAGGGGTTTTGCCTAAATGTTGCCGTACAACCTTATCGGTCATACGTCGCAACAGATCATTGGCTGATCCCTGCAGCGGTTCACCCGCTTGGTGATGGAAAAGTTGATTCATAAAAGGGAATGGCCACCCCAAAGGTGCGTCCATGGCTAGAATAAGTGGGGTCTGAAGATGGCTAAGTTGGTCCACCAACTTTTGCCAGTTATCATCATTAAGGTCCGATGCCGTCAGTGTTTGTTGCAGGGTTAAACGGGTGTTGTTCCAGTGCCCCACAGCCACCGACATACGTGCCCACTGCGTGGCACAGTCAACACCCAAAATAAGACGTTCACTTGGCTTCATATTCAATCTCTGTCACAAGGATATCACTTGATAAGCGGCGGATTTTTAACTAAAATGCTCAGCTTCTTTTAGGGGTGTGGAAGCCTCTTTAGTCATGAGGAGCGGAAACGATGGATCAAGCCAGTCAGACCGAAATCATCGAGCAAGATGGGGTCATTGTTATTAAACCACCCCAACGCTTTGATGTCGCGAGCCACAATCCCTTTTTAAAAACTCTCGATCAACTTCCACATGCACCTCGCTATCTGGTGGATCTAACCGCAACAGACTACGTGGATAGCGCTGGGTTGGGTATGTTGCTACTTTTACGTCAACGTTTAAGTTGTGAAACCAACTCCCTGGAACTGCATATCATGCCTGGTCAGGTGCAGCAAACCCTATCTATTTCAAAATTTGATCAACTATTTAGCATGGTTCGCCATGAACAGCCCATTGCCCAACAGCCCAACTTTTTTTTGGAACCTGCCACACAGGGAGCTTAGTAACATCTGAGCATCGGTGACACCGCCTTTTGTGTAGGCATGTTGTATTGAGCTTCTACCTTGCCAATGTAAGCCCCAATACATGTTTAAATACCAAAAAAGTGGCAGGCCTGCCCGCTTGCCCATGGTGAGTGATACCACCCTCATGGGTTTCCTAAGCCTCCTCCCCCGGCTACATCGGCTTCACCATGCACAAACGGACCTAGTCATAGCGTGTGCTGGGCACGGATCCTAACAAAGGGTGTGTTGAACCAAGCGGTTTTTTTCTCTGGATAAGAGCCGCAACATTCCTGCTTGTTAAGCTATCTGCAAATTTGTAGAGTGAAATTTGGTCTGCACATGCCACTTGGGGCCGGATCAACCAGCCGGGAGCTGTACAAGATTGATGAAAAAAAGACCGAAATCATCTATCAGGATGATTACATCGTCATCAAGCCACCCGTTCAGTTTAATGCACAATGCCACACCCTATTTTTTCGGGCTGTGGAAGAGCTGACGAATGCCACACATTTTTTGGATGAAATACCCAACTACCGTGTAGATCTAACTGAAGTACGTCAGGTAGACAGCGCGGGTATGGATATGCTGTTGTTGCTGCGCCAACATCTTAAACATGAGGATCAATCCATAACCCTGTTGCTCAAACATCCTGAGGTTAAACAACAACTTTCCCTGGCAAAATTTGATCTACTTTTTACCCTGGTTGAGCACACACAAGCCATACACCATGACCCGGTTGAGCCCCAAGATCCCCCTCATTTTGTGACCGGATAATGGCACCTTTTTATGCCGATCTACACCTGCACTCGCACTACGCTTATGCCACCAGTAAATATAGTGACCTGTTTCATCTTACACTTTGGGGGGCACGTAAAGGCTTGGGGGTCATCGGCAGTGGTGACTTTACCCACCCTCAATGGCGTGAAACACTTAAAACAGAGCTAGATGAAGGCCCGGATGGGTTGTTTATACCCAACCCTGCACTCACCACGGCTGTACAGTTGCAGTTGGAGGGGGCCATGCAAGGTGCCCCCATACCGCACTATCTGCTGACGGTAGAACTCTCTACCATTTTCAAACAAGATGGGCAGACACGTCGTGTGCACCATTTGGTGGGTGTGCCCCACTGGCAAGCGGCGGACCGTTTGATTACTCAACTGACCAAGTGGGGCAATTTGGCCTCAGATGGCCGACCAACCCTCTCCTGTTCAGCACGGGATCTATTGGAGATGGTTCTACACAGTGATGATCAGGCTTTTCTAATACCTGCCCATATTTGGACACCGTGGTACGCCATGCTTGGTTCTAAATCTGGGTTTGATAGTGTCTCAGCATGTTATGGGGATTTAAGTCCCCACATTTTTGCCTTAGAGACAGGCCTATCCTCCACACCGGGCCTCAACCGTCTCCTCAGCCAACTGGACGCCTATCAACTGGTTTCCCATTCAGATGCCCACAGCCCCAATCGATTGGGCCGTGAAGCAACCTTGTATGGTACCCCGCGCAGCTATACAGCGATGTTGCAGGCCTTAAAAACCGGACAAGGTTTACTGGGTACCGTGGAATTTATTCCAGATCGGGGTAAATATCATCTGGATGGCCACCGTCTTTGTAATTTTTCTTCCACCCCACAGCAGACCCAAAAGCTGGAGGGAACCTGCCCTAAATGTCATAAACCTCTAACCATTGGTGTCTGTCACCGCATCCATCAACTGGCCGATCGTACAGAACCTGCTGACCATACAAAGCCGTTTTGGCCGAGCTTATCTTTGTTAGAAATTCTCTCTCAAATAGAGGGGGTTAGCACACAGAGCAAGCGTGTAAATACCCGCTATGCCCAAGCTTTACAAGAGCTGGGTCCAGAACTACCCCTGCTCAGAGATTTGGCCATTTCAGAGATCCAACAAAAGGGCTGGCCAGAACTGGCCAGAGCCATTGAAGCCGTACGGTTACAACATTTGGTTACCAATAGCGGCTTTGACGGAACATACGGATCGGTTATGATCAATCTGTCATTCTGACATAAAATTGAGAGGGCACATATGCATGTGTCCTGGTTTAATCGCGTTGTAAAAGGTGGCCCATGGCCGATACACCCTTCATTAATGCCACCCTACTGTTGGTTGAAGATGATCCGGACCAACGGATCATCATGACACGTAAGCTAGAGAAACAAGGCTACCAGGTTATTTGTGCCTCGGATGGGCATGAAGCGGTCGAACGGTATGATAACAACACCATTGATCTGGTGCTAATGGATGCCATTATGCCGGGTATGGATGGCTTTGAAGCCTGTTTCCGGATCAATCAGACCGAAACGGGCGCCCGCTGCCCTGTCATCATGATTACCGGTTTGGAGTCGGCAGACTCTGTAGACCGTGCCTTCCAGGTGGGTGCTGAAGAGTACATCACCAAGCCCATCCACTGGAAAGTGTTGATGCAACGCATCCGTCTACAAATTAAAACCCGGCGGGTCCATGAAGAGGTCGTACAAGCAAGGGATGCCCTATCTGAGGCTTATACTGAGGTAACCGAAGCCCGTGAGCGACTCTCTTTTGAGCGTCGTTTGGTTGAGGAGATTATCTCTCGTATGCGTTCGTCCGCACCGATTGATTATACCAACCTTCGTACGCTGTTTTATCCGGTTGAAGCCACCTCAGGCGATATTATTCTGGCCGCTCGCCGTCCGGATGGTGCCCAACATGTGATGATGGGGGATGTGACAGGGCATGGATTACCTGCAGCCATCATTGGCCCTTTGGTCTCCGATATTTTCTACAGCATGACCCATAAGGGGTTTTCACCTGCTGTGATCTTAACCGAGCTCAACAGTCAGCTCCATGCCAAGGTACCAATGGGTATTTTTCTGGCCTGCTGTTGGATTAACGTTAACAGTGCCCGAAACCATATTGAGTATTGGAATGCCGGTACGCCGGATATTCTTATGGTACGGGATGGGGATATTTATCACCGGGGTGGTTCGGGCAATATTCCCCTTGGGGTGCTTGGTCCTAAAGAGTTTAAACCGGTTATGCACACCATACCGGTTGAGCCTGGGGATCGCATGTATGCATATTCCGATGGCATTATTGAAGCACGTAACCCCGAGCGGGAGTTTTTTTGGTCAAGAGGCGACCGATGCATTGTTAGCCAAGGCTGCCGCTCAGCCCAATGTGCCGTTGGAAGAGGTAAAAACACAACTGGATAGCTTTCACGGTAAGGATGAGCATGACGATGATGTCACACTGATTGAGATCATGTGTTAAAAAATCCTGTTTTTGTGCATAAAAAAGGGCGAAGTGTTTTCACACTTCGCCCTTTGTTCTTTTGATGATATGTGAGGTTAACCCTGCCCCCACGACACACGAGCCCAAGCCCGTTCATGGGCATAGTAGATAAACATCTTGATGGTTGCTTCGATCGCACCAATGCCTACTGCCGTGGCCAGTTCACCCGTCACACCCCAAACCACCAACATGGTGGTTAAGGTTGCCAAACAGCGCCAGCTTAATGTTTTGGCCGCACTACGTCCCATTTTTTCTGCCATGATAACGCCTATCATCCTGAGATGTCTGGAAGGTGACCCCAGGCGCAGAGTAAAAGTTACCGGTGCGCATCATAATTCTCTGTCACTCGGCGCCTCTACCCTGCAACACAACCAGGGGCCCCATGGGGCCGCCTAACCGTAATCCTTCAAGAAAGAGTCAGGTTAGGCACTCACCGCTTTTAATTGGTGGGGGTTGGCAAAGACCTGCTGGCTATAGTCCAACAACTGCTGGGTGCTTTCCGCCACACTGGCTTGGGTGGTGCGCACCACATACTCCGGCTGTAACGGCGCTTCATATGGGGCCGAAATACCGGTAAATTGAGGAATTTCCCCTTTTCGTGCCCGTTTATAAAGCCCTTTCGGATCCCGCTGCTCACACGCATCCAAGGTGGCATCCACATAGATCTCATGAAACCACGCTGGGTTGATGGCCCGTACCAGATCTCGATCTTGCCGATAGGGTGAGATAAACGCGGTGATCACAATCAATCCAGCATCGGCAAACAGATTGGCTACTTCACCAATGCGACGTATATTTTCCGTGCGGTCTGCGGGGGCAAAACCAAGATCCCGGTTTAAGCCACCCCGGACATTATCACCATCCAGCACATAGGCCTGACGACCCTGGCGGTACAGCGCCAACTCCAAGGCCATAGCCAAGGTGCTCTTACCGGAACCGGATAGACCGGTCAGCCAAAGAATACCACCACGGTGACCATGGCTGGCCCAACGGGCTGCTTCGGTTACGCGATGATCCACCGCGTAGAGATGATCCCCCACCGGGGGGGGATGTATAGGTTCAGACATGCTCTGCTTCCTTAGATCAATCGGCCTCAACCCTGCGGATTGGGCTTGGATAACTTTAAACCCAGTCCATTCAGTACCGGTAGAGGCTGGGCTGCAGGATTAGAGATCTGCGGTGTGGCCACATGAATACCACACTCCTTTTTCTCCTGACCGGCCCAACGTCCTGCTCTAGGGTCCCCCTCTACATTGGCGGGGTGGGTGCAAGGTGCACATCCAACAGAGCCATACCCTTTAGCCTCTAGGGGGTGACGCGGCAACTGATGACGCTCATACCAACTATTCAGCTCAGCCCGACACCAACCAGCCAACGGATTAAACTTCACCTGCCCCCCAACCACTTCCAGGGCAGGAAGTAGCTCACGGGTACCACCATGGCACCGTTTACGGCCGGTAATCCAAGCGCTGTAGCGCCCCATCACAGGTTGGATGGGGGCTACTTTGCGTAAATAGCAGCAGCGGTCAGCATCACTTAGGGCCAACTGCCCTTCGGGATCCTGTTGAGCCAAGGCTTGGGCGTCGGGTTGTACCCTCTGTACATGACTTAACTGAAGATGGCTGGACAACTGATCGACATACCCCAAGGTTTCTGGAAAGTGACGACCTGTATCCACAAACACCACAGGAACAGTAGGGTCTACGCGAGAGACCATATGCAACAGTACCGCCGCTTCAATACCAAAAGAGGAGGTCACCGCAATCTGACCTGGAAACAGCTCCAACAACGCCAGTCTAATCAGATGCTCTGCTGGCAAGTGTCCGTAGCGATCTTCCAACTCTATACTACGTTGCACATCTTCCTCAGGGTCATAGCTGTTCATGATGCAACCTTCCATTTCATCACTGAGGCCAAGATCTGCTCAACCCGCTGATCAGCCCCATCGATCCACTGTTCCAATACCTGTAACAGTTGGTTCCAATCCTTATCAGACAGCGGCTGTTGATGCTGCTGCCATACCGCTTCAAACTGTTCCAACAGTGCCTGTTCTTGCTTAAGCACAGCTTTCAAAGCATGTAGCTGCTGTTTGGTCTCAGTGCTATGGTTTTCCACCCCTTTGGCCACCAGCAGACGTTGACCGGCTGCAAGAATGGCAGACAGGGCAGCATTCTCAGCCTGTTCATCATCACCAACGGATAGGTAACGACGAATATCTCCTTGATAAACCAAAGCCAGATCGTGCCAGTGTTCACCGGTAGCAGCCCCTGCGGCACACTCACCACCGGAGGGCTGGGCGGGGGGGGGTACAAAGGTTCCGGTATCCCCTAAATCACGGTAGATACGTGTTTCCAGGCGTGTTTCATCCACACCTTCCGGTAGCAACGTTTTACCTTGGCGCTGAAACCAAACCGCAAAGGACTCCTGCTCCACCTTCTCAGCGTTGTAGACACGATCCAACCGATCCAGCAACGATGGCACATCAGCCGCAGGCAGTTCAGCAACCGGTTGTCCCAGTTGATCTGCATGGTTACCTGTAACCCCACCGACGGTCAGTCGGTAAAAGGGTGCAGGCTGTCCGGCAACTTTACGGGTAAAACCAGCTAGGCCCACGGTGGCCACACTGTGGTGACCACACGCATTGGGGCACCCTGATACCCGAATGGGGAAACTTCGTTTGCCACCTGCATGCAGCGCTTCACCCAACCCCTTGGCATTGGTAATGGCCAACGCACAGGTTGTGGTTCCTGGGCAGCTAATCAGATCAGCCTGTTTGCGGCTTGTATCGCCCGCCGCCATACCCAAGGCATTGACCTCAATCGCAAACGCCGCTTCCTGACCCTGTAGTTCACCTATAGCAACCACGGTCTGCTCACGGGTCAGCCGTAGTTTGCTGATGGGCCACTGAGCGGCTACCTGTCCTAACGAAGCCGCTTGCACCGCGGTTAACCAACCCAATTTGGGTTTTATAACCACACCCACCTGGCCATCCCGACCTTTGAGCCAACCGTGTTGATCAATCTCTTGGGGCTTTTCACCGGTTGTCTCGGGTTGATGCCACTGCAGAGGCTCCCAAAGTCGGCGGGGAAGCTTCTGGATCTCTTCAAAGATCTCTGTAAACCGCTTGCGGAAAAGCTCAATGCCCCAATCCCGAACCAGGAACTTGATGCGTGAGCGTGTTTTACGCTGACGGTTGGAATAGTGATGGTGTAGACGGGCCAAGGCCTCTTGAACCGCGGTTAAAGCAGAGGCCTCCACAAAAGGTAATAGCGTCTCGGCCAGTTGGGGTTGATGACCCAACCCACCGGCCACACGTACCTGAAAGCCAACCCGACCATCCTGCTCTGTGGCCACCAGCCCCAAATCATCAATCGCGGTCAGGCCACAATCCACATCACAACCGGAAACACTGGTTTTAAATTTGCGTGGCATATGTTGGGTTAACGGATGGCGAATCCAGGCGGTAGTCAGTTGTTCCGCCACTTCTGATGCATCCACCCGCTCTTGTGGACAGATACCGGCAAAGGGGCATGAGGTGACAGCCCGGAAGGTATTGCCCGAGGCTTCGCGGGTGGTCAACCCAGCCTCATTCAGTCCCCGCAGAAGATCAGGGGTATCGGCCAATGCCACACCATATAACTGCACCCCTTGGCGGGTGGTTAAGTGCAGTGTGCCATCACCATACTGTTCAGATAGTTGGCCCAGAGCTACCAAACCTTCAGGTGCCAAACTACCACCGGGTAATTTGACCCTGACCATGTACTGGTCAGCTTGACGTTGCCCATAGATACCAAAGCGCAACCGAAAACCTTTCCAGCGCTCCGGGTGCCAGCGACCCGACAAATAGGCTTGGAGCCCGTTTTCATACAGATCCGCATCCTGCGCATCCACCAAAGATTGGGTATTTAACTGTCGTTCCATGATTATGACCTCGTGACCGTTTCAATGATTCGCCTGCCAACCATATAAACGGCTCACAACGTATTGTGCAAACAAAAACTGTATAAAAAATTCTATTGTACATATATTGAGTAGTAAATAAGGGGTATTCGGTTTTGTTTATATTATTCCCTATAGTTGTTAAACTTTTACGTTATGTTTTTGTTAAGAATTTATAACGCCTTTTGAAAGCCTGCTCAATGGGCATATAAATATTTTTTGTTTAACGCAGGGTATTTATCACGGGTTTGATTCTACAAATCACACTTTGTAGAAAAGCTCTTTTTTTTTCGGTAAGCAGCCCATCATGTGATCACAGGGGCATAGATCAAACCGCTGACGACTTTACGCAAAAGGGACAAAATGCCATATTGAGAGGATGACACGCCAACTTTTGCCCTATCTCATGGTTCGGAGCTTGAATTTCTACTAAAAATGGCCGATGAATGGTGTATGTGCTTTTTTACACATGCCATGGTCCTTTAAGACCATTGTTGTGATAATAAAAAATATCTGTTTCTCAAGGTTCTAGATTATGTGTATTAGCAATGGTGTGGCATGGATCCGATGTCGTGTGATTAAACAGCTGACATCCATGCTGTTTGGTTTATTTATGTTTACCCTAGCCATGCCTGTGGGTTGGGCTGAAGGGGCGCCATCTCCTTTACTACTGGCTGTACACCCCTATTTAAGTCGAGATGAACTGCTTCACCGCTATACCCCCTTAGCCGACTATCTGGCCACTGAACTACACCGCCCCGTTGCTGTACGTATTGGTACCAGCTATCAAGATCATCTGTATCACATTGCCCATGATAAGGTGGACATTGCCCTACTCGGTCCTGCCACCTATGTAAATATGCGCCAGCAGTATGGTAACAAACCGCTACTCAGTCGTTTTGCCATCCGTGGTTTACCCTTTTTCCAGGGCCGCATTGTGGTACGCAAGAACAGTAAGATAAAAACCATTAAAGATCTTAAGTCTCATCTGTTTGCTTTTGGGGATCCCAAATCCACCATGAGCCATCTGGTACCACGGCATATGTTGCGGTCACAGGGTGTTACGGTCTCAGAGTTGGCCGGTTATGCCTTTTTAGGTAGCCACCATAATGTGGCCTTATCGGTTTTGGCTGGAGACTTTGATGCAGGCGCAGTTAAGGATGAAGTGTATCAAACCTTTAAAGCCAGGGGCCTCAGGCTCCTTGCCAGTACCCCGGAAATTTCTGAACATCTGTTTGCTGCCCGGAATAATCTAGATCCAGAACTAATGGAGCAGATCCGCCAAGCGATGTTTAAGATGAGTCAAAACCAACAGGGTGCTGAGATTCTTGCCGGCATTAAAAAGCATTTAACGGCACTGGTCCCTGTTCGCAAACAGAACTATGACCAATTGGCGGATCTACTTAATGATCTAGCCGATGCAGGAATCCACTGATCATGGCCCGCCTTGCCAAAACCAGCGTTCTTCGCTATGGCATGGTGTGGTTAATCATTGCTCTACTTCTGACCTTAGCGGGTGTAGGGTTAACGCAGCAGCAGCATAACCATCTATATGAAGAGGCCCGCCGTCAGGCAGAAACTGAACTCCACCTGATCCAAGCTGTGGTTCAAGGCGCTTTACAGTCGGGTGATTACAACGAAGTACAACCCTTTTTAGACCAGTGGGGCAACAGTAATGGGGATGTCGCCCTCTTACGCATCACCTCGGCCTCAGGATCGGTCATGGCCATCTATAAACGGGTTATTGAGGTCACCAGCCCCCTGCGGCTGACCAGTGAATTTCTTTACTCCTACCGGGGTAAAGCTCAACTGGTTATGGTCAAAGACCTAACCGCGATGGATAAAAAAGTACGGGTTGTCCTGCTCCAGTTTTTTGCCATGGAAGCCATTATTCTTTTGGCCTTTGGTATTATCCTACGGCAGAACTACAAACGCCGTATTGAAGCGCACCTGCTAGAAGAACGCACCAGCCGTTTGGATGAAGCCAACCAGCGGTTGCAGTGGGAAGTACTGGAACGGCAAAAAGCCGAAGCCCGCTCCCGTCGTGCCCACCATTATCAATCCGCTGTTAATACGCTTTTACAAAGCCTGTTAGAGAATAATACGGCGGAACAACAGATGACCCTGGCCCTAAACCTGTTGGCTGTCTTCCCGGAACAGCAGGAAAAATTACAGGCCGTCTTGTTTATTCAGGAACCCGATGGCCAGCACTATATGCTCGGTGCCCAGGTAGGCTTAGCCGACGAACAGAAAAACCTGTATGTTCGGATACCCGCCAACCGTGCCCTGTGCCATACGGCGGTGATCTCCCGCAAGCTGACCTTGATCAGTGTGGAGGGGGGAACCAATGAGGCCATGGAGCATATGCTGCCCTCACCTTTTCCCCATGGTGCCTACTGTGTACCCATTCTTCTACGTCGCCGCCCCTTTGGGGCCATCACGCTGTTGCTGGGCCCTGGATATGTACCCGATCAAGAAGCTGAAGAGTTTTTGGAGGCCGTCGCCAACTCTTTAGCCGGTTTGATTGACCGTCGTGAATCTGAAGAAGCGGTTAAACGTCACCAAGCAGAAGTTGAACGGCTTAATACCGATTTGGAACAGCGGGTACGTGATGCGGTCAACGAAAACCGCCATAAAGATATGGTCATGATGCGCCAAAGCCGTATGGCAGCCATGGGTGAGATGGTCGGAAATATTGCCCACCAGTGGCGTCAACCCCTCAACGCCCTGGCCCTTAACCTGACCAATGTGGAAGATGCCTTCGCTTATAATGAACTGGACGCTCAAACCATGTCGGAGCAGATGGAGAAGGCCCGTCGCCTAATCCGCCAGATGTCCACCACCATTGATGATTTCCGTAACTTCTTCCGACCCGATAAACAGCGTGTACGTTTTGAGTTGGGACAGACGGTGCGCGAAGCACTGGAGCTGGTCTCGGCCTCCTTCTCACACTATCAAGTGGCGTTAACCTATCAGCCCTCAACACAGGATCTTTGGGCATTTGGTTACCCCAACGAAACGGTTCAGGTTTTGATGATTATCCTTAACAATGCCAAGGATGCCATTCAGGAACTTGGGTTAAGCGATGGCAAAGTGGAAGTGGATATGATGGCAGAAGATGATGGGTTGGCCACCATCTGTATCCGCGATAATGGTATTGGTATTCCTGAAGAGATTCTGGATCGCTTGTTTGATCCTTTCTTTACCACCAAGACTGAACGTCAGGGTACCGGCATTGGTCTTTATATGGCTAAAATGATTGTGGAAGATAGTATGGAAGGCCGCATACATGCAGAATCCAGCGCTGAAGGTGCCCGCTTCTTTGTACGCTTACCTTTAGCTAACGAGTAATTAATAAGTGATCCTGGTTTTGATCTCTGTGCGCTCTTAAGGATTACAGAGGAAAGAGGGATCAAGCCCAAACCGTGCGCTCAATACCGTGAAAGCCTGTGAAGCATGTGACCCACGTGGGTCGTAAGATCTGCTCTGCGTCACAGACTCCGCCTATGACGGTGAACGAACAAGCCACAAGCCTACGGGCCTTTACCATGTCTCAGCGTAAAATTATCCACATCGACATGGATGCCTTTTTTGCTTCGGTGGAACAGCGGGATTTCCCCCATTTAAAAGGGCAGCCCGTGGTGGTGGGTGGCCATGGTCCACGCGCCGTGGTGGCTGCGGCCAGTTATGAAGCACGCCAATATGGTATTCACTCGGCCATGCCCATGGGCCGTGCCCGCAACCTGTGTGATCACCTGATCATCCAACCAGGGCGTATGGGGGTTTATAAAGAGACCTCCCGTCACATCCAAACCCTATTCCAACGCTATACCGATTTAATCGAGCCGCTCTCGATTGATGAAGCCTATCTGGATGTCAGCCAAAACCATTTCAACCTACCCTCAGCCACTGAGATTGCTCAACACATTCGTGCAGAGATCTGGTCGACCACACAGCTCACGGCATCCGCCGGGGTTTCGGTCAATAAAATGTTGGCCAAGATCGCTTCCGATATGGATAAGCCCAACGGTTTAACAGTTATTCGCCCAGAGCAGGCCGCCACCTTTATACAGTCCCTACCGGTTAAACGGTTTCATGGTATTGGCAAACACACGGCGGAGAAAATGCATCAAATGGGCATTGAAACCGGTGCCGATCTGCGCCGTTGGGAGCGGGGTGCTTTAATCCGTATCTTTGGTAAAGCTGGTGCTTTCTACCATGATCTGGCCCACAACCGGGATGAACGCCCGGTTAACCCCAGCCGAGAACGTAAATCTGTGGGGGCAGAGCGTACCTTTGATCGAGATTTAACCGATAAATCGGCCATGTACCCGGCCCTGGATACCATCATCACCGAGCTATGGCGTCGACTAGATCGGCACCAAGTTTGGGGATTGACCCTAACCTTGAAGATCAAATTTGCGGATTTTCAACAGATCACCCGCGCCCATACCGCTGAACAGGCCATTGCTGATCCCCAGGAGGCAACACGTATGATCTATGCCCTGTTGGAGCGGGAACCGCTCTATGGCCGTGGTGTTCGGCTATTAGGCATCACCATGGGACAACTAATTCCTCAAGAAGATGCCGCCGCACAACCTCATCAATTCCGCCTACCGTTGGAGTAACCATGACCACCCTCCCCACAACCATGACAGGCCTGTGGTTTGAGCAAGGCACTGCGACCCTGCGGCATGATCTACCGCTACCTCAACCCACCACAGGGCAAGCCCTTATTCAGATGCTACAGGTGGGTATTTGTGCCACCGACCAGGATCTTTTACAGGGCTATAAAACCTTTACCGGCACACCGGGTCATGAATTTGTGGGGCAGGTTGTCGCTTGTGCCGATCACACTTGGTTGGGTAAACGGGTGGTGGGAGCCATTAATACCCACTGTGGTCACTGCGCAGCCTGTAGGCGTGGTGCATACACCCACTGTGTTAAACGTACGGTACTGGGTATTCTTAACCATCCTGGTGCCATGGCAGAGTACATCTGCTTACCTGTGGAAAACCTGTATGAAGTGCATCCTGACATCACAGACAATGCCGCTGTTTTTGCCGAACCCTTAGCCGCCGCAGGGCGGATTGTGCAACAGGCACCGGTGCGCGCAGACGAATCGGTTCTGGTCATTGGTGATGGCAAATTAGGGTTACTGATCGCCCAAGTCATGGCCCTTCATGGTGGTGCTGTCCAGTTGGTGGGGCACCATCCTCAACGCTGGGCACAACTACCCCAAAGCAATATTACAGCCCTATTGGCTGAAAAACTGGAACGTCTCCCTTGCATGGAGCGGGTCATCGTCTGTGGTGGTGGCCAAGCTGGCCTACAGCTGGGGCAAGCTATGGTCCAAGCGGAAGGACTGCTTGTTATTAAATCCACCCTAGATGGTACGGTTGGGTTGGATATGAATGATTTGGTCATCCGTGAACTGCGGGTTATGGGATCTCGATGTGGGGCGTTTCCACCCGCTTTGAACTGGTTACAGCGTGGTGATATTGCGACGGATTTTCTCATCGAAGCCCGTTTTCCACTCTCGCAAGCTGAACAAGCCATGCAGTATGCCATACAGCAAGGACGCTTAAAAATACTCCTCTATAACGACATGCAAACTGGTTAGAAATAGGTCTGTTTGCACATCTGGTCAATGGCTTTTAGTTGAAATCTCAAGCTTTTCACACAACGGCAGAACGCCATGCTTTATTCATGGTTTTATTACGTAATCTCGCCTTTTTGTTCATCCCTACCCTCTATAAGTGCGCCCTGTAAGCCGTTGTCAGACAGGTTTTTCTTTACTTCGTGTCTCTCCGGGAGAGACCCATGATCCTGTATCGCATCCTCTTAAAGTGGTTATCCTATTGGTCTCGTTGTCCGGTGCGTTATGCCCTGACACCTGTTCAAGGTCGGACTTCCACCCGTTTAAAACGTTAAGCCATATTTTTTTCCTTTCCCAATACCCCACCCCAACGACCCACCATACACCCCCGATGTTCTTAACTTCCCTCTCCGCAGTGTCTCCTTGGGAAGACACTGCGGGGTTACCCCCTACTGGTCACGCCTGTGTGACCATCACCCTTCTGCCACGACCGAAAAACCCACGATACCGCCCTAAAAACAGGATCAAATCAGCTTAAGCTTTTTTCCAAACCGGACACACTTACAGGGCATAGACCCCTAAACATAGGAACGGCCCCTGGACCCACAGGCCGAAAAGATTAAAGATAGCCCCTGAACCTGTTCATTTAGGCAAATGGGGCTGATACTTTGAATTTCTCCTTTATCCACTGCGCCGATATTCATCTGGATAGCCCCATGCAGGGGCTGGATGGCACCTTGCGGGAAAAATTACCCCCAGGGTTATTGGAAAACCTTACCCGAAATGCCTGGGTACGTCTGATTGATGAAGCCATCGCCAAGCAGGTCGCTTTTGTGACCGTTGCGGGTGACCTGTATGATGGAGATTGGAAAGATTATCGAACGGGCCTCTTTTTTGCTGCCCAGGCCCAACGGTTACAGCAGGTAGGGATTCCACTGATTATTCTTTTGGGTAACCATGATGCCCAGAGTAAATTAACCAAATCCTTAACCCTGCCGGATAATGTACAGATTCTGGATCATAAAAAGCCCCAAACCATCCTTTTAGCCCCCTATCAAACCGCCATTCACGGTTGGAGCTACCCCCGGGCCGCTATGCATGAAAACATGGTGGTTGAGTATCCAGAAGCGCACCCCGACTTTTTTAATATCGGCCTACTACATACCGCCATGGACGGCCGTGAAGGGCACGACCCTTACGCCCCTTGCCGTAAACAGGATCTACTGGCACTTCATTACCACTACTGGGGTTTGGGCCACGCGCATACCTGCGAAGCACTACACACAGACCCCCCCATTTGGTACAGCGGTAATCTACAAGGACGACATATTCGTGAAACCGGTGCCAAAGGGTACCTACAGGTCGATGTAACAGACCAACAGGTGACTCAGGTTACCCACTGCCCTGTGGATGACCTGCGCTGGGCCCATGTGAACCTAAGCTTGGAAGAGACCGAACCACATGTGTGGCTACAGGCCATTCGCACCCATCTACAGAGCAACCATCAAGATAGCCCCCTGTTGGTTCGGTTGACACTGCATGGTCGCAGCCCCCTATTTAAGGATCTGGACCATCTTTATGCTGAGTGTGATGTTGCCGCACAAGAGATCAGCCACCAGTTATGGATTGAAAAAATTCGTATCAAAGCCCCCAAACAGACCGCCAACCTCAGTAGCGGCAATCGTCACGACCTTTTATCGCTGGTCGCTGAACTGGCACAGGATCCTGAGCAGCAACACTTCATACAGGCCGCCATGCTGGAACAGATGCGTGGACCGGCCAAAAAACGGTTGGAAGCCATTATCCAAGAAGGTGCGCTCAACACTGCCCTTGAAGAGGGGCTGGCCCTACTGGATGCACGTTTGTCGGAGGGGGAAGCATGAAGATCCAACAGCTAACCCTCAGCCGTTATGGCCATTTTACAGACCACACGTTAGACCTGGGCAAGCATGCTGGTTTAACCCTTATTGTCGGTCATAATGAAGCGGGAAAATCTACCACACGCAACAGTATTGTCGATTTACTGTTTGGTATGGAGAGTCGCTCAAAATTTAATTTCCTGCATAACTACAATGACATGCGCCTTGAGGCCATCTTGGAACATCAAGGACACCCGCACACCCTAAAACGGGTAAAAGGCAATAAAAATACCCTGCGTGATGAGCAAGACCGACCACAACCGGAAAGTCTACTGACCGGTATGTTGGGGGGCATTAGCCGCGCAGCCTATCAAAATCTGTTTGCCCTGTCCCATGAGCAATTACGCCGGGGTGGTGCCGAAATGGCCCAAGCCAAAGGCGACCTGGGTGAACTACTGTTTGGGGCATCTGGCAGTTTACAAGGTGCAGGGGGTCTAAAAGCCCAACTGGCTAAAGAGGTCGGCAACTGGCACGGCTTGAACAAACGAACCACCCCTATGGCCACAGCACGCGCTGCCATGGAGCAGGCTCAAGCGGATCTAAAGGCGATTAGTGTTACTGAAAACCAGTGGGTAAAAGCTCAGCAGATTTTTGAACAGGCCAAGGCCCATGATCAAACCATCCGTCAGAGTTATCAAACACAAATGCAGCAGTACAAGCAGCTACAACGCTTACATCAGCTGATCCCCTACCTGATGGAGATGGATCAACTCCAAGCCAGACGCCAACCCCTACTCACAGAACCTTCGTTAGATCGCGCCCTACCCCAGCGCTGGCAAACGCTAGAAACCGCATGGCTGGAACTACAAGGACAGATGGATCGTAGCCAAACCCTGCAGCAAAGTACCACGGCACGGCTGGACGTATTACCACCCACAGTCCCCTGGCTACATCGGGAAGCAGAGCTCCATGAGCTGGAAACCCGGCGGGATGAAGTGCTGAGAGATCAACACCTCAGCCAAACTTTGGATGAAGAGCTGCAAACCCTGCAAACCTCCATGGCTCAGCTCGCCCAACAACTGGGTTACGGCCTGGAGATCTCCCTACAGACCCTACAGGCCAAGCAACCCTCTACCATGCAAATTCAAACTTTGCAGGAGCTGGTTACCGAGCAGACACACCTACAACAAACCAAGCAACAACTTCTGCAACAGTGGGAAGAGGCCCAACATCGGGTAAAAACACTGGAGCTGAAACAGAAAAAAAAGCAGGTCTCGCCACTGGATTTGGAGCAGTTAAAAACCACGTTCACCCAACTGGGCAACCATGCGCCCTTGCATCAGGAGAGCCAGTGTCACGAACAGCGTATGAACGATCAACAAGCCCTGCATCAAGCCTTGGCCCAGTTGAGCTGTTGGCATGGAGAGCTTGATGCTTTGCAGCAACTGGTTATCCCAACACCCGAGCAGCGCCAGCACCAGAACAAAACATTTGAACACCTTCAGCAGCAGGAACAGAGCCTCAGTCAGCACAAAGAGAGCCTGCAACGACGTATGGAGCAGATCCAAACCCAGCTTGAGCAACTTAAAGAGCAGGGGGACCTGCCCACCCCCCAACGTATGGAAGAGATTCGTCAACAGCGCGATGACCAATGGCATGCCTTGATCAAACAGTGGCCCCAAAAGATTGAAGCCCAGCAACAGCAGCACTATGAAGCACTGGTACAACACGCCGATCAACTGGCCGATACCCGTGAGGCCTACACCAAGCAGATCCATGCCCTAGAGCGCACCCAAAGTGAAGCGCAGCAGCAACAACAGTTGATCAACCAACATCAACAGCAGTGGCAACAGTTACAACAAGCTCAACAAACGTGGTGGCAACAGTGGCGTACACTCTGGCCTGAAACCTTGCAGAATCTCACCCCACAACAGATTGAAAGCTGGCTGCAACAGCGCCAAAAGGTACTGGATGCACAACGGGCCTTATTCAAAAGTGAAGAGCAGGCCGAACGGGCCACTCAACAGCTACAAGATGCATGTGAGACCTTACGTCAAGCGCTGTTACCCTGGCAAAAAGACAGTGATGAAACCGCTTCGTTCACAGCGCTGTTCAGCCGTTTAGAAGCCGCGCATAACTGGGCACAACAGCAGGTTGCTGCCCAACAGGCTATAGACGATCAACGGTTGGATAGTCAGTTGATTAAGGAGCAGATCGAAGCCAAACAGACCGCATGGCAGCAACACCATGCGCAGTGGCAACAGCAGTGGCAACAGACCACAGCCAACGTTAATCTACCCAGTGATCAACCCATTCATGAAATTCACACCTGGATTAACCAGTGGCAGGAGCTCGCCAAACTGCTCACCCAACACAGCCAAAAAAGCCAACAACGGCAGACCTTACAGCAACGTTTGCAACAGTTTGAACAGCAAGCAGATCAACTGCTTGAACAAGTAGGCTTTACCCCTGCTCAGGCAGATCAACGCTTGGCTGCCATGGCCACCTGGCGTGAAGCCACAACCCAAGCCAAATCGGTGGAACAACAGCGAACATCCCTGCATCACGAACAAGAAAAACAGCATAAACAGGCCCAACAACTGGCCGCGACCCAGGCTGATCTTACCGCCCAACGCCGTACCCTTATGCAACAGTGTGGGGTTGAAGATCCTAAAGCTATGGCTGAGCGGTTCGAACGCGCTCGCCTGCGTCAGGATTTGGATCAACAATGGAGCCAAAAACTTCAGCAGTTACAAGAGATAACCGATGGGTGGGATTTGCAACAAGCCAGGGACGCTGTCGCAGGTGTTGAACGGGAAGAGATTAAACAACAGATACAGGCCACCGAACAAACCCTGGCGGAGTGGGATGACAAACAGCGAGAAGCCAGCCAAGCCCGACAAGAAGCGGCAGAGGCCGTTGCTGCCCTTGAAGCTGGAGACCCCGCTAAAATGGCCCAATCTTTGGCAGATGCCCAAGCAGAGGTGGACCGGGTTACCCGTCATTGGATGGCCGCCTTTACGGCAGAACAGCTCTTTAAAGCCGCTTTGGAACGCTATGCTTTATCCCACCGCGGGCCGGTGTTGGAATCCGCCCGGCACCATTTTAAACAGCTAACCGATGGTCGGTTTGAAGATTTGGTTATCGATTATGGGAGTGGTAAGGATGCCATACTCATGGTACGCCGTTGTCAGGATCATATAACACTCACAACCGACGCCTTAAGTGATGGCACATTGGATCAGCTCTATCTGGCTTTACGTCTGGCGGCGGTTGAACACCATGTGGACCAGTTGGGGCATGGGCTGCCCTTTATTGCAGATGATCTGTTTGTACACTTTGATGATCAACGAACCATGGCCGGACTACAGACACTTGCTCAACTGAGTCGCAAAACCCAGGTATTGCTCTTTACCCATCACCCCCATTTGGCAGAGCTGGCCCAAACCCATATTGGTGACTACTGTACACTTTTAGAGCTTGGCTAGGTTAATCCCCTTCTTTAGAAGAAGGCTCATAGATCGGTAAAAAAAGCTGACAGGATTGAGTGTTCCACGTCTCATCTTTTTCTATCTCTTCACGAACGGGTACTTTCTCTTCTTTTTTACCGCGTTTAGACATAGGGCTCCCTAAACGGCTTAACATCTGCTCCCCCTCCTCCATGGTGGTCAAAAAATGATCACTGATATGCCACTGGGGATTGAGCAATGGGGACTCCACCAAATGCAGCATGGTTGCGGAAACATCCAGTGCTGCCATGGTGCTGTCCAAACCTGCATGGGACTGAACCCCATGTTTGGCCGCCTCTTCCAGGTCAAAGATCGCGGCATCCAAGCGTACATCCAATTGGCGGATGGTATCACGCATTTCCGAAGCACCATGCCCCACCCGGGTTAAGGCGTGTACGGTATCACGCATATCCATAATGGCGGCATCACTACGGCTCAAGTTGGTCTTTGCCGCCTCCATAGCCTCCTGCGCCTGTTCTGAACGATCTAAAAAGGTGCGAATCAACGCTTTTTCCAGACGGCGGCGTCGCCCAAATGGCATCCAACGACCATGCTTCTGTTCACTCACCTCTGTCACACCATGCACCAACCAACGAATGGCCGTATTGGCTTTAATACGTTTGACCAGATGCATAATACAACAGGAACTGGAGTCTTCCTCACACGCACCATGGGCCCCAAAAGCCCCGACGCCAATGAGTGCTGAGTGCACCCGCTCGGCATGGCTATCATGCACAATGGCAGATGCTTTGGCGCACAGTAGCCGCATACGGGTCAGGCGATCCAACAGCTGTGTATGGGGTGAATCTGCAATACAGGGAATACGGCGACATACTTCCTCAATATGACCAAGACGCCGCTCCATAATATCCAAACGTAGACTACCCAAACCTTCCAGCTCCCAAATAACAGCTTGGGCAACATCCCTTAGATCATCCCGAGCCTCTTGAAAGCTCTCCTTGGCATGCTGATCCATCGCTTTAGCCGCACGGGACTGTTGTTCAGCTTGGCTACCTTCCTGGACGGCCATTCCAGTTAGAATACCTTTGGCCAATAGATGCATGGGAAACATAGAAACCCACCTTAGAGATGTTATGACTGAACATAACCGATAAATTCTTGCACCCTCACATGAAGATGCTACCCAACAACTAGCAGATACGGGGCCATCCTGGTCCCCACTGACAATTGATATTTATAATGGGTAATATTCATGAAAATAGCCTTGAGAGCTATGAAAACATGAATTATTTCAGTCTATTGTATTTGTATGCTGCTGTGAAGGAAAACAGATGAAAAAGGGATGATGATGCCACGACAGGACCGTCATATATGCCTATAAAGCCCGTTGATATAACGATGTATTGAACAGTATACAGATGGGGATAAGGCGTAAAAAAAAGCGGCACCTTTTTCTTAGGGCAAAGAAAAAGGTGCCGACTCACCCCATGGGTATAAGCAGAATGTCATCCATGGGGCTGGGGTCATGTTACTGGCCTGCTGAACGGGGGAAGTTTCGATCAGGACTGTCACATCGGCCACCACCACGATGTGATTTGCGGTGGTGACCACGACCCTTAAACTTAAACATTTGTTGGCGAATATCCGAAGGAAGCGACGTTGCGGCCTGCATCATCATACGATGGGCAGACTCCTGAGCCTGTTGTGCATGCAGGCGCAGTTCACTAAAAGCCTGGTCCAAAGCCGCTTGATCAACCTGATCATTAACAAGCAGGGTATGTACTTGCCGCTTCTTTTGGTGCAGTTGACGCATGGAGTCCCGCATGGTGGGCATATGATCTTGCACAATAGGCCTAAGCTGTTGACGGGTTTGCGGATCTAAATGCCGCATGGCATGGCCCATCATGTATGGCCCCCCTATCGTTGGGCCATGCATGGCCCGATACAAGGGTCCACCACGCCAGTAGGAGATACCTAGCATACCCACAAAAAAGAGATTCAAGGCGACGGAAACAAACAGTATTACCACCAACCATCGGGGAAGATTTTTCATGGTCACCACTCCGGTAACTGCTCGGGCCCATAAGCCAGCAGTCGCCACGCCTCCATATTTTCACTCTCAGCGACCAACGGTTCGCTGGGGCTGATTTCATCAGGAATCTGCATACCCACCAACACACCAAACATGATGGATGCCGCCAGTGCTACAGTGGGTTGCCATACCCGTTCAAACGGCCACAGACGCCGGAAAAGGGATTCACGCGGTGCCGGCACATCCAACAACAAACGACCGATCAGGGCACTATCGGGTAAGGGTGGCGGTGCGATATCCAACCACTCATCCAGGCTCTGAGCTTCGGTACACACCCCCTGTAAATGAGGCTTGTGCGCCAAAAGGGTTAGTGCTGGCTGACGTTCTGCTTCTGGCCAGCGCTGGGCATCTGCCCCGTAGGCATCCACTAGCTCTTGTAGTCGTTGTTCTGTCATGGTTGCATCTAAGTTGGCCATGGTGAACTCCTTACGCTCCCCGATCCAGATCGGCCAGCAGGGACCGTAGTTGCTTACGACCCCGACTGAGCAGGGACTCCAACGCTTTAACACCAATTTCCATAATCTCAGCCGCTTCTTGCTGGGTAAATCCTTGATGATGCACCAAGGTAATGGCCGCACATTGGCGCCGAGGCAAGGCGGCCAAAGCGGCCTCAATACGGGCTGCTTTTTGCTGACGTTGATGGTATTGGTGCAGATCTTGGCGTGGATCCTCTGGTTCAGCAATGCTGTCCAGAGAAACACCACTTTTTTTCCGCAATCGATCCATACATAAATTATAGGTTACGCGGTGCAACCATGTATGGATGCGTGCCTCAGGCCGCCAAGAACGGGCCTGTTTCCACAAACGTAAAAAGGCATCTTGTACCACATCTTCCGCCTCAGCTTCCCAACCATCCAGCAGGCGGCGCGCCAACCCATAAAGGGGATTGGCGTGGTTGCGCACCAACTGTTGGGCTGCCTGTTCATCACCCGATGCAACCTGTTGCAGAAGCTCTGCATCAGTCTGTGCACTCTCAGTGAGCAGGCGTTGAGCCTCGGCGGTATGGGCCAATTGAAGCATGCCTTATTCAAACCAAAAAAAAGGGGGGCCGTCAAACGATCCCCCCTAAGGGGGAACTTATTGACCGGTTGTGTTGGGACCAACCCAACGTGGTGTTTGTTGACCATAGGCCCAAGGAGGCATGCCATATCCGGGGTACATACCATAAGCAGGTACCCAACCTTGGCCCCAACCTTGGCCCATGCCACGGCCCATACCCTGACCACGTTGCATACCACACCCTTGACCAGAGCCCTTACCAGCACTATGTCCCATCATGGTGCGATGGTGCATACCTTTATGTTGACTATGCATGCCACAACGATGCTTGCCCATACCTGGCTTGCCTGCCGCAAACTCCTTGGCATCGACCTTTCCATCACCATCGCTATCCAAACGATTGAGCTTGCTCTGCATATGGGCCCGTCGTTTGGCCTTCTTAGCCTGAATCACCTCATCCACAGAGAGAAAACCATCTTTATCGGTATCAATGGCTTTAAACCGTTCGGTCCGGTGGGCTTGCCACTCTTCTGCTGAAATGGTGCCATTACCATCGGTATCCGCCATTTTCATACCATGACCTTTACCGTGGCAGGAGCCGCCCCCAGAGCCAGCCCAAACATGGTTGGCCGTTAAACCGAAGCCGACAATCGTCGCAATGGCTAGTAGTGCGGTTCCTTTTTTCATGACACCCTCCAACAGGTTAATAATAGAGCTGTGTTTCTCATGCTCTCTTGCCTGTTAAACGGGGGGCTAGCAAAAACCCTTCGGGAAAAATGACACTAGGGGGGAATTTAGCGATAAAACATTGAGGATGCTTGGGCCCTAAGCTTGGATCTTTGGTCCATTAAGGCTCAGGCCAAGCCTTCAGCAACTGTGGAATTTTGCGTGGTGATTGGGGTTGCGCTCAGCAGATCTTGCACCGTGACCCCTTGCAGGGCAGAACGGATGGATTGGTTGATCACCGCCCAATGGGGTCGCATGTGGCACGCTTCGTATTGATCACAATGGTCGGTCTGTTCATCGTCACAGCAATCGGTAATGGCAACCGTGGTGCCTTCCAGTGCCGTAATCAATGATTCCAGAGAGATCTCTTTGGGGGCTTTGGCCAGACGGTAGCCACCTTTCAGGCCGCGTACACTACACAACAGTTCTGAACGAACCATGATCTTAAGGACTTTACGCACACTGGGTTCTGGTAACTTGGTATGCTGAGCAATATCATTGGCACTATGCACCACTTCTGGAGCTTGGGCCATATGCATCATCACCAAGGTACCATAGTCGGTCATTCGGCTCAGACGTAACATGAATCGCACACCTCTGCTGCATGGGATGAAAGGTCTAACCACCATCATCGCATAAACAGAGCCTGGATTGGTACTATTAAGATTGGGAAATCTGTCGGAAGGTCACCCTCCACAGCCCATAACGCAGGTGTGGAGGGTGTTTGCCACTAAACGGTAAAGCGGCGAACCATCTCATCTAGCTTGTTACTGTTATTGGAGAGCTTTTCAGCATAATCCTTAACTTCTTGAGAAATGTCTTCAAACTCTCCCGTCACCTGACCAATGTTATCCATGGTATTGGCCACACTCCGGGTGGTTTCTGCCGCATCGTTTACATGTTCAGCCACTTGATTTTGACTCTGCGAGGCCTCTTCAACCTGATGGTTGATCATCTCCACCCCACCGCTACTTTCTGAAACCCGCGCCGCAACCTCGCCAATACCCTGGGAAATCTCACCTAAGGATCGTGAAGCTTCACCCATTTGATTGGTCAGCGAGCCCATTTGGTTGGAGACATCATCGGTAATCACAGCGGTTTGGTCCATGGTTTCTGAAACCCGCTTGAGGATAAGCTCCTGCTCATCCGCAACTTGATTAAGGCCGGTGTTTTCTTGATGGATACGCTGGATAACCGCGGTCATCTCTTTACTGCCACGCGAGGCTTGCCCTGTGCCATCTTGAATACTATCGACCTGCAAACCAATGTTTGAGGTGGCCTCAGCCGTTTGCCGCGCCAACTCTTTAACCTCATTGGCCACCACCGCAAAACCTTTACCTGACTCACCCGCCCCTGCAGCTTCAATGGAGGCATTGAGCGCCAACATGTTGGTCTGTTCTGCAATATCATTAATAAGATCAACGACCTTACCAATCTCCTGTGCGGATTTTTCTAACTCCCCAGCCAGGGTATTGGTGGACTCTGCCTGATCGGCGGCTTTTTCAGAACCCTGTCCAGCACTGGTACAGCGATGACGCATCTCCCGTACCGCCTCTTCCAGTTCCTGAACCGCTTCACGAACCGTATGAACCGCACCGCGGTTCTGACTCGCACCTTGGTTGATCGATTCTAATGAGTTATCCACATGCTTTACGGCATCAGCCACACCGGTTAACCCTGCATCTGCTTGTTCACTGGCCGCAGAGATGGCACTCATATCCGTACTCATGTGTGCAATCGCTTCAGATATGGTACGCAGGTTATCATTACTATTACCCACAGAGACCGAAACCTCTTCCATCTTCTGGCTGACTTCCTTCGAGATATCACACGCCTCATTGGCATGACTACGCATATCGCTGGCACCATGGGTTAAATGGCTAGAGACATCCAACAATTTTTGTGAAGCCATACCCATACTTTGTGACTGTTGAGTAATCTCCTGCACCAATTGCTGCAAAGATTGGGTCATACGTAACATGGCGTTAATGATGCTGTCGGGCTGACTCTGCTGTGCTTTTTGTACAGCCTTAGGGTTAATGACCAAATTACCACTGGCAACCTTAGAGGCCATTTCAGAGAGCTGTTTGGGTTCACACCCCAATGAACTGAGAATGGATTTACCCACCACATAGCCAATAACAATCGTCAACAACAGGGCAAAGAACAGATAGATGCCAGCCTCCAGGCCATCTTCAAAAAAGATCTCATCGACATCATCAATGTAAATACCTGAACCAATAATCCAGCCCCATGGTTTAAACAGTTTTACATAGGATACTTTAGGTGAGGGAATTTCCGCTTTAGGTTTGGTCCAGTGATAATCCACCAAACCCGCCCCATCCCCTTTAACCTCTTCAACCATGGCGTTGAAGAGAAATTTACCCGCTTTATCTTTAACTTTAGAGAGATCTTTACCATCCAGCTGAGGTTTCAGTGGATGCATAATCATGGTGGGGTTTGTATCGTTAATCCAGAAGTAGTTACCGCCATCATAACGAAGAACCTTAACCATCTCCTTGGCCATGGTTTGGGCATCGGTGCGGCTAAGCTCACCTAACTTCTCAAGCTGTTGGTAGTGCACCAACAAGCTATAAGCTGCTTCAACTTCCATTTGAATAAAGCTGTAACGATCTTCCAACATTCGATCTTTTTTGGAGTCGATAAACTTCAACCCAATAAAAATCATAAACAAACTGGCCAAACCAATAATCATGCCCAAACGGGCACGCAAAGTATAATTGGAGAGATTACCCATGATGTCGGTCCCCACCAGACGCTTTTGACAAACCCAAGCACAGGCTACAAAACAACCTTTTTTTGTAGCGAATTGTACAACCTTACACAGCCTTCACTGGCTTTTTATTGAGTAAATGTATCAACACAATGTGGTAACACGAGATCTTTAACAAAAATACTGCTTATAACTTCTACTAGAAATGATCATTTGAATATAAGCCATTCATTCTTATAATCGATTTAGCCATCCAATACTTTGATAGGATATCATAAATTTTGAATCTCACAAATTATTACGCGTATTTTGTTGTGTAAAATAGAGATCTATACTTATATCTTTGCATATTAGTTTATGTACATATTCTGCAATAAGCCTTATTTAACGGAATAACCGATATTCTTACGATCTATAAAGGTTTTGCTGTTTTTGTTATATCCTTAGCTTCACGCTATAACCCATTAAAAAGCATGCTACATATATGTTGAGTAATATAACAACAATTGGTTCCCATTCACATAAAGCATGACTTTAAAAATGCTTACTTAAAGCCTTTTTTTGATCTTCAAGGTTGCATGCGCACACCTATGGCATCATAATGTAATGGTTATATTTTCATATATTTAGCCTGCGACAACCCCTGTTAATTCTTTTGGTAATGACACCTATGCAGATCCCTTGGCAACAACTGTTAAGCACCCAACGTCATGGTAATCGATCTCGTAGTAGTTTTGATCGCCGCAACGCGTTTGAGACCGATCTGGATCGCATTACCTTTTCCACACCCTTTCGTCGGTTAAAAGATAAGACGCAGGTACATGCGCTGCCAGACAACGATCATGTGCGCAACCGGTTAACACATAGTTTAGAAACAGCATCGGTGGGTCGATCTTTGGGCGTGGCAGCCGGTGATCGATTAATGGATGAACAGGGCGGCTGTGACGGGTTAACCCCCTCCCACTTTGGCAATGTGGTACAGGCTGCTTGTCTGGCCCATGACATTGGCAACCCACCCTTTGGCCATGCCGGTGAGGATGCCATTCGTCGCTGGTTTAAAGAAAACCAGTCTGTTCTTGATGCGTTAACCGACGATCAAAAGACAGATTTTTTATCATTTGAGGGTAATGCACAGGGTTTTCGCATACTTACTCAGCTGGAATATGGACGTCAGGAGGGGGGCTTACGACTAACCCATGGGGTTTTGGCGGCTTTTAGTAAATATCCCCGCAGTGGGCGCTCTATGACCATACATAATGCGGCACAAAGAAAGAATGGTCTCTATCAATCGGAATTAGATGCCTTTGCACAGGTCGCTCAGAGTACCGGTTTAAAGCCAATCAACGATCAAGCTTGGCAACGGCACCCGTTGGCTTATCTTATGGAGGCCGCTGACGATATCTGTTACGCCCCCATTGATCTGGAAGATGGCTTTGAACTGGGGTGGATCTCCTACCCAGAAATTCGGGCGTTGCTGGATCCCATCGCTCAATATGCCATTCGCGAACGTGGTTCCCAACTGGAACAAGTGCGTTTTTTGCGCACCATGAGCATCGCCAAGCTTATTGGTGCCGCCGTCGACCAGTTTATTGAACAGCTACCAGAGATCATCTCTGGCACCTTTAGCCAAACCCTCGTGGGCAGCAGCCCTTTAGGTGATGCCGTTAAACAAGCCAAACAAGCCGCACGTGAGAAAATTTTTAATCATGAAGCGGTTGTTTTGCGTATTGCCACAGGTCATCGGGTACTCACCGGTTTAATGGATATTTACTATCCGGTGTTTATGGCTCTCCATCAACAGCAGTGGCAGATCGAACAACTACCCAGCTATGAAAGGCACTTAGCCCATCTACTTGGGGAAGATCTGCTACAGACCATGCAGGAAAAACCCACCCAGAGTACATATGCGGTTTTACAGTGTTTAACGGATACCATCTCCGCCATGACCGATGGCCAAGCGATGCGATTATTCAGACGTTTAAATGGTATTGAACTTTAAAGAATGGCCAGACCAACCAGAAGTGCCACATACATACCATAGAGTGCCACCCCTATAATGGGCAGCAAGCGTCCGATAAAGGCATAGAGGATCGGAAAGAGACTGAGGGTGAGGTAAACAAGAAAAACCACCAGCAATCGGGTGGTCAGTGGTTCGCTGCTTAAACCGTGCAGAGCACTACCTTCAACCCACCCCAGGTGGGTCAGTATTTCCAACCCACCACGAGCCAGAAAAACCATGGTGATCACCCCGTGGGTGACCACCATGGCTCGACTAACTGGCTGTAGAGATTGAAACCAGGCTTTTAAAGTGGGCATGCCATTTCCTAATCCCGGCATGAAGCACAGCAACTAGCTTCCTGAAAATGCATAAAAAAAACCCAACCAGCGGAGAGCCGATCGGGTCAGCAAGAGTTTGCACGCTGATAATTATAAAACAGTGCGGTACGTTTACAAACCCTTTTTTTAACTTTTCGGTGCTTTTTTTTGAGAAACCCCTGTAAAGAGGGGAATTAGACAGTAGAAAAGCGAAGATAGGATGGCCCAATTAGGATAGCGAAGGCACCTAGACGTGGGACCGTTTCAACAACTACCTCTTTTTCAACCCGCTGACAAGGGATTTTACGCACCTGCTGCGGCTCTTCCATCCCATGGTAGGATAGCGGGCCGCCAAGGCTCCCAAGTCCAAAGCCCTTGACGCTGATCACAACTCCCCCGCAACCGCCAAAGTGGAATACGTTGCAAATGGTCTGGTGCATCCTGGTCTTGATCGTAAAAGCGGGCTGCCGCTTGGCCATTTGGCTGATTAAACCAATGCTGCATGACCAGTTGATAGAGATTGGCCATATGCCCACCTTCAACCGGCAGGTCTGACCACCCCCCGGTACTGCTATAAAGGGCCAATAGAGGTGCAAAGCGGTGCTCTAAACAGCGTTTTTTACCCAACTTCACCCCTTCATGCATGGCACCCCCATGAATGATAATGATTAAAGGCCGGTGGGCAAAAAGCTTTTTCAGAGCCTCTACCTTGGCCAGAACCGCGCCATTGAACCCTTTTAAAGCCATCATAAAACGCATGCGCTGGTGGGCACGCCACAACCCATCACCATATGGATTTTCAACCATCAGCTTAGGTAGCGCCAAATGTTCCATCACAAAAAGGGGGCGTTTATCTTGTGGCAAATTTGTATAGCGATAGGACAGAGCCTGATGGAGTAGCCGTTGGGACTGGATATGCTGAACCTTTTCTATGCGCTGATGTAACGCTGGCCAAGGAATGGCTCGTAATAATTGCTGCTCCAATGGGTTTAAGACGGGGTTTGTGGTGATGTGTAGATTTTCACCCATGTGTGACAAATAGGGTGCCTGCTGTTGGGCATCCATATAATAGGTACGGTACCCTTGGCTTTTAATAAAATGCAACCAGGGGCGTTGGGCCATCTCCTCTTTGACCAGCCACTGCAACCAGGTGTGGGAAAGCGGTTGTTCCAACACCTGTTCAAACAGCTTGGTTTCCATACCCCACATGGCCCATAGCGCCATGTCTGGTTGGGGGTGGTTCATCAAGCTGTCTTCAATAATCCGAAAACCTGCCTTGCTTAACCCTTGCTGGAAGGCAACATTTTTACCATAGGCGTTTGCTTGCAGTACATCCGCACGGGGATAGCCTTGCAGCTGAATTTGAACAATGACTGGGGCTGCATCGTGTTTAAAGGGCTGGTTTTGTACGGCACCCACCCCTTGAAGTTGCTGTTTAAAAGCTCGTAACTGCTGCAACTGGGGCCAGGGTAGCCACTGGCTGAAAAGCGCCATCCAAAACATCACCACGACACCATTAAGCACCACCGTTACAGCAGGACCCCACTGCGGACGTACCATCAAGTACCCCCAAACGGTACCGATCAAAAAGGTCGCCGCCCATAAAGGGTCCCACACCATCAATACGGCTGTGATGACAGCACTGCCCAGCATAATAGGGCTCCAGTAACGCAGCCGTTTATCCCATAACAGCACCCCCCCCCATACCGCCAAAAGCAGGATAAGCAGCGCAGCCCAGCTTAATGAGGGCAGAGCGATGGGGCCCATGGTGCCGATAAATAGATAGAGGGTATGTGCATGGTCTAACAGAAAGGAGGTCGCGGGTTCTGTCAATAGAACCATCAGCGTAAATACCGCCGCTCGGTGCGCGGTACGTAACAACCATAGCCCAAACAGATAGATCAACAGAGCCAGTGAATAGAGCAGAAACAACGGCCGGACAGCCTGCTCCAGTGCAAACAGGTGGGGTGCTTGCAAAATCCACCACACCACAGGTAGAGGCACCAGTAGCAATAAATACCACGGTAAGGTCGGAAAACGGCACCAAGCGGTACCCAGTGCATGCCACAGTGTCTTGCCCATGGTCACCACGCAATGGTTTACAATGGCCACGATGGCCTATCTGTTTAGAAACAGATCATACCACTTTGGTTCAATTGCAACCATGGACAGCCAATGGCTAAACAGACCTAGTTGATGCAGGGGTCCAAATCAATAACCACCTGACGCACCACACCCAGCAAGGTGTAACGATGGTGTGATAGATCAACAATGGGATAACGTGGATTAAGGGGCTTTAAATAACGCGCGCCACCTTCCAAAACAAGCTGTTTAAAGGTCGCTTCCGGTTCACCTTCTAGATGCACCACAACCAGATAATTGTTTTCTGCAACGCAACTTGGGTCTACTAAAATGGTTGAACCCTCTGGCACCTTAGGTTCCATAGAGTCACCATGTACGCGTAACGCATAGGCGTTTTCACCAAAAGCCTTGGTGACCTCTACAGACTCTTGCAGCTCTGCGTCCATCTCCACCAAACTGGTCTGCACCCAGCTCATCACGTCAGACCAATTGAGGACAGGCAGTTGGCGAACCATACGGTTTGGATCACCGGGCATTAACTCCCGCAGGGGACCTTTACCAATGGCCAACCACTCCGGCCGAACACCCAGCACTTGGGCAAACTCAGCGGTATAACCTGAACGTTTGGTATGCCCAGCGCACACATGCTGTACGGTTTGAGGACGAATACCCACCCGCCGGGCTAATTCTGATTGTGACATACCTGCTTGATCCAAGGCTTGGCACAGACGATCACCCAACGTAGATATTTCACCAGCAGGGACGGTTAAGTTATGCGTTGAGGAGAGGGGGTTATCCTCGCTCAAATGTCTTTTCATCTTTATATCCTTATGTGCGGATAAATGACCGTTTAACGCGCCTTACAGAGAAATACCGTCACCCCTAACCGTATATCTCTATTGCACAGGCCACATGTGGCCCTAGCCAAAGGTTACTATGTCGCACCAATGCTAAATGTATCTGGCTTAATGTTCCCTCTAATCGACACCCTAATTAAGCAACCGGTCAAAGCAAGATGGCTCGTTCATCTTGACCTAGAAACAATGATTGCCCACAATTCCCTATACCGCATGAAATATGGCAGATCATTGCTTGCCGAATATGACACATTTTGTCAGTTTTTATCGTGAACTTTCAAGATATTGGCATACACCCTATATGCCTTACACCCATACAAGAATAACACATTATCACATCCATCCGGAAACGTGAATTCTAATTTAAAGGGTAACATTTTGTTCCATTAATAACTCTTTAGGTAACAAACAGCGGACATTACATTTATTGATTGATCGTTTAAAACTCCCTATGAACAAAGGAAGTCAGTGATGCAAAAGATTGGATTTATTGGGCTCGGCATTATGGGATCGGCCATGGCTAACAATTGCCACAACGCTGGATACCCCATCACCGTATATAATAGAAGTTTTGATAAGCTGACACCTTTTGTTGAGAAAGGTATTGCCACCACCAAGACACCACGAGCCTTAGCGGAACAGTGTGATATCTTGATCATTATGGTCAGTGATCCTGAAGCATTATTGGCCATTTTAACAGACGATGAAGGCATTATTGACACAGAATTGACAAATAAAGTGGTGATCAACGCCAGCACGGTCTCTGTGGAAGCCAGTGAACACGCAGCCAAGTTGGTTGAAAAGGCGGGGGGCACCTTCCTCGATGCACCGGTCTCAGGAAGTAAAATTCCCGCCCAAACCGCCAAACTGGTCTTTTTAGCGGGTGGCGATAGCTCAGTTATGGACCGTTGTGAAGATCTACTACTCACCATGGGTAGCAGCATGATCCGCTGTGGTAAGGTCGGTGATGGTACCCGTATGAAGCTGGCGATGAATCTTCTAATGTCAGGCATGGTCCAGGCGTTGGGTGAAAGTTTAATGTTGGTTCGCCAAAGTGGGCTGGATGATCAACTGTTCATGCAAGCGGTTAAAAACAGTGTTCTCTTTGCCCCTATTTTGGGCATGAAAGGTGAGGCATTCCTCAACCGTGATTTTGATGCCCACTTTCCCTTACATCTCCTGTTTAAGGATCTTAATCTTATTCAGGATGAAGCCCGTCAAAATGGCGTTTCTCTACCGGCCGGTGAAGCGATTCGTCACTGCTATGCACAAGCCATGGAGCAGAATCTTGGTGGCCTAGATATTGCTGCCATACTACAAATTTTGGAACAATACGCCGGGGTAAAAACCCAGACGTAAATTTTATCAAGATCTGTAGGTGACACATGTCCAGCAGCCCCCCATCCCAACTGCAACGGCTCCTGGCAGATGCTGAAGAACATCTGCTACGGGGCCGTTTACCCACCGCCTGGAACCAGCTGGATCGTGCCCGACGTAATCATCCCAATGATCCTGGTATTTTGGCTTTAATGACGCAGATCCAGATCGAACGCGGGGATGGTCTACAGGCCGAAAAACTGGCACTTATGGCCACCACAGCCCACCCCAATGATGGTCGTGGCCATTTGGCCCTGGGAGATGCACAGGCACTGTTGGGCAAAAGTGATGACGCTGAAAACAGTTGGAAAACTGCAGCACGTTTGGAGGGAAGCGACCCAGAGCCCCATGTACGTATTGCGCAATTGGCAGAAAAAGAAAAACGCTTTGCTGAGGCAGAGAGTGCTGCTGATCGGGCACTTGCTCTGAAAAGTGATCATATTCTGGCCACATTCATTCGTGCCCGATGTGATGCGATTCGCAATCAACCTGATCAAGGGGCCAAACGGTTACTTAAACTCTCTATCGGCAATATGCTACCTGCCGAGCGTGTCGGTTACTATTTTGAATTGGCTCACCATCAACGGGACGCACGCCGTTTTCAACAAGCCTTTGAAAGCTACAGTGAGGCCAACCGACTACAAGGCCTCATGGGTAAAGAGGGTACACCCCCACCCAGTGCTGAACAGCTGATGCCGGAGCTGGTTAAATGGACAGCCCAACTAACCCCCCAATGGGTTGCCACCCATACCCCTGCCCTACCACCCGAAGGCGCTGAGCCGGTCTTTATTGTGGGCTATCCCCGCAGTGGATTAACCTTGCTGACCCAAATGCTTGCTGCACATCCTCGATTGGTGGTGATGAGTGGTTACCGGTTACCTGAAGAGATCCGAGCCCTCTTGGGGCCACAGGGCTATCCGCAAGGTTTGGCACAACTGGATGCGCCGCGCATCCGCGCCATGCGGCAAATGTACTACAAAAAGGTACAGAGCGTTGTCGGTGAACTGCCCCCAGCCGCTACTTTGCTGGATGTCCACCCACTCCACCTGTTGGATCTACCCTTAATTCAGCGCATTTTTCCCACTGCCCGGATTATTCATGTGGTTCGACACCCTATGGATAGTGTTCTGCAATGTTATATCCGGCAGGATCAAAGCCATGATCCCGCAACCCTTAGCGCAGGTTCTATTAAAGGTGCGGTGGCGCTTTATGTGGCGATGATGAACTTCTTCAATACCAGCCATCGGGTCAAACCACTACCAACGATGTTTTTGAGGTATGAGTCGATTATTGAGAACATGCCTCTGGCGCTTCAGGGCATGCTCAAATTTTTGAACATTGTGTGGGATGATGCCATACGCCGTTACCGTGGGGTACCTATGCGGCGCCTGTACACGCAACATGAGCTGGCCGAGCAGATCGACCCTTTGCATGGCCGACAAGTGGATCTATGGCCATCATTTCATCAAAATTTGCGCCCTTTTATACCGATGCTGGACCCATACGCACAGTTCTTGGGATATCCCAAGCTCAGCACCATTCCACCAAGGCGTTAATTCTGGTTGGTATGTCGATCACAAAAAAAGCCCAAACCCTGAAATAGGGTTTGGGCTTTTTTTATAATGACGACAACGGTCGCAAAAAAGATTGCGACTTACTTGTTGCCTGCCAAGAACTCAATGATAGCTTTACGATGCTTAGCGTTCTTTGCACCTTTAAGCTTGAAAGTCATTTTGGACTTAGCTTTTTTGTCACCCAAGAACTTGCGAAGGAACTTGGTGGGGTCCTGAAGGTACTCATCCAGGTTAGTCTCATCCCAAACCAAGCCTTTGGCGCCAGCGCCAGGCAGAACAGATTTTTTGTTGTACTTGAACTTGGCATTGGTACCAGCAGTAGCACCCATAATGGCAAACAGGTTAGGACCTTGCTTACCTTTTTTGCCAGATTCCCAACTGTGGCAGGCACGGCACTTCTTCATGGCTTTGTCGCTAGCGGCTTCAGCGGTACCGGCAAATCCAGCAACAGTCATCGCGGCAGCCAGGGCAATGTGGGCAAACTTCATGGTTGTGTTCCTCCAAAAACTACGGCACAAGTAGAATCAGATGTTTTGTCTGAGTTGCGGATTTTAGCCCATTTGTTTCACTGGGCCAACAAAAATGGTGACAAAGCAGTACGATAAGTAACCATTTTTGGTAGCAATACTGAGACATCTACGCACCTAAACCTATATTGTACCTGGGATATCTGTAATTTCCAGAATGTATGGTTGCAAATTGTTTTTTTTATTACAATTGCGGTCATCATCCTCGGATTTACCTATAAATAGGCAAACAACAGGTCCATTTTTTGATCTTGCCCAACTTTATTTTTATAGATAAAGGGAGCGCCTATCCTACCATAAGCGCTCCCTTATCTCATTCACCCGATGGACCCAAGTGACTTAACCCAGTATGTGGGGTGTGCGATCGGCTTTAGGCCGAGGTTCTCGAATAGGCTCACCTGTGATCATAAAATAGATATCTTCGACCACACTGGTCAGATGATCACCCATCCGTTCCATATCTCGTGCCATGAATAGAATATGTGTTGAACCACTGATTTCATCATGGTGGTTGGTCATATGCTGTAGCGTTTCACCAAATATGGTGTTGTGCAACACATCCACCTCTTCATCCCCACTCCATACACGCAAGACCTTACCGATATGCTTTTGGGTATAGGCCTCTATACACTCCTTAATACCCTCTGCCACACAGTTGGCCATTTGCATCATGGGTTCAATCGAACAGTGAAGTGTTTGATCACTCAGGGTATGGATACGACGTGCAACATCTTTGGTGTAATCACCCATGCGTTCTAAATGTTGGGCCATTCGCATGGCGGTAATGGCAACCCGCAGGTCCACCGCCACAGGTTGACGCAGTGCGATAAAGCGTAACGCTAGCCGTTCTACTTCCACCTGCATGGCATCCAGCTTTGCATCTTCTACAACCACACCATCGGCTAGCTCAGCCTGCATACCACGCAGTGCCTGAATAACCGTATCCAACTGGGCACCAACTTGGGTCAGCATATGCAAAATTTGCTCTTCTATACCCTTCAGATCCCCATCGACTGCACGAAATATATGGTTGGGTAATGGCGCATTCATCGCCTGCCTCCTTGGCTCGTGTCTATAAGGGCATCACCCTTCCACACGATGACTAAACTGTGATGAATATCTCTTTCCATACTCATTCATCCCAATGAATCAACCGCTGTTTCGTCTCGCTCTAAGCGATATTTCAATGACTTACAGCAGGAACGACTCACGGAATTCTTCTTTTCATCTCCATAATGTCATGCAATCTTCATATTGTCGACTATTCTTTGTCAAAAACAAGGTGGCTATTTTTTTTCAACCCACTCAACAGGGGGTGCAAAGTCGTTTGGGGGAACCTATATATAGGAGCGCATCTCTTATACCCTTCTAGGGGTTAAGAACGATTTTGCTTTATTAAGAAGGTACATGTGACATGAACGTATGGTTCGAGACACAGCTGTTAAAGTTTGAAAAGCTGCGTAATAACAAGCTATTTGAGCTTATGGTGATCTTTGTGATCATCTTCTCCGCTCTGGTCATTGGTGCCAAAACCTTTGAGGTCGGTTCAACACTGGATGTTGTATTGAATCTCTTAGATGTTGCCATCACCATCTTCTTCCTGGTGGAAATCAGCATTCGGATGTTGGCAGACCGCTCGTTAAAAAAGTTTTTTAGTCAGGGTTGGAATGTCTTCGATTTTATCATTGTCACCATCAGCCTTATCCCCATGGCAGAGGCTGATTTGGCACTGGTTGCGCGTCTGCTGCGCATCTTCCGGGTATTAAGACTGGTTTCCATTATCCCAGAACTACGTATTCTAATCAGTGCGCTGTTTCGTGCCCTGCCCCGTATGGGCTATGTGGCACTGCTTATGTTCATCATTTTCTACATCTACGCGGCACTGGGTAGTTTTCTGTTTGAAGGGGTTAATCCCATCTTATGGGGGGACATCGCCATTGCCCTGTTAACACTTTTCCGGGTCTCCACATTTGAGGATTGGACCGATGTGATGTATGAGACCATGGAGGTCTACCCATTAAGCTGGATCTTCTACCTGACTTTCATCTTTTTAACCGCTTTTGTGTTTTTAAACATGATGATCGGTATTGTGGTGGATGTGCTTCAAGAGGAGCATGAAAAACATAACCGGGAAACCGGCGAGGGAGAAGCAGGCGAAGTGCATCAACTGGTTATACAGAATGAAGAACTCAAAGAGCGCTTAACCCGTATTGAGGCGCTGCTTTTAAAAAACCAAGCGTGAGTATAACCCCCCCCGCTCCGCCTAACCGATTTGGTGGATAAGACGTAGCGGGGGAGTTTTTTATTTTAGGATATACAGCAACGCCAAAGGCATGCTGACCACACTGGCCAGATTACCCATCAAAACCATAGCCGCAACCTGTTTAGGCTCCTGATCAAAGCGTTCTGCCATCATATAATTCAGTACCGCTGGCGGAAGCACCGCAAAAAGAATTAAATAGGCCAAATGGTTCTCAGGTAACGGGATAAAGGGCATAACCATCAGTAACGCCAATAAGCCGCTCAGCGGACTCACGATGCCCGAGAGCAGGCCGATACGCCAATGACTCAGATCCATAGAGGTCAGGCGTACCCCCAAAGAGAACAGCATCAAGGGAATAGCCACCTGGCCCAGCATGGTAATGGGCAAGGCGACCCCATGGGGCAGTTGCCAACCCTGAATACTAAACAGCAAACCAGCGATTGAACTGAGGATAATGGGGCTACGTAGCAGGGCTGCAATACCTGCTTTGGCATTCAGCATCCAGCTACCCAGCGTAAAGTGCAGGGTGTTTTCCACCATAAACAGAATAATCGCAGCAGGTAGTGCTTCCTCACCAAACGCCAATACGGCCAAAGGAATACCCATGTTTCCCGAGTTGGTAAACATCATGGGGGGAACAAAGGTTTTCCATGCATATCCGCCCCACCGGGCAACTGGCCATGCCAACAGACCAGAGATCAGTACAATCAGTAAAGCAGCCAACGCCATCCATCGGTAGGTCACCAGATCCGGGGTTTGCCTGGATAACACATCAAAAATCAATGCCGGGATAAAGACATCAATCGAGATACGGTTAACCAACGCCATATCGGGTTGATGACGTCGCCCATAGAGATACCCCACACCAACCATGGCCAGGATAGGGAACAGAATTTCAAACAGCTTTTGTGCCAGTAACATGGGGTTTACATATCGTTTTAAAAAGGGAAGAAGAGGCTGAGCATAGTCAGGGTATGCCATGGGATCAAGCAGATAGATTTTGATGCCTATGCAGATCCACAATAACCATGTCAACATGGCCACTGTAAAGACCCTTACCTCACCTTAAAGGATACTGACCATGGATCCCCAGCCCTCTCTCACCCCCCAACAACGGGATCATTTAGTCAATAAGCTGAAAGCCTATTTATTGGATGAGATGGAGCTGGATGCCGGACGGTTTGAAACCGAGTTTTTGTTGGATTTCATTACCAAAGAGATGGGGGGGTATTTTTACAACCATGGACTTAAAGATGCTCGAGCCATTCTAGAAGCCAAGCTGGTGCAGATTGATGATGAAATTTATGAAAAAGAGATGCCCACTGACCATGTGTAAAATCAACCGCTCCCCCTGTTGTATTAAAACCAAGCGGTCCAATCTATGGTTTGCGCTGCTGTTAGGCTTAGCTGTGATGAGCGGGTTACCAACAGCAGTCCAGGCAGACATGAATGTGGCCACCTGGAATATCTATGGCGGACGCAGTGCCCCAGATAAACGCTATGATGCACTTTTTAATATTCTGCAACCACTCAAGCCCCATGTCATTGCCCTGCAAGAGGTAGATGAACCCTTTTTGCACAGGGCCGTTCAACAGCCAGCTTTAGGCAACCATAAGGCTGTTTCCACCCCGGACTGTCTGCAAGGTGGTTTGGCTTTTTTGGTCAACCTACCGGTTATGCACCGGTACTGCCTGGATCTACCCGGTCCCCTGGGGCGTAAAGCACTGTTTGTAGAAGTGAAGAAAAAGGGCCAAAACTGGCTCTTTGTGACCCTGCATCTTGAGAGTTTTTTAGAGGACGGGCCTTGGCGTCAAAAGCAGTTGGCTAAGATCAAACCCCTTTTCCAACGCTACCCTGCACCGCATAAAGTTCTACTGGGGGATTTTAATTTTGGTGATGCTGAGCATAAAACCGCAGCGGTGTTAGCATCCTTTCAGCTCCTGGATATCTGGCGTCTACGCCACCCTGGGCAACCCGGTTTTAGCTGGGACCGTACCCGCAATTACATGGCCGACCGCAACAGCTTTGATCAGGAACCCAGCCGCCGTTTGGACCGGATACTCCTAAAATCGTCCACCATGCAGCCTAAGCATATAACCCTGTTGGGCACACAATCCATTGGCGCTGCAGCCCTGCCTTGGCAAACCTTGTTTCCATCCGACCATTTTGGGTTATTTGCTCAGTTTGCAGAATAACCGCACCATTAACCTTGGCTCAGAGCTGAGAACCCGCACACCATGTGCCCCACGTTCGATAGAATACAACAAGGGTGCAGCCCTATGTGGCCGCACCCTCGGGCAGTGAGACGCATCTCGGGGAGGCATCGACGGACGCACCCCACTCGCCTCAAACCATCATCCCTGACGGCTCGTCTCTCAATGACCCTGATAGAGCTGCTCAATCAGTGTTTGATAACGGTTTAATACCGCACGGCGTTTTAACTTCAAGGTTGGTGTTAACAGACCATTATCAACGGTCCAGCTCTCCTCCACCACAGCGACACGTATAATCTCTGCATAGCGGGGAAAACCGTGTAGAAGTTCGTTAATACGCGCGACCAGGGCCACTTCATCCCATATTTTACCCTCGGCCACTTCAGGATTAAGCACCACCAAAGCTGCCAAATAGGCACGCCCCTCACCCAACACCATCACTTGGTTGAACAGAGGATCCAACTGGATCGCCCCTTCAACATCGGCTGGTGGTACCTTGCGACCGGTAGCAGTTACCAAAATCTCTTTGATCCGACCCACCACTTTAATGTGGCCCTCTGCATCAATCTCCCCTTTATCACCGGTATGGTACCAGCCATCTTGATCAATGGCGGCGTGGGTGGCACCAGGATCATGCCAGTAACCGGTCATGACACCAGGCCCTTTGACACAGAGCTCCCCTTGCCGGTTCAGCCGTACTTTGACACCCGGTAAAGGCTGACCCACCGAACTGGGTTCATTGTCCGTAGGGGTGTTAACACTCACCACAGGCGCGGTCTCTGTTAAACCATAACCCTGGACCAGCGGTAACCCCATACCCAGAAAAAAACGGGAGATGGTTGGATCCAACGGAGCACCACCCGATACCGCCAAACGTAAACGACCACCCAGCTTTTTTAACAACTTATTCGCAACAATCGGTTTAAGAAGTGGCCAGATCATGCCTTTAAAGTGGAAACCACTTTTACCCTGTTGGTGTAAAAAGTGATCCCAACCACTCTCAACGGTATGGCTGAATAGGCGTACCTTCCAGTGTGGTGCATGCTGCAATTTAGCCAGCACTTCACTATGGATACGCTCAAAAATACGGGGGACTGAAATCAATACCGTCGGTTGCATGGCCGCTAAATCTTCAGAGAGATAGGGAATACCCCGCGAAAAAGCGACCTCACACCCGGCCATCATGGGTAGATAGCAACCGGCGGTACGCTCCAACGCGTGGGATAGAGGCAAGAACGATAAAAAGCGGTCATCGGTATACGCATCAATACGTTTTAGTGAAGCTGCAGCATTGAAGAGTATGTTGCGATGACTGAGCATCACCCCTTTGGGCGGACCCGTCGTACCTGATGTATAGACCAACGTGGCCAGACCATCTGGATCTGTCGCACCAGCCATACGCAACCAAGGGTGTGTCCCTTGGGGTAACCAATCTCCCGCAGCTTGGCACCGACCACAACTATCGCTACAGTGACCTTGTAAAATCACCACTGTTTTCAGTTTTGTAGCGTCATATAAATGGGGTTCCAGTACGCGCCATTGAGACTCATCCTCCATGAGCAACAGCTGAACGCCTGCATCCTCCAAAATATAGGCCATCGCCTCTGGCCGATCATGGGGGTAGAGCGGTACCACCACCAACCCCAGGCTCATACAGGCCATATCAAACAACACCCACTCCATACGGTTGGGCATGCATATAGCCACACGTGCGCCCTGTTTTAAATTCTCTCGGCGTAGGGCCGCTTGCCACTGGGCCGCTTGATGGGCCGCTTGTGACCAGGTATGGGGCTCCCATCGGGGTGCCCGATCTTCAGCAAACTGCCAATAGGCAATGCTGTTGGGTGAGCGCTCAAGACGCGTGCGGAACAGGTCCGGTAGAGTGGGTGTCCGCTCCACCGGGATCAGATCGATGCCATGATGCATCCACATGGCGTGCCTCCCTCTCTTGTATCCAGTACCGTAATGATGGTTCCATCCATCCACTATGGGTCTGGAATCGTGATCCAAAATGAACTTCTAACTCTTTAAACAGGGTTATGGTGGGAATCTCGCCCAAGGTAGCGGCGTAGCCCATGGGCCCCCCACGGAAGGGGGCAAAGCCGGTCCCAAAGACCATACCTGCATCCACCAAATCTGCATCCTCCACAACCCCCTCTTGGAGTATGGCCACCGCTTCATTAAGCATGGGCAGTATCAGACGGTGGGTAATATCCCGCGCCTCCATAAAGGCACGACCCCGGCTACCGGGCTTAGGTTTACCCCGACCATATTTATAAAAACCCTGGCCAGATTTACGCCCCACATGGCCCCCATCCACCAGCTCCAACAATCGTTGTGGTACCCCGCCTGTCACGGTACCAGCCAACTCACGGGCCACCGCTTTACAGACATCCAGACCCACGGCATCTGCCAGGGCCAACGGCCCCATCGGCATACCAAAACGCATAGCCGCGACATCAATGCGGCGCATATCTACCCCTTCATCCACCATACGCACCGCTTCCATCAAATAGGGCATCAAGACACGGTTAACCAAAAAGCCAGGGCGGCTTTTAACCGGTAGGGGTAGACGTTTGATTGCCGTCACAAAACGGTAACCCATCTGTAAACCCTTGGGGTTGGTTTGGGGACCTTCCACCACCTCAACCAAAGGCATTTTGGCCACGGGGTTAAAAAAGTGTAGGCCCAACAACCGCTCTGGTTTAGTCAATCCACTGGAGAGTTCTTCTAAAGGAATGGCCGAAGTATTGGTGGCCAAAAAGGCATCGGCCCGCATACGGGGTTCCAGATCAGCGTAGAGCTTCTGTTTGGCCTGGACATCTTCAAAGATGGCCTCAATAACCAAATCCGCATGACACACACCATCCCCTTTCAGGTCCGGCATCAAGCGGTCCAAAAAATCACGACGGGCATGGGTACTGAGCCGTTTCTGTTTGGCCAGGGTTTGTGCCTCCTGGATCGCCCGCCCCAATAACTCAGGAGAGAGCCCTTGCAGGGAGACCCGCATGCCTTGGAAAGCACACCACACTGCAATTGCCCGCCCCATCACCCCATCACCCACCACATGCACATGGTTGGGAAGGGTCGCTTCACCCTGTTTAGCCAACCCTTTAAGACGATCTTTCAGGTGGAATAACCGAACCAACTGCTGGGTCGCATTACTGCCCATCAACGGTGCAACACCCTCTTGTTCCCCCATCATGGCACGGTCATGACTGCCCATATTATGCTGCCAGTGATCCAATAGGGCATGGGGAGCTGGATAGTGATCGATGGGGGCTTTTTTATTGACCTGACGGCGAATGATAGCAGCGGCCAATTTACGCCATACCGGCAAGATTAACAGTCGGTCCATAAGGGGACGACGTTGGGGTTTGGGTGGATGACTGAGCATATCACGAGCCGCTCGTTTCATCAGCCGTTCTGGGGCAATTTCATGAACCACCCCCAGGTTGAGAGCCTGTTTGGGATGGAGCAGTCGACCGGTAAGCATCATCTGTATCGCCGGCAGTTCCCCAATGGTACGACAGAGCCGCCATGTACCACCCCATGCAGGGAAAATACCCAACTGCACTTCCGGCAGGCCCATACGGGTTTGGGCGTCAGAACAGGCAATACGGTAATCACACGCCAAGGCCAGTTCCAGACCACCCCCCATACAGTGCCCATGTATCAAAGCCATGGTGGGATAACTGGTATGGGCCAAACGATCCATAACCCGCTGCCCAGCCTGGACCAACTCTTCCGCTTCATCCTGATGTTTAATGGCGGAAAAAGCTTGAATATCCGCACCTGCAAAAAATCCTGCTTTTTTGGCTGATTGAACCATTAAAGCCGCAGGGGCCCACTGTTCCAACTGTACCAAGATGGTGTGCAGCTCCTCTAACACAGAACGGGATAGAAGGTTAGCACTGCGGTCCGGGTTATCTGCGGTTAACCAAACCACACCCGCATCATCCCGTTCCCAACGCCAGTAACGTCCGATACAGCGAGGATTTTTCATGATTGACCTCCCATACCATCGACCAACATAGCCCCACCCTGCCCGCCACCGATACAGAGAGCCGCCACACCACGTTTTAAATGGCGTTGCTTCAAGGCGTGGAGGAGATGCAGGACAATACGGGCACCACTGGCCCCGACCGGATGCCCCAAACTCACAGCACCACCATCCACATTCAAACGGGCTGGGTTGATACGACCAATGGGCATGCTACTGTCGAGCATCTCTTTACAGTAAGGACCATCGGCCAAAGCTTCGTTACAGGCCATCACTTGCGCCGCAAAGGCCTCATTAATCTCCCATAGATCAATACTGCTCATATCCATCTCCAGCGCCTTCAACAGGGGCGCGATGGCATGGGCCGGACCCAACCCCATTTGATCGGGTGCCAAACCAACCCACTGGGCCGGATGGAGCTGGCCTAAGGGTTGTAAATCATGGGCTGTGACCACAGCTTCACTGGCCAACAACAACATGGCGGCACCATCGGTAATTTGGGCACTGTTGCCTGCAGTTATACGACCGTGGGGGCGATCAAAAGCCGGTTTAAGTTTAGCCAGCTTCTCTTCCTGACTGTTCACACGGATACCATCATCCCAATCGTAGTGGCGCCCTTTGGCATCATAGAGCGGCGTCACCTCATCACTCATACGCCCCTCCTCCCAGGCTGCAGCAGCCCGTAGGTGGCTACGTACGGCGAAGGCATCCATCTCCCCCCGTTTAATACCAAAGCGGTAAGCCAAATTTTCTGCCGTCTGGCCCATGGAGAGACCTGTTGTCGGATCGGTCAGCGCTTTAAGCAGAGTGATCACCGGTGCCATAAAACCAGGACGCCATCCCATCAGGGTACGTAGCTTGGCCATAGGGCTACGGCTACGGGCCAAACGCCCCATCCACCCGGCAAAGCCACTGTTAAACTGTAGCGGGGCACGAGACATAGCCTCGACACCACCTGCCAGAATCAATTCAGCTTCGCCCCGTGCAATACGCCGAACAGCCGTATCCAGCGCCTGCATGCCCGAACCACAGTTACGCTGGACGGTCCAAGCGGGTATACGTACATCACAACCCAGACGCAGCGCCACCACACGGGCAATGTTGACCTCATCCGCACCCGGTGCGACACATCCCATGATGACTTCATCCAGGGCATCGGCCTGAAAGGGCTGCCGCATCAACAGCGCACGACCCGCTTGCAACCCCAGGTCAGAGGCACTGAAAGGGTTGGGGGAACCGTTGGTCTTAAGGAAGGGCGTACGTAACCCATCCACCACATATACAGGTTGCATTGAATTGTGTTCGTGGGTATTCATGCGGCCACCTCCTCTCCCAGCCAGCAGACAGCGGGAAACTCATCAACCCGCACCACCTGCATACGGCGTTCTAGTGCATCGGCAATACGTCTGGCCTCCATGGGTGTGATCACCCCCTCGTTGGCCGCGGTTTGCAGATACCCCTCCGGCAGGTGCAATCCTTCTGAAAGAATGGGCTCCCAACGCCGCTGTTTCATCCACTGGGTAAAGCGTTTTTCAGCTTCATCAGTCCGCTCTGTTGCGATAAAAGCAGCCTCCAGCTCACCCATAGCATCGTTCTCATCCCCACGACCTAGGTAGATACCGGCCGTCAGTCGATCTCTGGCCGGACCACTTGTTTGCATGATGGTAGCGATGGTGTGCAGGTGGTGTTGGGGTAAGGTCTGTTGTGACATACCCGTTGGGAACACTGCCAAACGCATAACCCCGGCCACCAACCGATCTGGAAAGTTAACCACCACCGCCATCAACGCCTTGCGCACCCGTAACAGGCTATCTTGCAGGGCAGCCTGCATGATGGGACGATCTTTTTCAGGATACCCTTCATCCCGAAAACGGTTGAGAATGGCCGAGGCCATGTAAAGATGGCTCAAGGCATCGCCAAACAGTGCTGAGATCGACTCTTTACGCTTTAAAGAGCCCCCCAAACGGGCCAAAGCCAGGTCAGACATAAAGGCAAATGCTGCACTCCAGTGACTGATCTGACGGTAACCCGCAAGTTCAGCAGGATTAACCGACTCTGGAATGGCTGCAGTCTGGTTGCCAAACAGCGCATAACGGAAAGCCCGGAACCCATTGCCCAAGGTATAGCGAACATGCGACCATAACAGATGGTCAAACTGGTCTAGACGATGGGGTTCCGGCCCCTCACCGGTCACCGCTTCCATCTCTTTAAGTAGATAAGGGTGGGCACGGATGGCCCCTTGACCAAAGATCATCATGGTCCGGGTTAGAATGTTTGCCCCCTCGACAGTAATACCAATGGGAATGGCTTGATAAGCGTGGGCCAGGAGGTTATGTGGCCCCCGACATATGGCGGTTCCCCCCCAGACATCCATGGCATCATTGATGGTCTCACGCATACCCTCGGTCAGGTGGTACTTCACAATACCTGCCGCCACACTGGGTCGCTCCCCTTGATCCAGAACCGTAACGGTCAGACCACGCGCAGCTTCCATACGGTAAGCATGAAGACCAATCCGACCCAGGGCCTCCTGCACCCCTTCAAAACGACCGATGGAGAGACCAAACTGTTTGCGTACTCTGGCATAGTTACCACTGGCCCGTGCGGCCAGTTTGGCCGCACCCACACTGAGTGCAGGTAGGGAGATACCCCGCCCTTCGGAGAGACAAGCCATAAGCATGCGCCACCCTTGACCAATACCCTTTTCGCCCCCAATCAAAAATGACATCGGAATAAAGACATGGTGGCCACGGGTAGGACCGTTGAGAAAAGGCACACCCAAGGGGTCATGCCGGGTACCAATGGAGATCCCTTGTAGTTGGGTAGGAATAAGCGCCAGGGTGATGCCTAGATCCCTCTGGTTACCGATCAGGTTATCGGGATCATAAAGACGGAATGCCAACCCCAGAAGGGTGGCCACCGGGGCCAAGGTGATATAGCGTTTATCCCAGTTTAGGCGGATACCCACCATGCTCTCCCCCCTAAAACGACCTTTACACACCACACCACTGTCCGGTATGGCCCCAGCATCACTACCCGCACGGGGGCTGGTCAAGGCAAAACAGGGAATTTCACGGCCATCGGCCAAACGGGGTAAATAGTGGTTTTGTTGCTCAGAGGTGCCGTAGCGCATTAACAGTTCTGCAGGACCCAATGAGTTGGGCACCATCACCGTTACCGCGGTGGTCACACTGCGGCTGGCGATTTTGGTAATGACTGCGGAGTGACCACGGGCTGAGAACCCTAACCCCCCATAGCGACGGGGGATGATCATGCCAAAAAAGCCCTCTTGTTTCAGCATCTCCCACACATGGTGCGGCAGGTCATTGGTCTCCTGCTTAATCCGCCACTCATCCAGCTGAGCACAGAGCCGCTCCACTGGCCCATCTAAAAAAGACCGTTCATCCCGGCGCAGACTATCCGGAGGAAGCTCGGTGAGCTTCTCCCAATCCGGTTGGCCAGAAAAGAGCTCCTGCTCCCACCAAACAGAGCCACTTTCCAGGGCTTCCCGTTCGGTTTGGGAGAGTGGTGGCATGGCACGTTTCATCTGCACCATGATCGGTTTTGAGATCCAGCGGCGTCGCAGATTTGGTGTAAACAGGACCACCAATAGGGTGGCCACTGGAAGACCCAGCATCCATAGCCACATAGTCATGATTGCCTCCCATGATCTGGTGCTATGGGGAAAAAAACCGGATGCGGTTAAGTGGGCTTGAGTAGATGTCCAGGTCGTGTCTATTGCTACATCACACCACCTGTATGTTGGGTTCAAGGGGCACCAAATGGTGTCAGGGCATACATCCCAAAACTTCCTGTGCCGTCTGGCTAAAACCCATACATTCTACTCAGCCTTGTGTTCCTCCTTACCGCCACGGTCTTCACGATCTGATCCCCGTAGCTGTAGATGGGTCCGGTTAAGCCAACGCACCGCGCGGCTCCACCGTCCTTCATCGTTATCATCCCAATGGAACGCCAACCATTGGGGGCGCTCCATATCTGGCAAATGCACGGTGGCTTCCTTCCACCAACTACGCATCTGCCCCTCTGCCCATTGAGCCGGCCGCCATGGCTGCTCCTGGGTTAATATTTCCGTACCAGGGGGGTAACACTCCCGCGCCCCGTTGCAGATCCACCCCTCGGTATCCCAAGGTAAGGATCGATACTCTTCGGCTTCCCCTAACAAGGGGTATTTCACCACCTCAAAATAGGGTGAATGATCAAAATCTCTCGGCATGGTCAGCCGTACATTCCGTCTAAACAGCTTAAGATCTCCCATCTCATCCCGTTTTATCACCGGTAGAATGGGATAATTAACCGCACCATAGGCTTCCGCCAACATGGTGGAACAAACGGTACTGGCCACTTCACCAGCATTATGATCAAACAGGGAGGAACGCCAACGGCGAGGAATAATGCTATAGGGCAGCAGAAAACGCCCCAAATCAAGAATCTGGCGCACATCATATTCAAAACCCAGACGGGCAATGGCATAGAGTATCGCCCGATCCCGATCCCGATCATTTAGCCCATGGGGCCGACAGATACGTAGATGATCGTTGCGATACGCACGCAGTGGCGTCACCACCGTCCCTTTACCCAGTACCGCCTCAATAACCAGCGGTTCGTTTGGATCTCCTTCATAGTGTGCAGCAACTTGACGACGCAAGGCTGCATCCTTCAAATCCCTTAACTGCCCCACATAGAGCGCAGCATGGGACCACGTACTCTGGGTGATGGTCTTGATCACCTCGGCGATACGGCTGCGGCCTTCAACCAAAATGACATCACACGGTTTTAACTCGGTGCGCATTCGATCAAAGTTACAAACAGCCATGCCCTCTGGTGGACTCTCCTCCATCAGGTATTCGATGAGACGCCGCATCCATCTTTGTAAGATGGCCATAACGGCTCGCCTCCCCTGAAGATACCCATGCTTGATCAAAGCCATAAGGTATCTATGAAAAAACAGTGGGCACAATGCCCATAAAAACAATACATTATCTTTTTTTTAAGGATTCACAACTTAAATATAGGACATCATTATTACTTAATAAGTTCCATTTAGGTACCCATTAGGTTCTTCATTACTCACAGCCAAGCCCTACAAAACCCAAAGTGGGGGATATAACCGATAGGTTGTGGCAATTCACACATAACACCCGACGAATATTATCTTTAACTCATTGTTATATTTGATTATGCAAGATGGTACAAAGGTTGCCCAAGGCGAAGGGTTACACAAACCCTTAAATTGTTAGAGGCAACTTGAATGAAAGCGCAGACCCGCTTGGCCATGTTGACGGCACTGATGACCCTGCCTGCTTCCACCCTATGGGCACAGGAGAGCACCACCTTGGGTACCTTAACGGTCGAGGATACCCAATTGCAGGGTGATGGTGCGGCGACCCTGTTTATGGATATGCGCAACAAGGGACCTGTGGCAGATGGTGGGGAGCTGTTAAAAACCATTCCCGGTATTTCAGCCGCCCGTAAGGGGGGGCACGGTTTGGACCCTTATATTCGTGGTCAGAGCCAAACCCGCTTAAATGTACTCTTGGATGGTGCCTTTGTGCATGGTGGCTGCCCTAACCGTATGGATCCCCCATCCGCTTATGGTGCCTCAGAAACCTATGAGTCTGTCACCATCCTTAAAGGGGCACAAAGTGTCGAACATGGCGCAGGGGGTAGTGGGGGTGTGGTGCTGTTTAAACGCCACACAGAACGGTTTGATGAGGATGAACCCTACCGAGGTAAAGTTGGGGGGGGGTACCGCGCCAATGCCAAGGCAATGGAAGGGTATCTGGATCTGGCAGGTGGCTCCTCCAGTGCTTATATTCGTCTGGTCGCCAACCATAGTGATGGTAATGACTATAAAGATGGCGACGGTAATGCCGTACGCAGCTCATATACGGAAAGCAGCGGTAATCTTATGTTGGGCTGGACCCCCAACGATACGGATCGGGTTGAGGCCTCTCATGAAGCGACCCATGAAAGTGATGTGCTGTTTGCCGGTGCGGGTATGGACTCCCCCTTTACCCATAACGATGTTACCCGACTTAAATTCTCCCGAGCATTAAGCGGTGGTTTGATGGAGAAGCTCGAAGGTCAACTGGCTTTCTCACAAGTTGAACACCTGATGGATAACTACAGTCTCCGCACCCCTGCAGCGGCGGCCATGTATATGAAAGCCCCTTCTACCTCCGATACGCTAACCGGTAAACTGGTTCTGAATATGAGCTATGCCGGTATGGATCTAAAACTTGGGGCTGATCATCAAGGCAATGAACGTAATGCCATCCGCTACCGGGGTACTGTTGGTGCGGTCACCAACCTACAATCCTATTTATGGCCAAATGTTACCACCCGCAGCAGCGGTGCCTTTGGTGAAGTGAGCCAACCCCTGGGTGAGCAGAGCCTGTTCAAAGCCGGTTTACGCTATGACTATGTGCGGGCCGATGCCGGCAACACCCACGCCACACCGGATGATGCCATGGGTGCTGTGGCCAAATTAAGCGGCCATGATCTCTATACGACCTACTATGGCCAGTCCACCGATGCGAGTACCGAACATAATGTGGGGGGTTTTCTACGCTATGAACGGAACTACTGGGGTGGTAAAGGCAACTGGTATGTGGCCCTAAGCCGCACCGTGCGTACGGCCGATGCCACCGAACGTTATATGGCCGCCAACCACAACTCCAGTGAAGATAGTCGTTGGGTCGGCAACCCATTTATTAAACCTGAAAAACATCACCAGTTTGATGTCGGTACCCGCTTTAACTGGCGTGGTTTGCAAAGTGACATCAGTCTCTTCTACAACCGTGTGGATGACTACATTCTACGGGATCGGGACCATAGTTCCAGCGGTGCAGGCAACGCCACCGTCTATAACAATGTAGAGGCCACACTGTTTGGTGGTGAAGCTGCCTTCACCTACGGGTTTGCCCCCCACTGGACCGGTGGCGTGACCTTGGCTTATCTGTATGGTCGCAATGAGACCTATGAATCTGCCCTGGCCCAGATTGCACCTTTAGAGGCGGGCTTTACCCTGGATTACAGTGAAGAGCAGTGGGACTTTGGTGGCAAATGGCGGGTGGTGAGCAAACAGAGCCGTGTGGATGATGACAGCAGCACAGGCACCGGGTTGGATACGGGGCAAACAGCTGGTTTTTCGACCTTTGATATTTACACCGCCTATCGACCCCTGGAACGTTGGACCTTTAAAGCCGGTGTCAACAATCTGCTGGACAAGCGTTATGCTGAGCATCTGAACGACAGCAGTACCTTTGATACCACCCAGAGCCAGGTCAACGAGCCAGGCCGAACCCTTTGGTTTACCGTGGGTACTGAGTTTTAACGGTTGGGCCTGTTAAGAAAAACTGTGGCTTTTGTGGTTGCCTGTGGCGTGCATGCTGGGGTGTGGTGGGGGTTGGGTCAATCTGCACCAACCTCCACCTCTTCACTTCAGCAGGATCAGCATGCCTTTCAACTGGTGATGTTACCAGCACCCCAGCTGTTACCAGAGCTGCCCACAGCCCAAGCCTTAGAGCCACAGACCCTACCACCTCTTATAGAACCAACAGCCCCCGAAGCACCGGTCCATGCGCCCGAGCCACCCCAGGAGACAGCCTTGGCCGAGGCTGAACCTGAGCTACCTCAGGAAACCGCATGGGCAGAGGCTATACCTACGGCTGTTATTAAATCGGAGCCTTCTATCCTCCCGACCCCACAACTCAGCCAGGAGGCTCCGACGGCACCACCCCACCCGAGGGTGGTGCCAACCCCTAAACGTCGTCCCACCCCCAAACAGGTTGCCAAGCCTCGCACCCAACCGCTGCAACCGGCTGTACGGCCACCTGTCGAGCCAAAACCGACCATACAGCAGCCTATTACGGCCGGAACCTACTCAAGTCCCTCGGTTCCTAAACAACCGATCCAGGCTCAACGCACCCTAAAGGGGCAACCCGCTGTGAAGCGATACACCCCTCCCCAGTATGGTCACAACCCCCTACCGCCCTACCCACGTAAAGCGCGTAAGCGTGGGGTGCAAGGGACCGTTCTACTGACGGTTGAGGTATTAAAAAATGGTGCGGTTAAAACCATAACCATCACCCAAAGCTCAGGTTCACGGCTGTTGGATCGTGCCGCACGCCGTGCTGTTAAGCGGTGGCATTTTACCCCAGCCCAACGGGGTGATCGGGTGGAGGCTGCGACCGTTCGGGTCCCCATTCGGTTTCAACTTAAGTAAGGAGTTTTTCCATGCATGATCTTTGGTTTGGCTGGTGGCAGGATGCCGATTGGGTGGTACGTTCCGTTTTTATGACCCTACTGTTTGCCTCACTCATCAGCTGGAGTGTCATACTGTATAAATGGGTTCAACTACGCCATCTATTGCACGGGGAGCGTACGCTTTTTACCGCCTGCCAAGATCCATCTACCCAACCCGTTTGGCGATCCAACATGCCATCTGCCCAGCTTCAAGCACATATGCATGCTTTAACAGCAGCACAGCACCATGCCATTGAACGCATCTTGGCACAGTTGTTAAAGCAGCAACGGCTTAAACTGGAAAATGGGCTCTCCATCCTGGCCAGTATTGCCGCTTCTGCACCGTTTATCGGTCTTTTTGGTACGGTCTGGGGCATTATGCATGCCTTACAAGGTCTGGGTGCTCAATCCACCGTCTCTCTGGATCTGGTAGCAGGACCGGTTGCTGAAGCGTTGGTGGCAACGGCGCTGGGCCTATTTGCGGCGATCCCTGCCCTGTTGGGTTACAACATGCTGGTACGTCTACTTAAACGGGTGATGGGGTATCTGGAGGGTATTGCAGTGTATCTCAGTGTTCAGGACCAAAAGGGGATCCAACCATGATGGGGTTACCTGGTGATGAAGATGATCAGGTCCTGCATGAGATCAACGTTACACCGCTGGTTGATGTGATGTTGGTTTTACTGGTGATCTTTATTATTGCCGCGCCGCTTATGGCCCGCGCACTTCAAGTTGACTTACCCCAGGTAGAAGCAGCTATGTTTCAAGAATCAACCATTATGGATTTAACCGTTCAATCCAATGGGCAGTGGCTACTCAATGGTGAGCTGCTCACCCATGAACAGATGGAGAGCCGGTTAAAGCAAGAGATGGCCAGCAGCCCCTCCTCCATTGTCCGTCTCTCTGCAGCGGCGGATACACCTTATCACCATGTCGCCCAGGTTATTGCCATTGCCAAGCGGCACGATGTTAAACGCTTGGCTTTTGCCACCCAGGCCAGACCATAATCCATACATCATGTATACCGTGGCTATTGCGCTCACGATCAAAAGGTTGAGCTAAAATTGAAAATAGATAAAGTCCGCCATGCGCTCAGCATGCAGAATACTGATTAGAAACAGCAGAACCGATGTGGCCAAATAGTAGGGAATACCCGGCAGTTGCCACAGACCACTGCGCATCCACCGGTGGTGCCAGCGTGCCCATAAGGCATGTAACCAGATCGGCAAACTGTATAGAAAGACGGTAAACAGGATATAGAGCCCTGCCAAGCGCTGATCTGGTGACTCCCCAAAGGGGGTTAAGGTCAGATCATGCATCAGATAGCCCAGATCACCTTCCCGGAATATCAACCACCCTATATTGGTAAACATAAACATCACCAAGATCTGAATGACCTTGGGTGGATGCCAGGATGTGGGGACAAAATGATCCATACCCCGATACAAGAGAATCAACAGACCATGATAGGTCCCCCAGATTACAAAATTCCAACTGGCCCCATGCCATAAACCACAGAGCGAAAAGGTGATCATTAAGTTCACCGCAGCCCGTAGCGGCTTGGCCTGGGAACCACCCAGCGCAATGTAGACATAATCACGAATCCAGTAGGAGAGTGACATATGCCAACGGCGCCAAAAGTCGGAAGGGGAAACCGCCAAATAGGGGTGATTAAAATTGGGGGAGAGTTCAAAGCCCAACAACCGGGCTGTAGCCCGTGCAATATCACTATAGGCTGAGAAGTCACAGAAGATCTGAATGGCAAAAGCAAAGACCCCAGCCCATAACAGGGTAAAGGAGGGATCTTCTACAGCAAAAACCTTATCCACCAATACCGCCACATTATCGGCGATCACCAGCTTTTTAAAAAACCCCCACGCCATAAGCATAAGGGCGCCGGTAAACTGGCCAACATCGATGGTACGGGTTTGCTCAATTTGCGGTAACAGGCGTTTGGCCCGTTCAATGGGCCCAGCGACCAACTGGGGGAAAAAGGCGACAAACAGCGCCATATCCAAAAAATTACGCCGTGGTTTTAAAGTTCCACGATAGATATCAATGGTATAGCTCAGTGTCTGGAAGGTATAAAATGAGATACCAACAGGCAGGAGAATTTCCAGAGTAAAGGAGAAGCTCGGCAACCCAGCTAAAACCAACAGCTCCTGAACATTCTCCACAAAAAAGCCAAAATATTTGAAGATCGCCAACATGCCCAGGTTAATCACCAGGCTTATGATCAGATACCACCGTTTATAGTGTGGGTGTCGAGCCATACCCAAACCACAGAAATAGTCGGTAACTGTCGAGATCAGGATGAGATTAAGAAACCAGGGGTGGATATAACCATAAAAAAAGTAACTGGCCGCGAGCAGAAACAGATTTTGAGCACGTCGACCCAGCAGCCAATAGCCACTTAACACCACCATGAGAAAGAGAATAAAATCAAAACTGTGAAAGATCATGGAAATGGCTTTTCATTTTTGTCGCGAACAGGTCGGTATAATGCGCTTTATATTGAGGATGAATATGGTCACCATCAAAATAGAAGGTGGGCTTAATATCTTCATCATCGGTTAGATCCCACAACACCATCTGATGAGCTTTAAGATAGTGATCCAGATCCGTGATATAGCGTTTTAGTGTGTCTGACTGCGCAACCACACCTTGAGCATCAGGTCGTCTTTTGATCCGTACAAACACCAGTTGAATCCCGTTATCCTTGGCCAACTGCACCATGGCAGGCAGGTAGGAGTCTGCGACAGATGCTTGAAAATCGCACCCATACATGGTGGTTGCATCAGATTCGACACAAAGACTGTAACTGGGTTGATCATCCACACTTTGACGCAACCGGTCTCGTGTAAAATTGGTATTAATACGTTGGATCAGCTGGTGACGTTGATGAAGCATATCCGGATTATGCGCCTTGACCTCTGCGCCGACATACCTGTGCCATACGTGGCTGGCATAGCCCTTTAAAAAGGGGAGAATACGGATAGAATCCAAGTGCCACTGCGCCGTCTGACGTATGTCAGAATCTGGCCGTATGATGGGAAAAAGCTGAGCTGTCCAATCATACGCATGGTCACTCCATTTCTGGTGGTGGCTCTGTATCCGCTCAAGCGTTGGATCTTCCTTTTGCATACGCTGGATCACACCACGTCTTTCACGCAGTGTACGTTTTTTGGGGATAACATCCTTACTATCAGCCAGCCAGGGCACCGTTAAAAACTGATCCCGAAAGAGAATAAAAACCTTATCCGGTGTTTTGGATAACGTGGCGACAAAAAATTTTAGGTTGAGGTACCAGCTACGGGAGTAGCTGTTATTCTCTGGTATGAGATCAAGGGTCTTATGGGGAAAGTGGGCTTGCAGTTGGTCGGCATTTAGCCGTGTACCCAACATGGAGTTACCCATAAAGATGAGATCAGGCTGGCTGGACTGTAACTGACGCTGCTTTTTGAGATCAAAGATCGAGTTGGTATCACGCAGTAAGGCTACTGGAGCACAGATCAGCACCAATAAGAGTAGGGTGGTAAGTATAGGTAACCCATGTTTAACCAATGTTGACATGATGATAGCTTTTTTGGTTAGACCCAAACATCACATGGTTCTACTCATCGTTATAGATAGCCTAATATACGTTGCACCAAACGTGCCGCAAGAAATTCCGAAACCTGTTGACCCGGTATGGGGGCCAGTTCTGTCACATCAAACCCAATAATGTCGCACTGGGCGGTAATACGGTCAATGATATCCCCTACCATATACCAGTCCAAACCACCGGGTTCTGGGGTGCCGGTTCCTGGTACGACGGCGGGGTCAAACCCATCCAGATCAATGGTCAAAAAGACCTTTTTCTTCAATAAAGCTCCCAGCCGGTCCAGCCACTGTGTCTCACCTTGCCGGTGCCAACGCACAATATCCCTGGCCCAAAACACCCGCTCAGACAAACCATTGTAGCGGATATGACGGATCTCCTCCCGGCTCAGTGAGCGAATACCCAACTGTACGGAGTTTAAACTCATATCCCACACCCGGCGCATGATACACGCATGGGAGTGGGGTGTACCTTGGTAGCTGTTGCGTAAATCCGCATGGGCATCAATCTGCACCACCGTAAAGTCACACCCATGTACATCCAGATAGGCTTTGAGGATGCCCTCGGTCACCGAGTGCTCACCACCCAACCCCACCACCCTACGCCCAGCCTGGATATGAGGATATGCTGTTTCATAAATGGTTTGTATAACCTGTTCAGGATTAAGCCCTTTAAAGCAGGGGGGTTGCAACGTATGGGTCGGTAGATCAGGCAGAATTTCACGATTATGCAGTTCGTCCCACAGCTCTAACTGCTGCGACGCTTCCAAGATGGCTCGGGGACCTTGAGCGGTACCGGTACCGTAGCTAACGGTACCTTCATAGGGCAGTGGTAAAATCACCACCCGAGCATCCTCTAACGGGGCGGGTGGGGCTTCACTAAAAGCGGGGTATGGGGTCTCTGGCATGTCTGTTCGTGCCTAAAAGGGGGTGAAAAGATCGTGCCGATTCAAAGTAGCCAGGTGAGTTTATGGGCAATGACATTCCAAATGCCCACCCTGTGTTCATCGGTTTTGTGGCTCAGGCTGCTCCCCTGGCTGGCCAGGTAGCATCTCTACATCGTCCAGAGAGGACGATCCCCGAGCTTTTGCATATCCTGCTTGCTGTCTCTTTAGACCTAACAAGCCTATGCCAGCCCCTTACGATAGCAACGCGCTACAACGTGCAGAGTGAAACCTTACTTCGGTTCCTTGCCAAGCCAACATGCCGTATCGCAGCACCCAGATGGACAGACAGCCACCACCTTGCTAACGGAACGACTGAACCAGAGAGCCCACAACCAAGACCCAACCATCGACCAATACAAAAAGAATAAGCTTAATCGGCATGGAAATAACCAAGGGAGGCAACATCATCATACCCATAGACATAACCACCGAGGCCACCACCATGTCCACAATCAAAAAGGGCAAGTAGACCATAAAGCCAATCTGAAAGGCGGTTTTTAACTCCGACACCATAAAGGCTGGAATCAACAAACGTAGTGGTGCGTCCTCCCGTTCTTTAACCTGCTCCATACCCGCCAAACGCATAAACAGACCCAAATCACTCTCACGGGTTTGACGCAACATGAAGTTTTTGACGGGAATAACCGCATTCTCCCATGCCTGTTCCCCAGTGATCTGCTTCTCCAGATATGGGTTCAAGGCGGTATCCCACACCTTGTCCATAACGGGCCCCATCACAAACATGGTCACAAACAGGGCCAAGGCGATCAAAATTTGGTTCGGGGGCTGGCCCTGCAAACCCATGGCTTGACGGACAAAAGACATCACCACAATGACACGGGTAAAGGAGGTCACCATCACCAGCAGACCTGGCGCCAGTGAGAACAGGGTCATAAAGGCGAGAATCTGCAGAGCAACACTGACTTGCTCCGGACTCGCATCCCCTGGGTTTCCACCACCTTCAAGGGTCAAACCCGGTAGATTGACCTCCACCGCATAAGCTTGACCGCTGAACAGCATTAACAGCGCCAGCGTAACCAGACCAAAACCGGTTAAGGGCCACAACCAACGACGTCCCTTCATCACTTGTCTGCTCCGTTCACCGCATTTACCTCATCCTCATTGAGCTCTGCCAGCAGGTTAATCCCCTCTTTGCTGACACCCACCAACCAGGCCCGCTTGTGAATACGGATAACCCGTACACCCACACCCTGCCCCATATTACGTCCAGAAAGCAGCTCAATACCACTGTTGGAACCCACATGGTTGTGCAGTTTCCGACCAAACCGGTTGACCAGTGCTGCCACAACAATAAGAACCAAGAGAAACCCGGCAATACGTAGGCCCTGTGTGGTCAGATCCAGCTCATCAGGTGGTGTTAAACTCAAGGTTTTACCCACCTCCTCAGCACCAGCTAGAGCAGGAACAGCCAACAACAGCGTTATAATGAATAGTCGAACCAGCATCGTCTTGCGCTATCTCATTGCCAGGGATGAAAAACCTACAAATGCACAGTGTAGCGTTACCCTATGGTGAAATGCCATGGACAGCGTGGTTGTGTGGGACTTTTGGTTGTACTTAGCGTGGGTATGGTGGAGAAACCATCACCCTTTGTCGGGCTATAGGTGCACGCATACTTTAAAGAGAAGGACATTAAAAAAGCGGCTTCCAAAATTTGGAAGCCGCTTTGATCCAACCTCTGCCCAATAAGGATAAACGCCTCAGCGCAGATTTTCCAACCGCTCCTTCAAGGAGACAATGTCGGTAATACGGATACCCAACTTATCTTTGATCATCACCACTTCGCCATAAGCCAGCAGTCGATCATTGACATAGATCTCCAGTGGATCATCCGCCTCTTTCTCCAGCTCCACCAAAGAGCCTTTGTTAAGACGCAGAAGATCCTTGATCTGATAGCTTACGCTACCCAGACGAATGGAGACCTCCAGGGGAACATCCATCAGGAGTTCAAGATTCTTCGGCAGTTCCCCATCCGCACTTACTTCAAAGGGGCTCTCCGCATCATCCATCTCATCCTGAAGTTCACGGGCCAGATCACTCATGCCCTCTTCTTCACCCATGGCATCGGCTTCTTCTTCCAGGGCATCCAACTCGTCTTCAAAGTTACTATCTTCCATCGCGTCCACTCCTGTGTATCACCGCGCCCGGTTATGCATCACTTTTCGGGCTCAACAATCCGTGTGATCCGAATCGCCCGCTTACCATCCACAACACCAGCATGGCCCATATATTTATCCATACCGCCAATCTGAATGGCCATCTCTTCGGACATATCGGTGCCCAGTACAAACTCATCACCAATCTGTAGATCCAGCATCTGCTGCACCGACATCTCAACGGTCCCCATCACAGGTGTGATGTCTACCTCAATCATACCCAGCTCATGGTTGAGTGCTTCCATCCAGGCCGAGGCACCTTCCACCTCTTCCTTCTGCTGGAAGCCTTGTTTGAGCTGCTGTTTAAACAGTTCCAGAATAACCGCAGGGAAACAGATGGTAATACTACCCTCTGCATCACCCACCTCGACGGAGAAGGTAATTAAAAATACCGTCTCATCCAGGGGCATAACCGCAGCAAACTGTGGCTGGTTCTCCCATCGGGTTAAGACCAAACGGAAGGATGGGTCCAGCTTTTTCCACGACAGTTCAATCTGTTCCCTGGCCACATCCATGATGCGGTCAATCACCTTCATCTCAAAGGGAGAGAAGTTACGGAACGGGCGTTCACTGTCACCAGGGCCACCAAAAAACCCTTCTAACACCGTGTACATCACATCTCCATCGATGGAGATCAATGCCATGGATTGGGAGGGCTCAACCCGTAGAATATTGATAAAGATCGGCGGTTCTACCGTGTGCAGAAAACGACCAAACACTTGGTTGGTGGTTGTCTTGGGCTGCACATGAACTTCACGCCCGACCTTCTGGGTCAGTTTGAACGACAGCTGAGATGCCAAATGTTCATTGATCAGATCCAGACCCGGCAGGGCACCAACACGAATGGCTGTTTTCTGGCCAAAAGTGAAGGGAGTGGTCTTTTTCTCATCCTTGGAGGCTGAGGGCATCTCCTCATCGATCTCATCCAGATCGATGGTGCCCTCCTCCAACCCCATCATTAGGGCATCAATTTCATCTGTAGATAAAATTTGAGACATACGCTTGTCCCCACTCGGCCCGGATCATTCGCGTTTCAAAAAGGATCTTAAGAGATACTGTTTTGAAAACCTGCCCACCACCCGCCGAAGCGTGGTGGGCTTAACCGCGTTTTTTACTGAATTACAAAAGCGGTAAAGTAGACGCGCTTGACATTGCCGTTAACCAGTACCGCATTGATGCGTGACAGAATCTCTTCACGCAGACGGAATTTACCCTCTGCATCCATGAGTTCTTTGGCGCCTTTGGAACCCAACAGCGACAGAATTACGTCACGGATCTGTGGCTGACGGCGTTCGACCTCAGGCCGCAGCTCTTCGGTATCCAGTTCCAACTCAATGGTGGCCTTCAAATACCGGTTACCCCGACCTTCATTGAGGTTAACCAGGAAGTCCTCAAGGGGAAAGACATCACCCACCATCGCCTGAATATCTTCAGGTTTTTTCGTGTCTTCTGGCTCGGCCTGGGCTGCTTCTGCGGTCTCTTTGGCAGCCATCATATCACCAAGGAAATAACCACCTCCGACGCCAAGCAAAAGCGCGACAACCGGGATGATGATCTTCATTAGACCACCGCCACCACCGCCTTCTTCTTCGGGATTGCCTTCTTCAGCCATCTCTCTATTCCTTCTTCCAACGCGTCACAGTTCCATTGGCATGGTCCTTTTTTCAGGACCCAACCTCACCGTATGCGATTTCCACGCCAACTGGCAACACCGAACCAAAATCCGGTGTTGCCCTGCGTGGCATTATTTAAATCAAGTCAGGGATTAGCGCTTCAGAGCGATCAGCTCTTCCAACATACCATCGGTTACCGTAACCAGACGGGAGTTGGCCTGGAAGGCCCGCTGAGTGGTGATCATATTGACCATTTCGTTGGACATATCAATGTTGGAATTTTCCAACGTAAAGCTCCGTACCGTACCTAATGCTCCGGAGTTTGGTGCCCCTTCACGCGGTACGCCAGAGAGGTGGGTTTCTGAAAAAAGATTGGCACCCACTTGGTCCAACGCCTGTTCGTTGTCAAAATCTACCAATCCAATCTGATAGAGCGACTTGGTCTGACCGTTGGTATAGGTACCGTTCACGGTACCATCCAATCCCACAGAGAGGCTCTCCAAGAACCCAGCTGACAAACCATTTTGAGAGGCCGACATGGTGGTAAAGCTGGTGGCACGCTGCACACTACCGGCAACCCCAGTATTATCGGTATCTGCCACAACCGCACCGGCATCAAACAGAACCGCGCCATCGGTAATGGTAAAGTCGTTGGTGGAGTCATCGGTCAATGCATCCCCAAAGTCAAACAGGATCTCTTGGGTCTCTGCATCACTATCATTACCGGTGAACATAAAGGTAATGGGGGTTGAACCTTCGGTATTCAAACGACCATAGCTGTCAAAGGTCAAGGTACCTGATGTATAGGTTGCACCCGTCGGTACATCCTCTACCGCACCGGTCACACCCATCATATTGGTCAAGTCACCTGTACCAGCCTGAGTTGCATTCAAGTCAGAACTAGGCGCAGCTGCATACCATTCCCAGGTATTGCTGGCGGTCTTCTTGAAATGCACTTCAATGTTATGCCCTTGACCCAGGGAGTCATAGACCCGAATGGGGGTGGCATAGTTGTAACTGGAAGGATCGTTAGGATCGTAAGTGGCAGGGTCGGTGATGATCTCATCATCCGATTGCAGATTCAGCCCCACAGTCACTTCTGTGGTGGCTAGAGGGGCGGCGGTTTGGTAGGTCGACAGATCAATATCTGTCATGGAACCACCGGTTTCACCCGTGGTCTGATCGACCGGGTAACCTTGCAGGATCAGACCGGCATTGGTCACCAAATACCCTTCTAGATTCTGTTTAAAATCACCAGCACGGGTGTAGAAGGTATCCATACTGGAGGTTGCGTTACCACCACCACCACCTAACTGAGCAGCCCCAGGGTTGGAGTCCCGAACCTTATAGAAGCCCTGACCATCAATGGCCAGATCCATAACGTTGGAGGTTCCACTGAAACTACCTTGCTGCATCATCTGATCGATGGCCGAAACACCCACACCCGTACCGATTTGGGTCGAGGCGCGTGTTCCACTAATACCAACGGTCTGAATGAGCACATCCTCAAAGGTGGTTCGACTCCCCTTAAACGCCGTTGTATTGGTGTTTGAGAGGTTGTTACCGATTACCGTCATGGCGTTACCGTAGTTGGTTAGCGCACTGGAACCGGCATACATCGCCTGATGGATGGACATGTTTTATCTCCTGGTCACCGATAGAGACCCTTCTCGTGGAGCCTCTATGCGAAAACATACTTTGCCTCGGGATTGTTCTTCTCAAGGGCAACAGCCCTTAAGTGGCATGATCAATCCGCAAGTTGAATACGGCGTACATCGGCCAAGCTGACCTGACTACCGTTCATATCCAGTTGTACTCCGGTGGCATCATTAACCACACCGGTTACCACACCTGTGGTGAGTGCCGTGGCGGTTGTCTCACTACCATCGGTAATCTCAACACGGAACTTGTAATCGCCTGCGGCGGTGGCATCACCATACAAGGCACTATTAAGATCCAAGTTCTTAATACCAGCCCCATCGTAGCTCTGTGAAACCCGCTTGAGCTCTTCACCGGCTGTGTTATACATCACCACATCAACACTGGCCGCATCCGACAGCTCAAAGCTGACGTTGGCCTGACCATCCTCACCAATGTTCATACCATTGCCTTCCACCAGCACTTCACGGCCAATGTAAGAAACAGCTTGGCTAACTTGGTCTGTGCTGCCACTCATTAGCTCGACCATTTGCTGTAACAGCTGAGTGGTGCTCTGCTGCTGGCTCAACCCTTCAAAGGTGGCCAACTGGCTGGTAAATTCGGTGTTCTCCATGGGCTCCATGGGATCCTGATGCTCCAACTGCGCCGTCAACATACGCAGAAAGTCTGATTGCAGATCCTCTGCATTGTTGGAGCTATCCTTGTACTTACTCGCATCCGGATCGTAAACCGCTACGTTATTAACAATCCCCGTTGTGCTCATATCCCTATCTCCTTCAAAACGTCAGCAGCCCTACTCGGACGAATTTTAATTTTCTTTAGCGTTAATACTTAACAAACCCCGTGCCAAGCTGTTTTTATATTTTAAAGCCTTGTTTTCTTTAGACTTTAAAATGTATGTAACTTTTTTCTAAGGACTGAAACCCGGTCTTTTTTACCGGCAACTCTTGCCTCAACTGGTTCGATTCTGCCCTTTTTTACCCACAGCCTATCTCACACACCTGGGCATTCATTGTTCGTTTTCAAAGCCATGAAATGGTTTAAAAAGTGCTCTATGGCCCACACACCAACTGCCAAGTTATCCACAGCCTTCGTGACCCTTTTTACGCGTGATCAGCTGACTGCGACACCGGGCCAATCAATAGGAAAAAGCGACCATTCAGGGATCGTATTTCACCCTTGTTCACAACAAAAAAACGGCCACCTTATTTGGTGGCCGTTTCTTAAAAACCTACGCAATAACACTCAACCCTGGTCCAACCACACCTGGACCTCGTATTTGTCCAGATTGAATGATCTCCTCAACCAGATCCCATTCACGCTGCCAAGGGGAGCGTTCATCCCCGCCCTCTTGATCTTTTCCAGAAGGGTCTTCAAAGGCACCTTGGGATTGGGCATCGGCAAAATCTCGTTCGCCGACCTCAACATTGAGTTCAGCAAAGCCCAGATCCTGTTTGGCCAATGCTTCTCTCAGTTGAGACATGTTGCGGTTCAAGGCATCTTTCGCCGATTCGGACTCAGCTGTAATGGTCAAATGCACCTGTTTATCGGCATCCACTTGGAGTTTGATATCCAATGATCCCAGTTCACGGGGCTCCAACCGAAGACGAATTTGCTCTTGCTGTCCAGGCTGAGAGATCAACTTCATGCGACCAATACGGTTGGCCAGTTGATCACCAAACTGTGGACTTTGTGCCCGAACCGGGGTTTGAGAGACGGCCCGTTGGGCTTTTAAGCTCTCTCCTTTATCCCCTTTAATAAGGGCCATGCCATCTTTAGCCTGTGTCTGGATTTTATCCATCCCCTTTTCCGCCTGTTCGGCAGCTTGGTTCTGGAGTTGATCCATAACACGACCAAATTGAGGCTCTTGCCCCCCGACTCGACCTGGCTGTTCCATCTGGGGCGTATTCTGCCCTTGTTGGAGTTCACCATTGGTCGACACACGGGGCATCTCCCCACTTCTTCCCGGTTCACCGTTACCATCCACGGCGACCCGTTGCCCACCCTGCTCAGCCTGCCTTGCCTGACCTTTGGGGTCCTGCTGGGCACGTTGAGCTTGGGTATGCTCTCCACCTTGCACGTCCTTATGCGCATCTGACCCATCTTTCCGCTGTGCCGATTCGTGTTCCTTACGAATGGTTTCAGCGGAGGGCTGCTGCTCGTCCTTGGTCAGGCGTTGCTTTTGTGCATGCTCCTGGGCGCGCTGGGCGTCCACATCATGGAGCGTATCTTCAAAGCTCTGTCCATCTTCAGTGATGGCAGCCTGTTCTGACCCAGTAGGTGTACTTTCCGTACTAGGTGCAGATCCCAAGGAGGCGAGCTGCATGGCGAATGCGCTCATGAGCCACTCCTCTATTAGGGTTATACCGATTTTGGCTTTTAGTCTTATTACAAACAGCGTGCCAATCATATCTAACTGTTTTTACGTTTGTTTTTTAATGTAACATGACTTGTTTGATCATTTTGCCGGGTTAAATACGGTAAAAGATGCCCGTAGCCATACAGTAGGCAAACCATAAGGTGCCATCACTTTTGAAATACGCATGAGCGTATTGATCTAAAGCACTTGTTCAACAACAGGAGCCCATATACTTGGGTAAATAGGGGATAAAAGAGGCAGGTTAAGTCGATTAAGGCGGTCAGACCATCTACTGGTCTTTTAAAGGTGCTGCGACTATGGCCCGCATCTAAGCCGCTCAAAACAGCACATAGCCAAATAGATCATGCTTAAACAGAGCCTACCTATCTTGCGTGACCATGCATCAAAAAAGGCAGACGCCTATAGACGCCTGCCTTTTCAAGATTTTCTTGAACCACTGTGGAACAGATTACAACTGGGCTTCAACCCCACCAGCCAACTCTGTAATCACATCTGCAACCGGTTCAATGGCCTTGATTAGGCCGATGCTCTGCCCCGCCATAACCGAACCATTTTCAATATCACCATCAATGGCAGCACGCTTTAAAGCACCTACCCAAAAATGTTCCAGTTCCAAAATGGCTTCTTTACGCTCTTTTTCACCTGCTTTAACCTCTTGCACCAGTTTTAACTGCAAGCTGTTAAAGTCATCCGTTCCTTTATTGGCAATCGCCCGAACCGGAATAACCGGTAAAACCGTATCAAATTGAGCGGTGACCACAGCATCCTTAGCGGATGCTTTAAGGAATAGCTTTTTAAAGTTCTCATGGGCAATACACTCATCGGTACAGACCAGACGGGTACCAACTTGGCATCCTGCGGCACCCATGGCCACCAGATGAGAGACCATTTGACCGTTCGCAATACCACCAGCCACAAACACAGGCACTTCATCTATATGTGGTAAAATTTCCTGTGCCAATACTGTGGTTGCTACAGGTCCTACATGACCACCCGCTTCATGCCCCTCAATAATCAAGGCATCTGCACCCCGTTTAATCAAGCGCTTAGCCAAGGCTAAATTAGGGGCAAAGAGCATAATCTTGATATCATCCTCTTTTAAAGCGGCCATGGTGGATTTATCAGGGAAGCCCCCTGCAATTACCACATGGGAGACTTTTTCTTCCCGGCAAATGGTCACCAAATCTGCCAATTCAGGGTTCAGTGCAATCAAGTTCACCCCAAAAGGTTTGTCCGTTAACTGACGGACACCTTGGATCTCCTGACGAAACAGTTCAGGGGGCATATTGCCGGTTGCAATGACCCCAAAACCGCCAGCTTCTGAGATGGCAGCAACCAATTTATGCTCAGACAGCCAGGACATGGCCCCACCTAGGATGGCATAACGTGTACCCAGAAAGGCTTTTCCCTTTTCCCAGGAATTGCGCATGATTTCACTGCTCATACTTCACCTCTTTTATCCCAACTTATGGCGGGGCGTTGCGCTTTAACACCCGCTATGACAGAAAAAGCCGGGCATCAATGCCCGGCTCTTTATGATCTAACAAAACCCGGCGGGAATTAAGCCGCTTGTGCAGCAGCATCCACCAGGGCCTCACGATTTTCACGACGAGATTCAGGCAACAGACAGACTTCCAGACGCTCTTCTAGCCGACGTAAAGCCCATTTAGGATCAATATTAACCAGAGAACAGATCCAGTTAAATGAACCTGGTTCCATAGATGTAGAGTGGAACCACTTCTTTAAGGTACGGTAGTCATAACGAAACACAGGATCATCTACAACAGCGGGATCTTTACGGTAACGCTCCAGTGCGACCAGATCACGAACAGCACGATCCATAACTGCCATCCAAAGATGGGTATCGTTGTTGTCACCTGAGGGCTCGCTGATAATCTCCGAAATCATCGATTTACGCATGGTGATTACTCCCTTGTGCAATAGTGCGACGCAGCCGTTCAAATAGACGGCTTTTATGTTCCGATCCCTGTTTTATCCGGTGACGCCGGACCCGCTATTTTATTTTTTAGGTGCGGAGGGCTCGGTTTTATAGATGTGTTACAAGCGCTGTTATCCTAACGGGAAATTTTTAAAATTGGTACAAAAATCTACGCGCACCCTTGCAAAACACACAAAAAGAAATTTTACCCATATTTTACATGCAGATATATATCAACATAAAAAATATATTAAAGATTTTCTAACCTGTATTACCATATGGCAATATCTTATATATTCTGTTATTTCAGTTACATGCAGAGACTCTCCAAAAAAGATTAAGTCCGCTTAAAAAATTCTTCTCACCATAGGATATATTTTGATATATTTATTATATTCACTTTTTTATTCAATCGGTTGCATAACATACAAGTATTCCAAAAAACACGGTTCTTTATCACTCAACACCCTTTTTTTTAACCCTCTCTATCCCTCTGATTTAAAGGTTTTTTCAGATTTACCTTCAAGATTTGTTCATAGACAAGGCATGGTGTGAGATCGGGTTTTTTCACAAACATCTATGAAGTTTTTGTTGCAATAGCCGATCATAAATCAGGGGGTATGCTTGCAAGTATGCGGTTCACAGATTGATCATCTTTCTGTTTGAGTGGAAGATTCACCACACGGAACCTGCTTGAATTTTTACCCATACTGTTCATGGTTAAATTGTCATACATGTATAGAGATCATCCCCCTTATAATGTATCTAGCGGTACAATAAGGGGCACTTGTCACTATTATGTGTTATTTTTTTGTTTTTCTTTAAATGTCCCACAACAGCCTATAATGTGACCTAAGCTAATACGGCATTGATTTTTTGTTTTCTTCTTTCTTTTCTGTTTGTTAGAATAACCATATAGAGGGCTAGAACGCCCTAAAACGTTTGCTTTTCAAGGGGTGTAAAAGCATATGTATTTATGATAAATCTGCAATAAAGTTAAAAGAAGACCTCTTGAGTGTCTGTTTAGGATTGACGAGGAAAAATAAATCCTCAACAATCAACACGATTCCCTACGTGTCAATAAGGCGCTTTTTACAAACGCTTACCTTCAGCGAGTAGAGTTCAGCTCATGAACATGGAAACCGATGAAAATGATGAACTATTGGGCATGTTTGTCCAAGAGGCCGTGGAACACATCGAGACCATCGAGCCCGACCTTTTAACGCTGGAGGAACAGGGCGCGGATACCGATGACGAAGTCATCAACCGCCTGTTCCGTAGCGTGCACTCTATTAAAGGCTCGGCTGGTTTCTTTGGTTTAACGGCTATTTCCAAGCTTTCTCACATCATGGAGAACTTGCTTGGTAAAGTGCGTGAACACGCCATTGAAGCTTCCCCTGAGGTCTCGGACAGTCTGCTTTCAGGTTTGGATAAACTTCAAACCATGATTGACGATGTGGCCAACAGTGAATCTGTGGATGCCACCGAACAGATCAAGATCATCCAGTCTATTTTGGATCTGCACGAAAATGGTGGTGCCGCACCGGCCGCCGCCGCAGAACCTGAGCCCGCCCCTGAGCCTGAAGCTCCTGCAGCAGCGGAACCAGCCCCTGAGCCTGAAGCTTCTGCAGCAGCACCGGCAGCGCCAGTCTCTTTTGACTTCGCCAACTACAATGAAGACGTCAAACATGCGGTGCAGCATGGGCAGAAGTTCTTTTCTGTTGTGTTGGGTACCGAAGGCTCTGCAGACGATAAAAAAAGCTCGTTTGAAAAACTGCAATCGCTACTTGCATCTGTTGGCAAGGTCGTGGATACCTCACCTAAGGTAGCCGGCGGTGATTTTTCAGCAGTCGGCGACCATCTTGATATCTTTCTTGCCACAGTACTTGAAAAGGATCTTTTACAATCCTTAATTCAGGTGCCCATGGAAAATATCAATAACACCCCCATTCCAGACGATCTGGTTAAAGCTTGTAAAGAGGCATCAGCAGCAGAGGGCGGCTCAGAACCAGAGGCAGCACCAGCTCCAGCTCCTGAGCCCACACCAGAACCTGCGGTAGCCGAACCAGCGCCCGCTGCAGATCCCATGATGGATCCGATGATGGATCCCATGGCCATGGGTATGGGTGATGTTGCACCCCAACGCACCAAACCCGCTTTGCGTAAGCCTAAACAGGGCAATGCCAAAGGCAAAAGCGCTGAGAACAGCAAAGCGGCCAGCAGCAGCAGCGGGGGTGTCCCCTCTGTGGAAGAGACCCTGCGTGTTAGCGTCTCGTTGCTGGATGAACTCATCAACAATGCTGGTGAATTGGTGCTGGCTCGTAATCAGCTGGTTCGTGCCAGCGCAGATGTCGCCACCAAATTCCCCAACTTTACCTCTTTGGTACAGAACCTAGACTCCATCACCAGCCGCATTCAGGAGCGGGTGATGCAGGCTCGAATGCAGCCTGTGAGTGTTGTGTTCAACAAATTCCCACGGATTATCCGAGATCTTGCGCGTAAATTGAGTAAGAAGATTGATCTTGAGATCCGCGGTGGTGATGTTGACCTGGATAAGTCGGTCATTGAGCATCTCTCCGATCCACTGACACACATGATTCGTAACGTTGCTGACCACGGGATTGAAGAACCAGATGCCCGTATCGCTGTCGGTAAACCGGAGTCTGGTCAGGTAGAACTGGCGGCCTATCATGAAAATGGTATGGTCAACATCTCCCTCTCCGATGATGGCGCCGGTATTGATGCCAACCGCATCAAAGCAAAAGCGATGGAAAAAGGCCTGATTACAGAGCGCCAGGCTGACACCATGCCAGAAGAAGAGGCCTTAGGTCTGATCTTCGCACCCGGCTTCTCCATGGCCAAAAAGGTTTCTGACGTATCAGGCCGTGGTGTGGGTATGGACGTTGTGCGTACCAATATTGAAAAGCTTGGTGGTACGGTCCACATTGAATCGAAAATTGGTAAAGGCACACGCATTATCCTGAAGCTGCCTCTGACACTGGCTATTATCCCAGCTATGATCGTGTCAGCCGGCAAACAGCGCTTCGCCATTCCTGAAATTGGTTTGGTTGAGATTGTACGTGTGGCTGAATCTGATCGTGCCAACCAGATTGAAGTGGTTGGTAATGCTCCGGTTCTACGTTTACGTAATATGCTGCTTCCGTTGGTGGATTTGGCCGATGTGCTGGGTATTCAGCGTGTCTGGCCCCCTGAGACTGACTCCCCAGATCGCCGTCAGAATCTTCATGACCGTCGTGCTAACCGTCATGAAGAAGGGGAAGAAGAGGATGACAGCCCACGCCGTGGTGACGCCAGTGATCGCCGAGCACCCGGCGGTTTGGTAGCCTATATTATGGTACTGAACGTTGGTGGTAATGAGTTCGGTATGGTGGTGGATGAAGTGCTGGATAGTGAAGAGATTGTGGTGAAGCCCCTGCCTTCATTCTTCAAAGATAACCCCTGCTTCTCTGCAACCACCATTCTTGGTGACGGTACCGTTTCTCTGATTATCGACTATGCCGGTGTCATGGAACAGGCCAACATCAACTTCAGCAATGTTGAACGTGCAAGCCGCATGGATCTGGATGATGAGCGTCGCGCAGCCTTGCGTGAAAAGCAGAATATCATTCTTCTAGAGACTGAAACCGGCCTGTTAATGGGTATTGTGCATAGCATGGTACGCCGTGTTGAGAAGATCCCGCCAGATCTGCTGGATAATATCGGTGGCCTACCCTACGTACGCTATGACGGTAAAACCTTCCGTGCCGTCTACCCTGACCAAGTATTGGGTCTTGAGGGTATGAGCATGTCCATGGGTTACTCGTCTGAGCCAATGGAAGGTGAAGAGGAAGATGACAACCTCTGCATGGTTGTTCCTAACATTCCTGACATGCAGGCGGGTCTGATTTTCAAACGCATTATCGACACCCGTGAGACCGCCATTGATCTGGATTGCCGTGCCATTCGCGCCGAAGGTCTGTTTGGTTCTGCACAAATTGATGACCGTGTGGTGTTGTTCCCAGATGTTAACTTGGTCTTTGATATCGCCGGTATCTCTTCACCACACCCACCACCGCAGGTCAATGGTACAGGGCTGCGCGCTTTGGTTGTGGATGACACACCATTCTTACGTGCACTGACGGCCAGCTACCTTACTGGTGTAGGTTTTGATGTGGTGCAAGCTGAAGAGGGTTCAACAGCGCTTAAATCACTTAAAGAAGAGGTGTATGATCTGCTGGTGACGGATCTTAACATGCCATTGATGGATGGATTTGAACTGGCTGCTGAGGTTCCAGGTACACCAATGGCTGAAATTCCTATTATTGCGACAACCTCTTCGATCTCTTCAGATCTGGAGCAACGTTGTAGTCGTGCTGGGTTTGTCAGCTGTGTACCAACCATTGATAAAAACCGACTGCTGACCGTCGTAGCCTCTTTGCAGACTGAAGAGTTCTATTAAACAGAAGATTAACCCCTTGTCCAATCGGGCAAGGGGTTATTGTTATCCAGTTTGATGGGGTTTGCCCCTTGCTCATGGGAATGATAAGCCATGCTGGTTAGTACCTTTACTTTGGGTGAACTCTATCTAGGCATTGATATTATCCTGGTTCGGGAAATCAACCGCTCTATGGAGTGTACACCAGTTCCTGGTGCACCTGAGTACATTCGCGGCATGCTCAATATTCGTGGTCGTGTTATTACACTGTTTGATCTTAAAAGCCGTTTAAGCTGGTCCGAAGATCAGCGTACAGCCCCACCGCCTGTCTTAGTAGACAGCAGCAACACCCAACGGGCTAAACAGTATAATGTCATCATGAAAACCCGTAATGAAGTGGCACAAATTGATCGGGATGTTGCGGATGCACGCTGTCCTTGGCTCGACCCAGTTGGCTTGGTCGTTGATCAGTTAGGGGATGTGCGGGATATTGTGGATGATACCATTCAGCCTTCACCGGCCAACCTGCGAGGCATCTCTGCAGATTTTGTGCATGGTGTGGTTGAGTTCGAGCGTAAGCTACTGGTTATTTTGGATGTAGCACAGGTTTTGGGTATTGAGCAAAACGCCGCTTAATAGCAACAGAACCAAACATAGAATTTCTGTACGTAATCTACCTAGCAATAGGTTAAAGAATATGGCGCGCATGGTGCCATGGCAACGCGGTGTCGGGTGAGCGGATTCTCTGATCCCCGTAAAACCACGAGTGCTGGCCAATGTGCGTTTTTTTATGCCTTGTAAGAACCATGAAAAAGGCTCATTCGGTGGATTCATCCTACCGATAGAATGTATAGAGCTTTCCTGTTTCAAGATACAGAGACCTTCATAGGACGGTCTTAACTTAGGGCTGGGTAGAGTCTCTCATCAGATTTGCAGGTTTATGAGCAGAAACTGAGCAGGGGTTTTATCATAAAGCCGTTTTTTATCTATACCTGATGCTGCGGTTAATGCCATGATGGCAGGTGTTCTTGGTACTTTGTTTTTTGCTTGTGCAAAAAGATCCTTAAAGATTCATCCCTCCTTCTTTACTGAATGAGCATGATCTTTAACAAGTGACCAACGTTTGGTACGCAGTAGGATGATATGGTATGCCCGAGCAGCAACTCTATAGCGAAATAAGACAGGTCCTCTCGCAAGAGATGGATGTGATGCGTGAGGAAGTTCACCGTGTCCGTGATCTGGTGCAAGACGCTATTATTAAACTGACCGATAGCTTTAACGCTTTGCGTGATCAAACAGAGGAGCAGACTCAATTGCTGCACTGTTTGATTCACTCAATGGAAGATGACGGTTCAGAGCCTAAAACGGAAGAGCAGCAAAAGAGCATTAATGTGCATGAGTTTGTTGGTGAAACCGACCAAATTCTGCACTCCTTTGTCGATCACATCCTTCTGGTCAGTCGCCAGAGTATGGAGATGGTCCATCGGGTTGATGATCTGGCCAAGCAGATGGATGCCATTGGTAAACTACTGGGGGATATTAATGGTATCTCTGAACAGACCAACGTATTGGCCCTTAATGCCCGCATCGTAGCAGCCCGTGCTGGTGAAGCAGGTCGTGCCTTTGCGGTGGTTGCGGATCAGGTACGTAAGCTGTCGCGGGATTCCGCTCAGTTTAGTGGACAGATTGATACCGTTGTAACCACGTCTCAGCGTAACATTGGTAGTGCTAAAAATATCATTGAGGTCATGGCCTCCAAGGATATGAGCTTTGCCATTGAATCCAAGAGCCGTGTGGATGAAATGATGAAGGAGATCAGCGAGCTTGATAAGCTGACCTCTAATACTTTGGCCTCTGTTACGCGTCTATCGGAACAGATCGCTCAAAGTGTGGGATTAGCGGTTATGTCTTTGCAATTTGAAGATATGGTGACGCAAATTTCACAAAGTCTTGAAAAAAAACTGGATATGATGGAAACTTTCATGGCTGAGACCTTAGAGGTTTCTATTAGCAGTGCAGACCAGCAAACAAGACGTATGCAAATTCAACAGGTCTTGGACCGTCATCGTTCTCTTTATGACGAGATGGGGCATAACCCTGTTGAGCAAGAATCTATGGATGAAGGTGATATTGAGCTCTTTTAAAACAGCTTGATAAGAGCGTGCTTTGGTTCGTTGTTTTAAACGTTAGGTAGTAATCGGTCATTCTTGATCACTATGGGGACACAATATGTCGGGTACCATTAACGTCAGTCGTGGTAACGGTGAGCATGTTATCGCCATCAAGGGGCGGTTTAACTTTGAGATGCACTCTCAGTTCCGTACCGCTTATCAGGGTGAAATCGAGAATTGTAAAGAGGGCAAAGTTCGCTTTGTTATCGATCTAGCTGGTACAGAATATATCGACTCCTCCGCATTGGGCATGCTGCTTTTGCTGCGTGAAGAGGCAGGTTCTAATGATGCGAATATCGATATTGTAAATGCCCGCCCGGAGATTCGTAAAATTTTGGAGACTGCCAACTTCCAGCGCCTATTTAAAATTGGCTGATCGGTAGTCTTGACGTATGAAGATTCTTATTGTTGACGATGATCGCATCAACAGTACGATTCTCACCCGTCTTTTAGAAAAGGACGGGCATGGGGTATTGACCGCCCCAAATGGTCAACGCGGTGTGGAGCTGTTTACCGAAGAGCTTCCTGACTTGGTGTTGATGGATATCCGCATGCCATTGATGAATGGTTATGAGGCGGCACGACGCATCAAAACACTGAGCCCAGATCGTTTTGTACCCATTATCTTCCTCACTGCCGTGACAGATGATGAGGGCTTGGCCAAATGTATTGATGCGGGGGGTGATGATTTCCTAACCAAGCCTTTCAACCGCACCATTTTGCAGGCCAAAATTGGTGCGATGGAACGAATTGGGCAGTTGCATGGCGTGTTAAGAGAGCAAAAAGAGCTTTTGGAACGCCACCAGCAGACCATTCGCCAAGAGCTTGAAGTCGGTAAACACCTCTTTAGTAAGATTGTGCAGGCTGGAAATTTGTTGGATGCCCCCTGTCTTCAGCACTGGACAGCGCCAATGTCACTGTTTAACGGTGACTTGCTCATGGCGAGTTATAATCCAGCGGGTGGTTTGCACATTATGCTGGGTGATTTCACCGGGCATGGCTTATCGGCAGCGGTGGGTGCGTTACCGATCTCAGAAATTTTTTACGGTTTGACTGCACAAGGTTTTTCCATCAGTGATCTGGTGGAGGAGATGAACGACAAGCTCACGGATGTGCTGCCTGCTCGTATGTTTTGTGCAGCATGTTTGATTGAGGTTGATCCCAGACAAAAGAGCCTTTTGATCTGGAATGGTGGTCTACCGGATATCCTCATTGCAGATGGTTCTGGGGAGATTGTACGGCGTGTACCCTCCTCCCATTTACCGTTAGGCGTTACCCGCTTTAGTGCAGAGGATCGCTCGGTTGAAATGGTAGAGATTCTGCCGGACTATAAAGTGTATCTTTACTCTGACGGGTTGACTGAGGCGATCAATCCACAAGGTCAGATGTATGGAACAGATTTGCTGGAATCTCTGTTTAAACCATCGATTGCCGGTGATGAACGGTTTCAAACCATTTTGGAAGATGTGAAGCGCTTTCGGGCAGCTGCACCCCAAAATGATGATATCAGTTTGCTTGAGATTGATTGCAATCGCGCTGCACTACCAGCGACGAATGAACAGCTCTACCAGCAGCATAAGCAGCATGTACCAGGTACGTGGGAACTGAGTTTTCATTTTGATATGGATATGCTCAGTCAGCAGGACCCACTGCCCACAATGGTCAATGCGGTTATGAATGTGCAGGCACCAGCTGGTCATCGTGAGCGGTTGTATATCATTTTGTCTGAACTGTTTACCAATGCGCTGGACCATGGCATTTTGGGACTTCAGACTAAAACAAAAGATACACCTGAAGGCTTTACCGACTACTACTTGCAGCGAGAAGAACGTCTGGCGCAACAAGAGTGTGGTTATATTCGGGTTGAGGTGCAGCATAAACCCCATGGTGAGGGAGGCGGAGCTTTCCACATACGGGTAGAAGATAGTGGTAAGGGATTTGAGTTGGATAAGGTAAACTCCTTTATTCAATCCAACTACGGACACGGCAGTCGGGGAATTGCCCTTGTACGTTCCCTATGCAAATCGTTGGAATATTCTGGCCGCGGCAATATCGCTGAGGCTGTGTATACATGGAACAATACTTAGAATAACGGATAGGCATCCATGGCGGATAAGTTGAAGGCAATGGTGGTTGATGACACCATTACCTACCGCATGATCATGAAGAAGGTGGCCGAATCCATCCCGGGTGTCGAGGTGGTGGCTTCTGCCCCCAATGGTAAGGTTGCACTGGAAAAAATTCCGGGTGTAAAGCCTGAGGTTGTCCTGTGTGATGTTGAAATGCCGGTCATGGACGGTTTAACAACACTCAAAGAGATTAGTAAAAGCTTTCCTGATGTGACGGTGGTTATGGTCAGCGGCTTATCCCGTTCCAACGCCAACATCATCATGGAGTGTTTAAATGCAGGCGCCTTGGACTTTGTGACCAAACCCCTGGAAAGCAATGCCAATGCCGCAATGCAGGCACTACGCCTGGATCTTGAGCCGATATTGTCGGTCATTGTATCGAAGCGTAAACCGGCAGTTGGCGCAGCGGCGGCGGCGGCACCGAGCGAAGAATCCTCGACGCCACCTGCTCGGGCAGGTAGAGTAAACCGTCCAGGACCAGCAGGTCGTCCCGGTTCCGTAGCAGGTGGTCGTCCACCGGCAACGGGACAACAGCCCGCTCGCGCGCCTTTTGGCGGTGCAACGCGTGAAGCTGCGACTGCAGCTCGCCCTGGTATGGCACCAAGACCTGGCGCACCTGGGCAACGCCCTGGTCTACCGCCGGTTGCACGTCCTGGACAGCCTCAGCGTCCCGGCATGCCTGCGGTTGCGCGTGGTGGCGCACGTCCAGCTGCTGTACCAGCTGCGCGTCCCGGTGCAGGCCCTAAAGTAAAGCGCCCTGATCTACTATTGATTGGGTCCTCTACGGGTGGCCCTGCAGCATTAACCAAAGTTTTGACAGGCCTGGGTGGGAAAAAACTTCCTATTCCGACCTTAATTGTACAACATATGCCGCCTGTCTTTACGGCATCTTTGGCCGCGCAGTTAACACGCTCCTCCAAATTGGAGGTTGTGGAAGCGGATGCTGGAATGTCCGTCACCCCAGGTGGCGTTATTCTGGCCCAAGGTGGAAAGCATATGACCCTGAAGGTTCAGGGTAAGCAGTTTAGTGTGGATCTTAATGAAGGTCCAAAGGTCAATGAATGTCGCCCAGCGGTAGATGTGTTGTTTATGTCTATTGCCGCGGCTTTCTCTGGCCACACACTGTCGGTTATCTTGACCGGTATGGGTCGAGATGGCACCAATGGTGTGGATGCTTTAAAGCGCAGTTCTAAGACCTATTGCATTACCCAGGATCGGGACTCATGCGTGGTCTATGGTATGCCTCGCTCAGTTGAAGAAAAAGGCCTTTCGGATGAGGCACTTCCTTTAGAGCAAATTGGTAGGCGTATTCAGGAAATATGTGGTGTATGATTTCGTGTTTGTGTAGGATCTAGTAACACTTGGATCCGTTATTGAATCGACGGTCGGCTTATGGCTATCACTCCCGAAGAGTTCACTAAGATCTGCCAGTTTATTCACGAGCACAGTGGGATTCTCATTGGTGCTGGTAAAGAATATCTGGTAGAAAACCGCCTCACTGTTTTGATGGTTCAAAACGGGTGTGAGAACTTTATGCAACTTCATGAGAAGTTGCTAAAGGACACGGGCATGTTGCGAACCAAGGTCATTGATGCAATGACCACGAACGAGACCCTATGGTTTCGCGACACCTCGTTTTTCACTGCCCTATCGGACTTTGTTGTTCCGGAACTGATCAAAAAGGCAAAGACTCAACCCAAAGTGCGGATCTGGTCGGCGGCAGCGTCTACTGGCCAGGAAGCCTATTCAGTGACGATGCTCATTGATCAGGGGTTGAAGAAGATGGGGGCAGGTGCACCACCGCTGGATAAATTCCAGGTGGTAGGTACCGATATCTCGCCCTCTTCTATCTTTATTGCCAAGGCGGGACGTTACAGTCAGTTGGCTATCTCAAGAGGCATGAAACCCAACTTCCTCGATGCCTATTTCGAGAAGAAGGGTATGGCTTATGAGATCAAGCCAGATCTGCGTAAACTCATTGAGTTTAAGCAGTTCAATCTGAAGGACAACTACTCAAGTCTTGGGACTTTTGATTTTGTGCTTTGCCGCAATGTTCTCATCTATTTTTCTGACGAGCTGAAGCGGGATATCTACGGTAAGATACATGGTGCCATGTCTCCTACTGCTTATTTGGCCATTGGCGCCTCGGAATCACCGAGGGGTTATACCAATGCCTTTGAGCAAGTAATGGTAGGCGGAGCAGCCCTGTTCAAACCATCTGCCGGGGGGTCGGCTCGCTCGATGCCCGCAGGACGTGCTGCGGCTGCACGTCCTATGGCTTCACGTCTTCAGCAACGTTAGGGGTCACCGATGAAACTCCTCTCGATCGATGATTCCAGAACCATCCGACGCGTCATTAGTGGTGTTGGCGCTATGTTGGGGTTTGAGGTTCTGGAAGCAGAAAATGGTATGGTTGGGCTTCAGGTACTTGAAGAGTCCAGCCATGAGGTTGGTTTGATTTTGCTGGATTGGAACATGCCAGGACTTAACGGTCTTGAAGTTCTAAAAAAAGTAAAAGCAGATGAACGCTTCATGCATATTCCCGTCATGATGGTCACGACAGAGGGTGAGAAGGATAATATTATCCGTGCCATCCAAGCTGGTGCGTGTCACTACATGACCAAGCCTTTCTCTCAAGAAGAGATGGCCGGACGAATCATGGAAGCCATAGGCATGGGCGGCATGTAACTTGGCACGTCGTGTGCTTAGTATAAAATGGCCTGACATCATTGTCGTAACATTGACACAGGTCTGATTAAAATCCGGAAGGATGTAATCATGGATAAAGAGATCCTCATCAGCGCCCTACAAGCAACGGTTACCGAAGTTATGGGAACCATGGCCTGGGCAGAAGTGGGTTTTGCCGGCCAGGAACATTCAAACTCCCTTACCCTTAATCAGGAAGTGGGAGGGCTAATCCGTCTTCGTGGTGAGAGTGAAGAGGGTCTGGTTGGAATTGCATGTAATAAACGCATCGCGTCAGAACTGGTATCACGGATTGTCGGTCTACCCGCCGAAGAACTGTTACCAGAAGATCTGATCGACGGTGTGGCTGAGCTGGCCAATATGATCTGTGGTGGTATGAAAACCAAAGCAGAGATGAAGCAGCTCGAACTTTCGCCCCCTGTGGCCATTGTTGGCAGTGACTATACTGCAGAGTGGAAAACCATTGGTGGTGCGGAAGTATTGACGTTTTTGTTAGAAGGGGAAAACTTTCAAGTTCATCTTTCCCTTTAAAAAGTGACCAAATGGCATTTTGCGGGAAAGTTTGACATTTTATAACTCGAATTTTCCCTTAGATTCCTGTATCAATGGTCAGGTTAAGCTACCTAATAAACCTGGGAGAAACTCCATGCGTGTTTTGATCGTCGATGACTCCAGCGTCATGCGTAAAATCGTCACTCGCGGTTTACGTCAAGCCGGATTTGCGATCGATGAGATTCTCGAGGCTGGCGATGGCCAAAAAGCCTTGGAAGTCCTGAAGGATAACCAAGTGGATTTAATCCTCTCTGACTGGAATATGCCCAATATGGACGGGCTGACTTTCGTCAAAGAGTTCCGCAAGATTGGCCAGACCCCCATCGTGATGGTGACCACCGAAGGTGGTGAGGGCAAAGTGAATGAGGCAGTGGCCAGTGGTGCCAACGGTCACATCAAAAAGCCCTTCACCCCTGATACCCTTAAAGAGACCTTGGGTCAGTTCTTCAAATAAGTCCGTCTTTAAATAACCGGATGGCAGGAGCCATCCGGTTATTAGGACTGGACGGAGGAACCGTCTGGTCTTGATGGACGCGAAGAACCGCGTTCCCGAACCAATTTGGATGGTGATACCGGGATGAGCGACGATAAAGCTTTAAAAAAGCTAAGACCTTTCGTTCTTAAGTTCTTCAACAGGCTGAGTAACGATATGAACATGCTTACAGGTGCTCCTGTAAGCTGTACATTGAGCGACTCCCAGCTGTTGCGGGGACTTGAAGAGATCGATGAGGTTTTTGAGCTGGACAAGAGTGTTGCTCGAGCGGTCGAAGATGGTACCGGGGCGGGTGACGCCTACATCTGTTTCGACCTAGCCACATCCATTGCCCTTGCCGGGTATATGATGATGATGGGTGAAGGGGTCATCAAGGAACAGGTCAAAAAGAAGATCTATACCGACGAAATCCAAGAAGGTTTTCAGGAAGTTGCCAACCAGCTGGTCGGTGCTTTCAACGATCTGGTGGAAGACAGTGCCGCCGACGGCCATATGTTGCTGATGCTCCCTACAGAGCGGATCACCTATGGTGAATACCCTAATGGTCTCGAGGATGATCGCTCCTACTGTGTCTATACCGCTGACATTCAAGTCGGCGACTTCGATCCTGTTCCTTCAAAATGGCTGTTTTCTCGTGACCTAACCAAGCTTTTGACGGGTGTGGAGATGGATCCCACCGAGTCAGAAAAAGCGATGGAAGCGGAGAAATCTGCTGGTGGTGGTGAGGCGTCCGAGGATGCTGCTTCAGAGGCCGGTGATGATTTAGCGGCAGATTCTGATCTAGGTTCAGATGATGGTTTAAGTGGATCTACCGATGACTTAAGTCTCGGTGGAAGTGATGACTTATCCCTGGATGATGACGGCGACCTAGATGGTGGTTTTGATCTAGATGGCGACAGCAGCGGATCTGACGTAGGCGCAGGTGATGATGATACATTCGCCATGCTTACGGGCGGGGCGGATAGCAGTGGTGGTTCGGGCGACAGCGCACTCATGGGTGGTGCTGAATCCAGCATGAGCGGCGAAGGCGGTTATGATACAGCCCAAGTCGGTGGTGCAGAGGGCTCTGGTGACTTACCAGACTTTATGCGCGAACCCATGCCTAGCCATGGCTATAGTGAGAATGACGGCCTGCCCAACCCCAGTATACCGGGTTCTGTACAACAGGTCATGAGCGAGGCCCCTTTTACCCTTAAAGAGACAGATCGGGTTATTAAGGCCATTAACGCCATGCGTCGGGATGGCTATAAGTTTATCGGCATTGATAACCGTGAAGGCAAATTGATCAGGGTGCTATCCACCAGTGATATTCGTCACTTGATGGGGCCATTCTTTGGTACAAAGTCTCTTAGTAAACGCGATAAGGTGATCTATACCGTACCTTTAGGCAAGCTCAACACCAAACAGGATATGATCGCCATCTCCATTGATGGTTCTGTCGCGGAAGCAGCAGATTTGGTGACACAATATCAATTAAGAGCCATACCTGTTTTAAGTCGCCAGGGTGTTTTGCGTGGTTTTGTTACCAGCCACAGCTTGGTTGACTTTTTCAGAAGAAAACGTCAAATGTAGCGTAACTAACGCTATATTTAGTGTAAAAGGCAGATCTCCATGAGATCTGCCTTTTTTTATGCACTACGCATAGGTTAGTGCATCGTATACAACACATCCATACGCGCCACATCAAACACACTTTTAACATTGGTATGGATATGGGATAAGAACAGACGATTTCGATCTTTACCAAAATACTCATGGGCAAGCATCAACATACCCAACGCTGAACTATCTATAGAGGTCACATGACGCAAATCAAACTCAACACTGTCGTCGTGATCTAAGGATTCGCACATCTCACGAAAACGCTGATGACTGTTAAACTTAAAAGGATTGGGAAGTTTAATGATATAGCGACCATGTTTGGTGTGATATTTTTTTGTCATCTCTAAGACAGAGTTTTTTGACGTTTCATACATAGAACAACTCCTCTTTACCTAACAGCATCTTTTTTTCACTATCTTTTAGAGAGAGATATACTCTTAAAATTTCATAAAGATAAAAAAAGACCAATTTTGTCCTAATTTGAATGATCTTACCCCTATGCGTGTCGGTTTCTTTAGGAAGGCAAGATGGTAAAGACACGGTCAAGGTTGGCCATTTCAAGAATAACTCTAACCTGCTGATGTAGATTGGATAACACCACATGATCACGGTTGTGACCAAAGTGCTCAAAAGCCACCAACAACATACCGATGGCTGCACTATCTAACGAAGTAACTTGGCTAAAATCAAACTCTACTTTTTGATCTTCAGGAATAGAGAGATAGGCTTGGCGAAATGATTTACGCAGATGAAATTTGAACGGGTTGGGTACAGCAATCACATAGCGATCTTCTTCTGAAGAATGGCGAACATAGAGTGGTTTAATCTGGTCAGGTGACATGATACACCTTGGCGGGTTGAAGGATGAATCAAGCAAATCTAGAAGTATTGCTTGATTCAATCAACCAAGGATATTGCTTCTACGCATGAAAAGTCGACACGAAACCTGTTCATTTGATGCATTTGGCGTTATCGCACCTGGCCATTGGATTTGTCTGGGCCTCTAACGCCTTTTTTTACCCTTTTCAGCAAAGGGATTTGCTCCCCCTTTGAACATCATGCGTACGGGTGTGCCATCCAGATCAAAGGCCTCCCGCAGCTGATTTTCCAGGTAGCGCTTATAACTCTCTTGCATCTTTTCAGGACGGTTGCAGAAAAACACGAAGGTGGGCGGGGATGCACTAACCTGGGAACAGTAGCGTACCTTAACGGGGCGACCACCGGCACGGGGTGGTGCTTTCTTCTGTATGGCCTGTTCCAACCAGCGATTAAGGTTGGCTGTAGAGATACGCATACGGGTAGCTTTACGCACCTTACGGGCAGCGGGAATAAGCTTATCCACTTTTTTACCGCTTTTAGCTGACAGGAAAAAGACCGGGCAGTGGGTTAAGCGCGGAAAATGGATCGCCAAGCCTTCTTTAAACTCTTTAATAGGCTGTTGACCCGCAGGCATGGTATCCCATTTATTAACCGCAAAAACCAAACCACAGCCTGCATCTAACGCATAACTACCAATCCGTTTATCCTGGTCGGTCACACCCCGTTGAGCATCCAACACCAAAATGGCCACTTCAGCACGTTCCATGCTCTTTAACGCGGCAATGACCGCAAATTTTTCAACACGCATAGAGACGCGGCTTTTACGGCGAATACCCGCTGTATCCACCAAAATGGCAGGCTCTCCATGTTTATCCATAATCGGCACATCAACACTATCACGTGTTGTACCGGCAATATCGGATGCCAAAACACGCTCTTCACCCACTAGGCGGTTAATGAGCGAGCTTTTACCAGCATTTGGGCAGCCTACTACGGCCAAACGCATAGGCCCGCTCTGCCGTGCATTGTGGTCTTCTTCTAACGAGATCTCTTCGTCTTCTTGCAAGGAGAACTCAGGCATGGCCTCGGTCATCGCCTCTAAGGTCTCTAACAGATCGCCAATACCAATACCATGCGCCGATGAAATGGGAATAATAGGATCCAAACCCAGCTCATGAAACTCATAAGAGGTCGCTTGCGACTCTTTTTTCTCCGCTTTATTGGCGGCAATAATGACCGGTTTACCACTACTACGCAGTTTATCTGCAATGGAATAATCATCGGTCAGAGGGCCAGCACCGCCATCCACCACAAAAACGATGATATCGGCTTCTTCGATGGCCAATAAGGTCTGACCACGGATCATGCCCGCCATGGTCTCCCCCGGGTCTGCCTCAAACCCACCGGTATCCACCAGAGGAAAAGCGGTATCTCCGCGTTTCATTTCACCATATTGGCGATCACGGGTTAAACCTGGCGTATCATCCACCAGTGCGTCACGGGTACGGGTGAGTCGGTTAAACAGGGTAGATTTACCGACATTAGGTCTGCCGACCAGTGCGACGAGAGGTAGTTTGGCCATGGTGTGGTCTTATCCGAAGTAACAGCTTGGGTTTGTTTGGGTGCTTAATATAGCAGAGTTTGCACAAAACGGGGTGGGCGTTTATCGGGAAAATGTGAAATCCCTAAACCCTTCAAACGATCATGGCTGTTCGAGCCATATCTTCTGTTTACCTCATGCGATACGCCACGGTCCTAGCGGTAACCCCGTTGTACACAGAAGCGATATGTAACCGGTGCCATTAAGGGAGATACCAGCGTAAAGCGGCACAGGGTCGCATGACGTTGTTCTGCAAGCGATCCCCACTGCAGCAAAGCGCATGCTCAGTGTACGTCGCAACCCCGTACCCCTACCCTTAGGGCATTAAAAAAGGGGAAAGCTGTATAGCTCCCCCCTTTTTACCGAACATATGTTGTGCAGAAACTATTTCATCACGATCAAGTTGCCCTCATTGGTCCAGACCGCAAGGGTATCCCCCACCACACTCAGTGACAGAATCGGTTCCCCAAGTTGATCCAACCCATCCACACGTCCTGTCAGTGCATTGATGCGGAAAAGACGACCGGCATCATCACCCACATAGACCCCACCGGCCAGCTGAACAGGCTTGGTTAAGACACCATCACTGATCTGAGTTTTCCAGATCAACGTACCTTCACGCAGGTTCAAGGCACGAATATGCCCTTCTAAATCAGACACCACCAACTTACCTGGTAGCACTAAGGGAGAACGAATGGCAGACATGTTATGGCGCCAAATACGTGAGCCATTGGCCGGGAACAAGGCCCGTAACTGACCCCGGTGGTTAACCACATAGAGCTGTCCATTGGCGACAACAGGGTCAGCATCCACATCCTGCAACGTACTGAGTTCTGTACGGCGTGAAGCCAAACGCACCAGATTATCGGTCCATTTAGTTTGCCCCGTCGCGGCATTCACCGCCATAACCTCACCCGAAGAATAGCCCACCAAAATGGTATTTTTATCCAGCACCACCGGGGTGGAGGCCCCCAACAAGGTCAAAGCTTCAGGGACTGAACTATGGGTCCAACGCCGTTCACCACTCTTTGTATCAAACGCATAGGTGCGGTTATCCAGTGTGGTAATGATCACCAAGCCTTGGTGTACCAGCGGGGCAGATACCGCTGAACTAGAGAGCACCCCACGCCAAACAACCGAGCCATTATCCCGATTAAGCGCGACCAGCTCGGCTTCTGCCGTACCAACATACAGATGCTGGCGATCAACCGCCACACCCCCACGTAGATTGACATCCAGATCCTCATGCCAGACCTTATCCCCATCCAGACGGTTTAAACGGGCAACATCCCCATCAAAACCACTGGCATACAGACTGTCGCCATCAAAGGCAATACGGCGTGGATGCAGCAGATGTTTTTCAGGATCACCAGCAATGGCGCGATCCCACACTTCCGTCAGTCCTGTACCTTTACCTGGCATAGGTTCGGTATAGAGGGAAGCACGCTCCTCCTCTACAACCTTATCATCACTGAACCAGTCAATGGAGTCTTCCCAAACGGAACACCCACCCAGCATCAGTGCTGTGGCCAACACAGCACCCATTCGCATCCCTGATCTGTACATGATCGCTTCCCTACTCTACTTTGGCAGGCTGAACCATTTGCGCTTCTTTAACGGCATCCATACCGCCCAGACGCACCATACGCTCCATCAATCGTTGTGAGAGTGTCATGGCAGGTGTGTACTGCATCGCTTTTTGATAATGGGCCAGTGCCTGTTTATTCTCACCGGCAACCTGAGCAATCAGACCGCGCATCTCATAAGCATGGGCCGAATATGCGGAAGGATCCTTAATAGCATCCAGATACGCCATAGCACGCTCAGGTGTTTTAGAGAGCACATAAGCGGCATTCAAACGGGCCAGATCACTTAATGGTGCGCGATCGGCCTTGGCAATCATGCCATCCAAAGTTTGAATAGCAGCGTCATTATCGCCTTTTTCCACCAACATACGGGCTTCTGCCAAATGGCTTAAAAGACCGTAGCCGTGATCTCCATGTTTGCTCTGTAAACGCTTGAGGGCACTGTCGGCTTGTGCTGCATTATTGCTTTGCAGCGCATTCACCGCCTTCAAATACTGGTCTGAAGCATCATGATCCAACGAGCGGTAGTAATCCTTCACCCCAACAAAAATGGCCAAGGCGGCAAAAAAGGCGACAAAACCGCCCACAATCCAGACCTTGTAGTTCTCCCACAATCGGCGAAGGCGCTCCTCCGCTAACTGTTCATCGACTTCCTGAAATACCAGATCCTGGTTATGGTCATCATGGGCCACGTTGTTTGCTCCACATCAAAGATTCTGTACCGAACGACATACGGCACGAAAAAACCGTGTTATTAAGCATGATCCAGTTTGTATGAATCACTCTGGATCTTGGTCACCAGCGTTATTACGACGCCTGTAGCTTGGCCAGTGCAACATCCCAATCCACAGTCTGTTGCTCACCTTCAGCCATATTTTTCAAGACCACTTGCTGATTTTGAGCTTCGGTCTCTCCCACAATGGCACACCAAGCGGCCTGGGAACGCCCTGCTTTTTTCATTTGGCTCTTCATAGAACCACCTTGCAGATTGATTTCAACCTGCAAGCCAGCACTACGTACTTTCTCCGCAAAACCAAAAGCTGCGGTATCTGCACCCAATGAAACCACATAGAGCGCTGGAACAGGGGCCTCTACAGCCGCTTCATCCATCAGCAGCGCCAACCGTTCCAGACCCATGGCAAAACCGATTGCCGGGGTTGCCTTACCCCCCATTTCGGTCACCAAGCCATCATAGCGGCCACCCGCGGCGACAGCATTTTGGGCACCCAGTGCATTGGTGGTCACCTCAAAAGCCGTACGGGTATAGTAGTCCAGGCCACGTACCATCATGGGGTTAATATGATAAGGCAGATCCAGAGCATTCAAGTGGCCAGTCAAACCCGTAAAGTGATCCTGGCACCCCTGGCAGAGGTGATCCAACATCTTGGGGGCCTCTTTTGCAATGGCTTTACAGCTCTCTACCTTACAATCCAACACCCGTAAGGGGTTCCGCTCCAGACGGTTTTGGCAGTTGCCACACAACGCCTCAGCCTGTGCTTGCAGGTGGGTGATCAATTTTTCCCGATAGGCTGGCCGACACTCTGGGCACCCTAACGAGTTGATCTCCAACTGTAACTTGCCAGATAAACCAATCTGCTCCAAGGCCCGTAATACCATGGCCATCATTTCAGCATCAGCCAGCGGCCCTTCCGGACCAAACAGCTCGGCGCCCGCTTGATGAAATTGGCGATAACGCCCTTTTTGTGGACGCTCATAACGGAACATAGGGCCGACATAGTAGGATTTCCAAGGTAGTTGGCGATCCAGACTATTGTTGATAAAACTACGGACCACAGAGGCGGTTCCTTCAGGGCGTAGCGCTAGGGACTCCCCACCACGATCCTCAAAGGTGTACATCTCTTTTTCAACAATATCGGTTGTCTCACCCACTGCACGGGCAAACAGCTCTGTTTTTTCAAAAATGGGAATCCGTATCTCACCAAAGCCATACTGGCCAAACACACGACGTAAGGTGGATTCAATAAACTGCCAGCGGACACTCTCATCGGGCATGATATCCCGTACGCCGCGAACTGGTTTGATCATAACTTCTTTTCCGCTTCTTCTTTTTCTTTGGCTTCTCGCATCTGTTTAGCAATGGCTTCTACTTGCGCCACAACTGACTCCACCAGATCCTCATCACCACGTTTACCCATGGTCTCACCATGATGGTACATCAAGTTTTCACCCTGAGCGCCCACCACACCAACCATCGTCTCCTTAGCCTCACCCGGACCATTAACCACACAGCCAATAACCGACAGCGAAACGGGTTCACGAATATGGGCCAGTCGTTTTTCCAACTGCGCCACCACATCGATCACCTGAAACTCCTGACGGGCACAGGTAGGGCAAGAGATAATATTGACACCCAAACTGCGCAGACCCAGAGATTTGAGAATATCAAAACCAACTTTGATCTCCTCGACCGGATCTGCCGAAAGGGAAACCCGCAGAGTATCGCCGATTCCCTCTGCAAGCAACAGCCCAAGACCAATCGCAGACTTTACCGAGCCACTGCGCATTCCACCAGCTTCCGTTATGCCCAAGTGCAGGGGATAATCCACCTGGGTTGCCAGTTGCCGGTAAGCCATGACGGTCATCCCTACATCACTGGCTTTAAGGCTGATTTTAATCTCTGGATAGTTCAGATCTTCTAGTACACGTATATGGTGCAGGGCGGACTCAACCATGGCATCGGCACAAGGCTCACGGTATTTATCCAACAGATGTTTTTCCAGCGAACCTGCATTGACCCCAATACGTATGGGCACGTGCCGTTCACGGGCCGCCGCCACAACCTCCCTCACCCGTGCATCACTACCAATATTACCGGGATTGATCCGTAAACAGTGAATACCATTTTCCAAGGCCTTTAAAGCCAGGCGGTGGTCAAAATGGATATCCGCAATCAAAGGGATGGGGGATTGTGCCACAAGATCTTTTACAGCATTGGCCGATTCCATATCCGGGCAGGAGACCCGAACCATATCCGCACCTGCCTCAGCAATGGCGTTAATTTGGGCCAGGGTAGCGGCGATATCACGGGTATCGGTATTGGTCATGGACTGTACCGAAATGGGGGCATCTCCCCCAACCTGTACAGAACCGACCTGAACTGGGCGTGTTTGACGTCTGGGTGCGACCAAAGAGACGGTATGGGCCATGATGATGCCAGTTCCTGTGGGTTAACGTGACTGACGTTCCCGCTCATAGCGGGCCAACAGTGCGTTGGGGTCGAGATTGAGCTTACGAATCAATGTGCCACGACGACCCAAAGGAGGAATACGGCGCCCATGCACGGTAAAACTGATGCTACCGGCATCACCAATCCGCACATAATAGGGGCCCCCTTGATTGGGCACCTCATATTGACTGCCTGGGTTGATAAAGAGTTCGCGCTTATACCCTTTACCATTATAGACCCGTACCCATACCCGACGTGCCGCATGCATGATTACATCATACTGAGCGATGGCAGCCTGACGGATTGATGTATTGGGTGTGCGTACTTGCCGTACAGTTTGCGGTGTTTGACGGGTTGGTTTATTGGGGGCAAAGACACCATCCAGTGGATTGTAAGCCTCCTGCTGAAACAGGGTGGCTAAACCAGCCAGTTCATCATCAGAGGTGCGGTTGGGTTTAAAGACCACCTCTGAAGCCAAAGCGGCTTGGGCTTGGCGGGCCACTTGGGCTTGACGGGCCTGCTCGGCTTGGCGGGCCTGTTCAGCTTGGCGGGCCACTTGGGCTTGACGGGCCTGCTCGGCTTGGCGGGCCTGTTCAGCTTGGCGGGCCGCTTGGGCTTGGCGGGCCTGCTCGACTTGGCGGGCCTGTTCAGCTTGGCGAGCCGCTTGGGCTTTTAGGCGAGCCTCTTTCTCTTTGGTACGACGTACCTGTTCTGCACGGGCACGGCGGGCCTCTTCCTGTTTAAGACGCTTGGCTTCAGCCAGACGATTCTGTTTGATCAGGCGGGCCTGTTCCAAGCGGGCTTGCTCTGCCAGTCGGGCCTGTTCGGCACGACGCGCTTCTTCCGCACGCTGCGCTTCCGCCTGAATACGTTTTTCCTCAGCAGCCGCTTGCTCTCTCTTGAGGTTCTCCATGGAAGCGTTATCAACTTCTGTTTCTTGTGGTGGCGTCATGGTAATGGAACGCTCCCCCACCAAAACCGGCACTGGAGCAGGTTTGACACCTTCACCTAATGCCTCCATTGGCTCAGGTTCAGCCATGGCCTCCATGGGTTCAAGCTCTTCATCCCCATTAACCGGCATCGCTTCACTTTGATCCAGCGCTTCCGTACGGGCCAGTTGCGCTTCATCACTCTCTTGCTCAGCTACGCGGGAGGAGACCGGTGCGGGGACGGCAACCGGAGGATCCTGCGGCTGGGCATTCATCCACTCATAGCCACCAAACAGACCCCCTAAAACCACCAGGGTTGCCATAATCAGCCAGCGTCCTGGATGGGTACGGCTGGTCTCCGTGGGGGGGGCAAAATACTCTGTGGCCAGACCATCATTATGGTTGGTTAACCCATCGCTAAAGCGCTTCATCATTAACGCTTCATCCAAGCCCAGATAGCGTATATAGATACGCATAAAACCGATGGCAAAGGTTTGCCCCGGTAAGGACTCAGCATCCCCGCTCTCAAGAGAGACCAGGTGAGAATCACGAATGCGGGTTGCGCGGTGGGCCTCTTCAATGGAGAGACCACGAGCTTCACGAGCTTGCCGTAGTTCCGCACCCAACTGCTGTAACGGCTGGCCAGCTAGACGACCGCCCTCCCCGGCTCCATCCTTGGAATAGGCTTCCTGCTCCATCTAATGTACTCCACTTACTCTATATTTGACGCTTTTCAACACGTTTAAGCATCTGACGTCTACTCAGTCACAGAACACCCACTCCTGCATGGCCAAACCCGACGGGCGACAATGACTCCACCACGGATCACCATCAGGATCATGGATGGTCTATCCCACAGGCTTACCACTAAGCCACCCAGCCTAAACCCATTTATGGTTTGACCAGGGAAGAAATTCTATGCTTCACAAACCTCTTTACATTTGAAAATAAAGAGGATTTTATTTCACCTTAAACCCATTGGTCAGGGGATAACGGCGGGCTTTACCAAAGTTACGGTTCACAATCCGTACCCCAGGGGGGGCCTGACGCCGCTTATATTCATTGCGATCAACCATGGCAATAACCCGTGCAGCCTCGGCCCGATCGACACCCGCAGCCACGATCTCATCCAGCCCCTGTTCCAACTCCACATAACGATGCAGGATTGTGTCCAAAATATCGTAAGCAGGAAGGGAGTCTGTATCTTTCTGATCCGGGCGTAGTTCGGCTGAGGGGGGCTTATCGATAATGTTTTGGGGAATCGGCAACGGCTTGCCCGCCAGACGGGCCTGTTCATTACGCCATTCGCAAAGCTCAAATACTTTCAATTTGAGCAGATCTTTCAAAACCGAATAGCCACCTGCCATATCACCATACAGTGTGGCATAGCCCACACTCATTTCACTCTTATTACCGGTGGTGAGCAATAAGGTCCCTTTTTTATTCGAAATCGCCATCAACAGAGTGCCACGAATACGGGGTTGTATGTTCTCTTCGGTCACATCTTCCGGTAGACCCGCAAATTCTTCGGAGAGTGTCTGTTTAAACAGCTCAAAGAGCGGCCCAATGGTCAGGTTACCTAGCTGAACACCCAGGTTGGCCGCACACACCTCCGCATCAGAGAGGGATTCCCCACTGGTAAATTCCGAGGGCATCATCACCGTCTCTACCGCATCTGCCCCCAAAGCATCCACCGCAACCGCGGCAGTAAGGGCCGAGTCCACCCCACCAGAGAGACCCAATACCACCCCACGGAACCCATTTTTACGCACATAGTCGTGGAGGCCCACCTTCATGGCTTCATATATTTCCGCCAAGGGATCCATGGCCGGTTCTACATCAGCACCATGCTCACGGGGTGCTCGCCAATCCCCCCCCTCAACCGGTGCGGTCAGCCGTACGGGACCTTCATCAATGCCATGAACGGGCACCCAAGCCACCGGGTTTTCTCCATCCCAACGCACCCGCATTAAGCGTAGTTCTTCACTAAAAAAGCGACAACGTTCTTGCAATTGGCCGGTATGGTCCATGGCAAATGAACCCCCATCAAAAACCAGTTCATCCTGGCCACCCACCAGATTAACGTAGAGCACCGGTAGGCCAGTTTCGTTGACCCGATCCCGAATAACCTGCTCCCGATCCTGCCATTTGCCCACCCGGTAGGGGGAAGCATTCAGATTAATGATCAACTTGGCGCCCTGTTTGGCCAGTGCCGCCGCGGGACCATTAACCTGCCAGATATCTTCACAGATATTGACACCCATGGGGATATCCCGATAGGTAAAGCTCTTTACCTCTACCGCGGGCTCAAAATAGCGCCGTTCATCAAACACCCCATAATTGGGAAGTGCCTGTTTAATACAGAGCTGGGTTTCACGTCCTTGCTCTACCAGGGCTGCCGCATTCCACAGTTCACCGGTTTCACTGAGACGGGGAGCACCATACAGGGCATCAATACCAATCTCCCCAAAGGCATCCTTCAACACCATTTCTTCTTGCTCTATACTTTTAAGAAACAAAGGCTTATGAAGAAGATCTTCTGGCGGATAACCGGTCAGTGACAGCTCAGGAAAGAGCACCAACTGAGCCCCCATGCGTCGGGCATGTCGAGCAGCTGAGATCATGGCCTGCCGGTTTTTTTCTAATGCACCCACATGGGTATTGATCTGTGCAATGGCTAATGTGAATTCCATACTGCCTCCCAATTGGTTAAACTTACCCATTTTAACCCCTGGCCTACCGTTTTCCAACGGTACGCGGACAGGGGTTAACAGAATCTATGGATGAATGGGAAGCAAACATGAGTGTGCAGCGCTGGGTACGACCCGAAATTTTGGCCATGGCTGGCTACAAACCAGGTGAACAGCCCAAACCAGGTGAGCGGGTTATTAAGCTCAATACCAATGAAAATCCTTATGGCCCACCTGAGGCCGTGAAAGCGGCCATGCATGCCGCGATTAATGATGATCTACGTCTCTACCCAACCCCAGATGGTTATTTGGTGCGTCAGGCTGCAGCACGCACCTTAGGCCATGGCCTAACCCCAGAGCAGATTATTATTGGCAATGGTTCTGATGATCTGTTGACCATGATCCTGCGCACTTTTGTGGGGCAAAACGATGTTGTTGCAGCCATGGACCCGACCTATACCCTTTATGAGCCCCTAACCATTATTCAAGGTGGGGACTATCAACAGATACCTTGGCTGGAACAGGGCGCCCTACCCATGGATGACTTGGTGGCTTTAAAAGCCAAGGTGATCTTTGTGACCCGCCCTAACGCGCCAACCGGTCATCTGGTTCCCCTGGAACAGGTGGCTCAACTGTGTAAGGCCACCCAGCAGACCGGTGTGGTTATTTTGGATGAAGCTTATGGGGATTTTGCCGAGGATCACGGTTTGGCCCTCTTGGCCGACCATAGCAACCTGATTGTGACCCGTAGCGCCTCAAAATCACTCTCTCTGGCTGGTATGCGTATTGGTATTGGCTTTATGCACCCAGATGTGGCGTTACAGATGCATAAAGTACGGGACTCCTACAATGTCGATCGCTTAGCACAGGTGGCCTTATGGGCCGCCTATGAAAATTGGGAGGCCTATTTACCTTTGATTGCCCAGATCAAAAAGCGACGTGATTGGACCCATCAGCAGTTGGTAGAACGGGGTTTTACCATTACAGCAAGCCACGGTAACTTTGTTTTAGCCCAAGTACCTAAAGGCGAGCTCGACGGTTTGCAGTGGCTTGAAGCACTGAAAAAACGTGGCATTTTAATCCGCTACTTTGGCAACGATCCCAACCTAACAGCCTTTTTACGCATTACCATTGGTACCGAAGAGGAGATGGCGATCTTGATCACAGCCATTGATGAGATTATGAAAGTCGCCTAAAAAACTCCTGGGATTTGTGGAATTTTTCGTGAAGCGTCTCGATCCAATGGATAGAGACGCTTTTCTTTTTATCACCACAACTTATACCCCAGGTTGACCATGACCCAAGCCAAACACCGTTTGGATATCCTTGCCATTACCCTACTGCTGATTCTCTGTATCAGCTGGGGCGGGCAGCAGGTTGCGGTTAAACTGATTATTGATGAGGTCCCCCCGCTGATGCAGGCGACCATACGTTCCATGGGGGCTATGGTGTTGGTGGCTGTATGGTGTCGATGGCGAGGCCGGTCACCCATTATCTGGGATGGCACCCTCTGGTGGGGTGTTGGTGCGGGGGTGCTGTTTTCCCTGGAGTTTCTTTTGGTTTACTGGGGGTTAACCTATACCAGTGCATCCCGTGCCGTCATTTTTATCTACTTAAGCCCCTTTGTGGTCGCCATAGGTTCCCAGTGGTTGATACCAGAAGAGTCACTAAACCGTACCCAGTTTTTGGGCTTGGGGTTGGCCTTTTTCGGTATTGTCATCGCCTTTGGGGAGTCCTCTACCCGACCCTCGCATCAGATGCTTGTGGGGGATCTGATGTTAACCTTATCTGCGGTATTCTGGGGGGCGACGACCCTGTTGATCAAGGTCAGCCCTTTGGCCCATATTGAAGCCAGCCGTACTTTACTGTATCAGTTGGCGGTATCGGCCATGATCCTTCCCCTGGCCTCCCTCTTCCTGGATGAACCGATGGTTACCAGCCTCTCCAGCACAGCCCTATGGAGCTTGCTCTATCAAACCATCTGGGTCGCTGCTGTTACCTATCTGGTTTGGTACTGGCTGGTTACCCATTATCCAGCCTGTCAGCTCTCCAGCTTTACCTTTTTGGCCCCACTGTTTGGGGTGTTGGCGGGGGGATGGATTTTGGATGAACCGTTAACCACCGCGCTGCTGGCTGCTTTGGTCTTGGTTGGCAGTGGTCTATATTTGGTTAATCGATCTAAATCACCCCAGTGAACGCGCCAGCAGATAGCGGGTAATCTGAGCGGCGTAGCCCCACTCATTGTCATACCAGATCAGACCCCGTACCTCCTTACCGGAGACCTCCAACCAGGACCAATCCATAATCAAACTGGCGGACTCTCCTACAAAATCCAGGGAGGTTGCCGGGTGATCCACCCCAACCACCAGTGCAGCCCCCTGCTCTTCGATCCACCCCAACAGCTCTTCACGTAGCGTTTGCAGGGTGGATTCGCTTTTAAGGGTGAAATGGAATTGGGCACAGGTCACCGCATTGGTCGGTACACGGAAGTTGAGCACACGTACCGCACAGTGGGGAAAAAGCTGCTGTAAAATAGGCTGAAGGGAGCTTGTTTTAGGAATGACCGCATTCAGGGCACTGCGCCCCAGTTGTAGCTGGTCATCCGGGGATTTACCATCCAGCACATTTTGATTGTTCAAGACAGGGTGCAGGGTGGTGATGGCTACCTCTTCAACCCCATAGGTCTCTTCAAACCACGCCATCAACGGGGCCACGGCCGCGGCATCACAACTGCTAAAACTGACCATGGGATCTTCCGTACTGGCCTGTTGCACCCCATAAAGGTTGAGGGCGACATCGGATTGATGCAGAGGACAGGTTATCAAGACCTGATCAACCTGGATGGCCAGCGCCCGACATGCACCCAGGAGTTGCTGTTTATCCCCTGAGGCATCGATCAAAATCTGGGTGTTGGCAGGTATCCATGCAAAATCGGCTTGGCTAAAGGTCAAAATAGGTTGATCTTCCAAGGCCAGTTGATGGTCATTGATGACCGTCAACGGTACCCGGCACCGCCCATAAACTGAATCGAAGTTAGCCAAGTAGGCCATTTCACGGGTTGAGAAGGCGGTATCGTTAATGGCCACCACTTGGATCTGCGGTAGTAGCGCCAACTGCCGAAACAGTACCCGCCCAATACGCCCAAAACCATGAATGGCTACCCTGAGGGGAGCTTGCATGAACCCAATTCCTATCCAATATTTGGCATGAGAGCTCAGTTTTAGTCTGCTTTGGCTCAAAAGAAAAGGCCGATGCATCAGCATCGGCCTTTTTTCACCACTTTATAGGCTCGGAATTTAAGGACATTGCGCACAACCGAGCCGTGTACACAGCTCCACCAACCCACCATTGGTTCGGTTGGTGCCACTATGTACCACCCAATCATCGTAGTTACTAAACTCCTCTAACCCTTCTCTTAAGCGGTTAGAGGATTCAAAATTCAGAGTATCGATATTGGTATTGCGACCATCAAACAGATCGCCATCTCCATCCATATCCAAAAGGCCACTTTGCACAATGAAAAAGGGCTCATTCACAATGGCACCCCCATCCGTTTCTGTATGGATGTAATTGGTGTCATCCATACTACCGGTTCTCAGGGTATCCAGCGCGGTACATAGTTCATTGGTGGTTGTAAGAATAGCTCCCGCCAGGTGGCCTGCGGATAAATCCGTCGTGCTGGGTACATCATTCACAACCGCGGCGGCATCCCCAACCGTGTTGCCATCACTAAACACGGCATATCGGGGCATTTGGTGGCCTAAAAAACCAGCTTCACGCATCCCTAAACTGCGCCAGGGCAAAGAGCCTGTCACCACAGAATTTTCATCCGCATTGGCACAGTCTTCAATACCATCACCTGTAGTATCCGGACAGGGTAGACGGAAGTTCAGGTGGGCAAAGCCCTCCACCGTATTCCGTGCCAACAGCAGATGTTTGTCATAGGCCCGAGCTGTGTTGGTCTGTCCCTCTCGGTGAGCGGTTGTGACCGAACGAATAATGACACTGGTTGCCAAGCCGGTAAAAATTAAGATGATGGCAAAGTAGAATAAAAATCCACCCTGCTCATTTTGCCACCACGGTTGGGTTGTGTATTGTTGGCGTGCCATGTTGGTTCTCTTAATCAGTCAGGCATGCTTTGGCGTAAAGTGAGGTAAAGCCCATGACCGCAACAACATCATCATAGCTATCATTAACAGCGACCTCCGGGGTGTACCAGCGCCGCTCAGGTGAGTCAAAACAGTTGGTCTCTAGCGCCCCAGCATTACCATTGAGGGATTCATTATTACCATCAAAGCGTTGATGGTACACATCCGCCCCATCATTGGATTCATTGGCATCAACAAACCCTTTACTAACCAGCACAAAAGCAACCCCCATGCTGTCTGCATCGGTACAGCTAAAGTTAATGGTAGGGGTTTGCAGTTCCTGATTAACCATTTCACTAATGCGCACCCCAGTGTTCAGATTAAGGGCATCACTGGTTGCTAAATTACGCAGGTTGGAAGCGACATCACACATAGGTGTGGTACTGTCCGTCAGATCATTGTCTGCCCCACCCCCATCATGAATGCCATAAACCACATGCCCGCCCCAGGCATCCACCCCCGTACCTAAACCCAATGTTCGGTAGGGAAAAACCCCTACATCACTCGTACAGTTGGGGTCAGCTCGGTTCTCAGCACCATCGGGTACGGCATCGGTATCTGGGCAAGGTAAGCGACCGTTGGCTGCGGCAAAACCAATAATGGCGGCCTTCATCTCCCTTAAAATACTCTTGGTCTCTTTTAACTCCAGCGTTTGTCGAGTACCGGGTATAAGACTAATACTGGCAGCGATAATCAAACCCACAATAACCAGCACCATGGAGAGCTCAATCATGGTAAAACCAGCTTGTGAATGGCGATAAATAGAACGGCCTGACATGGTCAGCCCCCGTTGCAGATGCAGTTGAACTTCTGGACCTTTTTGTAAAGGGACAGCCTTTTTGGTCCGATGGTGTTAAGGAGAAGGTTTGTGTCAATCTACCCTCTCTGGATGGTACTTGTTGTCATACGCTCTTTAGTCGTATCATAACTATGTGACCATTGATATAAATCCAGTGGCAAAAAAAGTAAAAAAACACCCATGCTGGAGGATCTCATGGCTGAAGCACCCGAAAAACGCCCCAATGCTGACCAACCCCCACCAAAGCCTCAATCCATGGAGCAGCAAATTGCCCAGGACCCTGAACTGGCTGCAGCGCACGCTTACCATGAAGCACGCCGTAAAAAGGCCAACGTCTCCTACCTGGGTGATAATAACCGACGCAAAGGTATGGATATTATTTTAAAATCCGTAGCTGGATTACAGACCGCAGGTTGGGGGCTGTATGTGGCCATGTTGGTGTTTATTCACCGGGGGTTGCCTGATTTTTCCACCTTTTTCACCCAAGCCTACAACGTCTCTAAAACCGCACAATACAATACCGATATTATGGGGGATGCAACCATATTAGCCCTTTTGATTGTGGTGACCTCATCCATTGGCTTGGTACTAAAAAACATGCGGAAAAAACGCAGTACAGACGGCTTAGAAAAAGGGTTATTGTTTCAAGTAGCGACATCACTGTTGCTGGCACTCTATCTGTTTGCCGCATTTTAAGTGGTCCGAAAGGATCTATGGATGAAAGCTCAACCGGCAGCTCATGCCTTATTGAGGATTTACTTCAATGAAGATGATCACGCCAACAAGCGTGGTCCCCCCCTGGCTGAGGTTCTGTTGGAACATCTACAAAATGCAGGTATACCCGGTGCCACTATCTATCGAGGTGTCATGGGCTATGGTAGTCACCATCAGGTTCATGCCACATCCCTGCTGCGGTTGACCGAACATCTTCCACTTATGTTAGAAGCGGTACATGAAGAGTTACCATTACGTCATTTGGTTGAAGAGCTACACCCTTTACTGCAAGAGTGCCTGGTCTTAATTCAGCCGGTTGAGATCCTACACCAGCCCCATGGTGAGGATAAGGTGCAGTAAGACAAGCGCTCCCCCCGTTGCCATACACACACCCCTGTGTTGATGGCTACGCCCTGCCTGCCATTTCTGACTATTCAACCCCTGTTTACATCCAATCGGGCTCTCCCTTATTGCAAAATTCAGCAGATCTTTTGCAATTTGCAATGAAAGCTGCAGAAACAATCATAACAAAATATTTTATTACACCTATTTTCAATAGGTTATGTAGTGGCATACCTCTTGAGATGATTGATACCAACGGACACAGCACAGTGCTGGTCCCGGTTCAAGCCATTTCAAGGGAGCTTCACCATGAAACCCATTTTATATACCAGCATAATCACCCTGGCGACATTGAGTTTATCCAGCGCATGGGCTGACCATAAAGATTCTGATGTTATTCATTTTGGGATCGTTCCCCAACAATCCGCAATCAAACTGGCCCGTAAATGGACACCTGTTTTTCAATATCTGAGCCAGAAAACGGGCTATACCATCCGTTTTAAAACCGCACCAAATATTCCTGTTTTTGAACAACGTCTGGCAGATGGCCGTTATGACGTCGCCTATATGAACCCTTATCACTACACCGTTTTTGGCCAAAAACCCGGTTACCGCGCTTTTGCCAAACAGAAGGATAAGCAGATTAAAGGGCTGATCGTTGTTCATAAGGATAATGCCATTCAAAGCTTGCAGGATTTGTCGGGGCAAGATCTGGCCTTTCCAGCCCCAGCCGCTTTTGCGGCCAGTGTTTTGACCCGGAGTAAATTGGTGGATCAAGGCATTGTGTTTCAACCCAACTATGTCTCTTCACACGACTCTGTCTATCGCACCGTCGCCAAAGGGCTCTTCAGTGCTGGGGGTGGGATTAAACGTACCTTGGAAAATGTGGATCCGACCATTCGTGCACAGTTAAAAATTCTCTGGACCACTCATGGTTACACCCCCCATGCCTTTGCAGCCCACCCCGCATTGACCACAACTAAGGTCGCCAAGCTTCAACAGGCCATGGTGAATATGCATACCGATCCTCTGGCTCAACCACTCCTTAAATCCCTTAACTTCAAAGGCATTGAAACCGCACAACATCAAGACTGGAACGATGTGCGGGATCTGCAAGTGGACAAACGTTTAGGGCGTCTTATTCAGTAATGGTGTGCCAAAACAGCGTGGAGAGAGGGAGGTTGTCATGTCATTTCGTTGGAAAGCCATTGGTTTTATTGCGTCCGTTGAAGGGCTATTTACCATCGCTTTTGCTTTCATTGTCGTCAATGTCATGCAGGGCATGATCGAAGATCAGTTTCTTAAACGGGCTCAGGTAAGCGCACAGCTGTTTGCCACCACAACTCAGGAAGCCCTACTTACCTCTGATCTGGCCTCGTTAGACAGCTTTGTCGAACAGGTGTTGGAAAATCCAGATATTCTCTACGCCCGAGTTAGGGATAACCAACAGGTTCTGGCGCAAGCCAGTCAAGATCATTTTTCCATGAACCGGTTGTTTAAAGAAGATCAGGATCTGCTCAGTGTGGATGACCGTGTGTTTGATACCTATGCGGAGATCCAGTTTAACGGTGAGAGTTATGGGCGGGTTGAGATTGGCCTGAACACTACGTTGTTGGAACGTACCGTTTCGCTGGTTCGTTGGAAAGTGATCGGTGTGGGTGTGGGTGAGATCTTCATTTCAGCCGTGGTCTCCTACCTACTCGGTTCACTATTGGTTAAGCAGTTAAGCCGTTTACAACAGGCTGCCCGCGCCATTGCCCAGGGAGATATGTCCATACAGATCCCTGTCAAAGGGCAGGATGAACTGGCTGAAACATCGGCCGCGTTTAACCGAATGTCTCAGGAATTAGACGACCATGTACAACAGCTACAGGACCGTAATCGGCAGCTAAAAACTGCACGTAATCATCTGCAAGGGGTACTAGACACCGCCCTAAATGGCATTGTCACCATAACAGAGGATGGCATTATTGAGCAGGTAAACCCCCATACTGAAAAGATTTTTGGATTTAGTCGGCAAGAGATGCTGGGGCAGAACATCGCCATGTTAATCCCCCATCCACACAACAAATACCATAACGAATATCTCAAACTATTTTTAAAGACAGGGCGTAGCCAAGTGTTGGGGTCTGGACGTGAAGTGATCGGCCAAACCAAAGCAGGCTTGATCTTACCCATCTGGTTAGCTGTGAGTGAACTACCTGAGGATGGTGAGGATGGTCTACGACGCTTTGTTGGTGTGATCGCCGATATCAGTGATCAAAAAGAGGCGGAACGTAAGCTCATTGAAGCCAAAGAGGTGGCTGAGGCAGCCAACCAGGCCAAAACCGACTTTTTACATGTGATGAGCCATGAACTCCGTACCCCTTTACAAGGTGCCAAAGGACCTCTGCAGGAATTTAAAGATCAGTTTAAGGATTTTGAGGGCATGTGGACGTTGGAGGAGCTCAACGATCAGTTAACCGCAGCACAACAAGCTGTTCTGCAAACCGCAATGCAACAACTGCATGATGAAGTGCAGACAATCTCTGCTCAAGGTCTGCGCTCAGCTGATCATCTTCTTCACTTGATTGAAGAAATTTTGGACTTTGCCCGTATTGAAGCCGGCAAACTTAAGGTTGAACCCACCACCATAGAGCCCCATACAACGGTTCAGGATGTGTTGGAGATCAATCGTCATTTGGCTGAAAGCAAAGGGTTGGCACTCAACAGTCAACTGCCAGATCACCTCTCTGTTTATGTCGACCCACTACGCTTTAAACAGGTTCTACTGAACTTGGTGGGTAATGCCGTCAAATTCACCGAACTGGGTTCGATTACCCTAACGGCTCAATCACAGGGGGATCTGGTGCAGTTTGAAGTGATCGATACCGGATGTGGCATACCAGCTGACCAACTACAGACTATTTTTACCCCTTTTGAACAAGTGGATAACAGTGCCACCCGACAATCCGGTGGAACCGGTTTGGGCTTGGCCATTACCCGCAAACTTCTGCATTGCATGAACGGCACCCTGGAGGTCCAAAGCGACGTCGGTGTTGGTAGCCGCTTCATCCTAACCCTACCCAGCTGTGACACGGCTACCCAAGTCGCTTAACAGGCCTTAGGAGAATGATCATGAACACCGTTCTTATTGTAGATGACGAACCAGAACAGATACGTGCCCCTATGAAACGACAGATCCAGCGCGCTTTCCGTAAAAAGGTGGACAACCTCTCCGTACTGGAAGCAGACAATGGACAGATCGGTCTTGAAATGGTTGAAGAGCATCGACCTGAAGTCATTATCCTCGATGTCATGATGCCGGTTATGGATGGGGTCACCGCTTGCCGGAATATTCGTGCGAACCCCGCCTTTAGCGACCTGTTTGTGATCATGCTGACCGGACGTGATGGTGGTATGGCTGAGGGGTTGGAAGTGGGTGCCGATCTCTACCTACGCAAACCCTATGATTTTGAAGTCCTTGAAGTGGCGGTTGCCAAAGGTCTTACACGCCAAAGCTCGGATAAACCGGGTGCTATGGATGCCCAAACCGGCCTATTTACCCGGGACTTTTTTATTAACACCATCCTGCCTAAGGAACTGAATGCTGCTGAACGTTACCGAGAAGCTTGCATGCATCCTGTCTCTTTGGCCATGGCCAAGATACGCGGACCCCAGGGTGAAATGCCCAATGCAGAAACCATACGTCAAATCACCAAGGGGTTTCACCTGCGTTTGAGTGATCGAGGGGCTGCCATCAGTGAAGGGGAGATTGCCATCTTAATGCCCAACACCCCCGCCCCCAGTGCAGCCATTACGGGACAACGGTTACGGGATGAGATCGCCAAACATGGCTTACATAGCTACATCGGTATCACCAGTTACGATCATGCTGAAGCCCTATTACTCCCCCTAGCAGAGGATAACTGCAACCAAGCTCAGCAAATTGGACCCAACACCATCTGCTTGAATGATGAAGCTCTCGCTTCTTTCAACCCCAGTTAATTTCACAGAGGAGCGTTAATCATGTCACGTCAAACCCTCTCAAAAGGTCATGTTTTGCTGGTTGATGACAATGTTAATGAGCTGCAAGCTGTCCAGCGCTATTTAAGCCGTGAAGGCTATACCGTAACCAGTGTCCGCAGTGCGGCTGGCGCCATTGGTTTTTTAAAGGATGAAGAGATTGATCTGGTGATCACCGACTACAACATGCCCATACGTAATGGTATGGATCTGTTTCGAGAGGTCCGTGCTACCTACCCTGAGTTACCGGTCATTATGATGACCGGTTTGGGCACAGAAAAACTGGCTGCCGATTTTATCCGGGAACGGGGTAGTGACTATTTGGTCAAACCGGTCAACATGCAGGAGCTGACTGCCAAGGTAAAACGGGGCATTGGTGTCAGTTGTGAACGTAAACTGATATTAGCCAATCAAGCATTGGAATCTGTTCGGGGTTCACTCAATCTCAGTTTGGCCACATTACGGACCATCCATTCGGTTGCAGAACACATTACGGGTCAGGGCAATCAAGAACGGGTGCGTGAGATTCTTTATCTGGTCAAGCAAAGTAGCCGCGAGTTGGCCGCAGCTGTCCAGTTGGCACAAAGTCAGGATGATTCGGAAGAGACGCCCAACAATCCTCCTCTTAACCATTCAGCGGCCTAAAGGAGCAAACCATGAAACCACGTATTCTGATTGCCGCACAGCCTAAAACCGTGCAACCCCTGGTAGAGATGTTAAACCCTTATTATGAAATTGGTTTAGCGACCCATGCCAGCCGGGTTAAGTTAGCCGCACAGAACCAACCCCCTGAGATGATTCTCATGGCTGCCCCTTTTCATCATCAACACCCCGCATTATGTCACCAGCTTAAGCGGGATGACGCCGACACTCAGTCTGTTCCCCTGTTAATGTTGGTTGAGGATGCTGAAGATCGCAGCACTGCCCACCAACAAGGCTATGCCGACTATTTGCAAATGCCTTTTGTCCCCGCTGAGGTGAGAGGACGTGTACAAACCCACTTGGCTCTCTATCAAGCCCAGCAGGCTCAGCAGCACTACAGTACCCAGTTGGAGGATGCGGTTAAACACCGGACAGCAGACCTGCAGCGCAGTATGGAAGCCCTAACAGAGAGTCGCCAAGAGGTGATCCATAAACTGGCCCGTGCTGGTGAGTTTAAAGATACAGATACAGGTGTACACATTTGGCGTATGGCGGCTTATGCCAAGGTCTTGGCTCTCGCTGCGGGTCTTTCTGAAGAGATGGCCACCCGATTAGAAGAAGCCGCCCCCATGCATGACATTGGTAAGATCGGCATACCCGATGCCATCTTAAAAAAACCGGCTAAATTAGATGAGGAGCAATGGCAGGTCATGCGCCAACACACCACCATTGGCGCTCAAATTCTTAGTCCAAGCCCCTCTGCACTCATGCAGTTGGCCGCCATCATTGCCGAGCATCACCACGAGCGTTGGGATGGTAGTGGTTACCCCCATGGATTAAAAGGAACGGATATTCCCCTGGAAGCACGCATTGTTGCCATTGCGGATGTTTTTGATGCTTTGACCATGCGCCGTCCCTATAAAGAACCCTGGTCTGTTGAGCGTGCCATGGCTGCCATTAAGGAAGATGCAGGTCATCATTTTGACCCACAGTTGGTAACGCAGTTTACCTATGCCTTACCGCAGATTCTGCAGGTTAAAGCACGGTTTGAAGAACAGAGTGAACAGACCCTTCAATAAATAAAACCCCGCTGGTAACAGCGGGGTTTTATGATCGGTGCAAACGGTCTAAGCAACCATGGAGATGCCTAAGCGTCTGTATGCTTACCCTTCCAGAACTTATTAAGGGGTTGCGCTACCCCATGGCCCCTCTTGTGTTGAGTGGTGGGGGATGACCCTGCCTTAGCCTGTTGCATGGAACCAAGCTCTTTCGAAAACCTATAGATTTAGAACTGCCCCATAAAGGTTCGTGTTCCTTCTGGTTTTTTGATCGCTTGGGATTTCTCTTTTTTCTTTATTTCCCAATCCGCCAGGGGGGTTGGATCAAAATCTACCCGGTAACGTACGGCTTCCATAGGGGGTTCAAAGAAAATCGCTTGGAATTTTGTGGGTTGATTGGCAAACATTTTATCAAAACGTTTTTCAATGTTCCCTTGTAACGAGATGGTACGTTCCAAGTTTTTGGTACTAATGTTCATGGCCCGCTCAGGAATGACCCGTCCAGGCAAGATATTGACAGAAGTCAGCTCCTGATTGTTCTCATCAAGCAGAGTCACCCGTGCTGTCATGGGGCGTCGTGCTGAGCGACGGTCCATCTTATTGGTCATGACCCCTTCAATAATTAACAAGGCCCCATAGTTGGACTCTCGCCATTTAACCTCAACCGCTTCCAGTTTAAAGCGATCCACCGAATGACTGGCACCACCACGGCTTAGATAATCTTTACCAAACCAGGAGCCCAACACCGCGACCAACATCAAGGTAGCAACACCCCAACCGATCATACTACCTTTACCCTTGTCATCATGCTCACCACTGTAGGGTTTGGCCAGATCTAGATCATCATCTTCATCATCATCGCTGCTGAGATCGATGGTCTCATACGCATCATCAGAACCACTGTCCAATTCAATGACCTCTTCTTCAGGCTCGGGGATCTCAGGTTCAGGCAGATCCAACTCCTCAATGGTCTCTTCAGAGTCTGGTACGGCTAAGACCGTCTCATCTTCATCCTCTTCAAGATCGGGTAGAAGCTCTTCTTCACCCAGTTCAATCTCATCTGTGGCCAGATCACCCAGGTCAAGGTCAGATTCATCCTCACTCTCCAAGGTTAACTCATCTTCATCCGAAGCCAGTGCAGAGAGCTCTTCCATCCCTTCAGCAGGGGTAATCTCTTCTTCTTCAACCGGAGGAAGCTCAGGCGGTGCCATGGCAGGCAGATCATCATCCAAGGAAAGATCATCACCCGGTTCATTCACCAACTCGGTCAATGCATTTAGATCATCGGGTAGATCATCATCCATGCCACCAAGCTCTTCCGTACTCTCATCGGCCAGATCGACCTCATCGGAGCTTTCAACCGCATCGACTAAGCCTTCCAGATCCATGGAGGGAGGCTCTGCCAGGATGGTTTCATCCTCATCATCCAGCGTGAGTTCATCCTCTTCATCAGCCAAGGCTGAGAGGTCATCTTCTTCTGTCAAAACATCCGCAAAAGCAGCATTTTCCTCTTCATCTAAAGCAAGTGCATCTGTTTCTATGGAGAGAGGCTCCTCTTCAACATCCACAGCATCCTCTTCTTCCAGGGCTAATTCAGCATCCAAGGGTTCTGGTTCTGCCATGGCTGAAGGGTTAAAGGTCTCATCAGCACTCGGTTCTACATCTTCTTGAACCTCAGCCAACTGCTCATCATCCTCTAATCCCTCGAAGGCCTCGGGCTCTTCCATGGTTGCGGCATTAAAATCATCCACATCCGAAAGATCATCCCCTTCCTGTATATCGACCAACGCCCCATCATCCAATGAATCTTCACGATCATCAGAAGTCTCTAAATTTTCTGATGCCGCTTCCGTTACTTGCACCTTATCAGCTTGTGATTCTTCTACATTTTCAGGTATTTCAAGATCTAACTCTTCTTCACCATCAAGAAGTGCTTCAACTTCAGACGCTTCCTCAGTTGCGGGCTCTTCTACCGCTAGATCTTCTTCGGCAGCTGGCTCTTCAGATGTTGTTTCAAGCTCATCGCTCGAAATATCAAGCAGCTCTTCTTCTTCAGCTTCTGGCTCTGGACTATCAAGCAGCTCTTCTTCTTCAGCTTCTGGCTCTGGACTATCAAGCAGCTCTTCTACCGCTAGATCTTCTTCGTCAGATTCTGTTTCAAGCTCATCGCTCGAAATATCAAGCAGCTCTTCCTCAGCTTTTAGCTCTGGTTCTTCAGCTTCAATCGCTTCTTCTTCTGGAGCTTCCTCAGCTACAGGCTCTTCTCCTACGTCAGAAACTTCTTCGAGCTCTAGTTCCTCGGCTTCTGGCTCCTCTTCTACTTCTGGAGCTTCCTCAGATTCTGGCTCTTCAGCTTCTAACTCTTCTTCGGCTTCAATAGCTTCTTCTTTTGGAGCTTCCTCAGCTTCTGGAGCTTCCTCAGCTTCTGGAGCTTCCTCAGCTTCTGGCTCTTCCTCAGCTTCTGGCTCTTCCTCAGCTTCTGGCTCTTCCTCAGCTTCTGGCTCTTCCTCAGCTTCTGGCTCTTCCTCAGCTTCTGGCTCTTCCTCAGCTACAGGCTCTTCCTCAGCTACAGGCTCTTCGGCTTCTGGCTCCTCTTCTTCTTCTGGAGCTTCCTCAGCTGCTGGCTCTTCGGCTTCAATCGCTTCTTCTTCTGGAGCTTCCTCAGCTTCTGGCTCTTCAGCTACAGACTCTTCCTCTTCAGCTGCGGGCTCTTCCTCTTCAGCTGCGGGCTCTTCTTCGAGCTCTGGTTCCTCGGCTTCTGGCTCTTCAGCTTCAATCGCTTCTTCTTCTGGAGCTTCCTCAGCTACAGGCTCTTCTTCTACGTCAGAAACTTCTTCGAGCTCTGGTTCCTCAGCTTCTGGCTCTTCTGGAGCTTCCTCAGCTACAGGCTCTTCGGCTTCTGGCTCCTCTTCTTCTTCTGGAGCTTCCTCAGCTGCTGGCTCTTCGGCTTCAATCGCTTCTTCTTCTGGAGCTTCCTCAGCTACAGGCTCTTCTTCTACGTCAGAAACTGCTTCGAGCTCTGGTTCCTCGGCTTCTGGCTCTTCTGGAGCTTCCTCAGCTGCTGGCTCCTCTTCTTCTTCTGGAGCTTCCTCAGCTGCTGGCTCTTCGGCTTCAATCGCTTCTTCTTCTGGAGCTTCCTCAGCTACAGGCTCTTCTTCTACGTCAGAAACTGCTTCAAGCTCTGGTTCCTCGGCTTCTGGCTCCTTTTCTTCTTCTGGAGCTTCCTCAGCTGCTGGCTCTGGACTATCAAGCAGCTCTTCTACCGCTAGATCTTCTTCGTCAGATTCTGTTTCAAGCTCATCGCTCGAAATATCAAGCAGCTCTTCTTCAGCTTCTAGCTCTGGTTCTTCAGCTTCAATCGCTTCTTCTTCTGGAGCTTCCTCAGCTACAGGCTCTTCTCCTACGTCAGAAACTTCTTCGAGCTCTAGTTCCTCGGCTTCTGGCTCTTCCTCAGCTTCAGGAGCTTCCTCAGCTTCTGGCTCTTCCTCTTCGGCTGCTGGCTCCTCTTCCACTTCAGGAGCTTCCTCAGCTTCTGGCTCCTCTTCCACTTCAGGAGCTTCCTCAGCTTCTGACTCTTCCTCAGCTTCTGACTCTTCCTCAGCTTCTGACTCTTCCTCAGCTTCTGGCTCCTCTTCTAATTCTGGAGCTTCCTCAGCTTCTAGAGTTTCTACTTCAGGAGCTTCCTCAGCTGCTGGAGCTTCCTCAGATTCTGGCTCTTTAGCTTCAGGAGCTTCCTCAGCTGCTGGCTCTTCGGCTTCAATCGCTTCTTCTTCTGGAGCTTCCTCAGCTGCTGGCTCCTCTTCCACTTCAGGAGCTTCCTCAGCTTCTGGCTCTTCCTCAGCTTCTGGCTCTTCAGCTACAGACTCTTCCTCTTCGGCTGCTGGCTCCTCTTCCACTTCAGGAGCTTCCTCAGCTGCTGGCTCTTCAGCTTCAATCGCTTCTTCTTCTGGAGCTTCCTCAGATTCTGGCTCTTCAGCTTCTAACTCTTCTTCGGCTTCAATCGCTTCTTCTTCTGGAGCTTCCTCAGCTACAGGCTCTTCTTCTACGTCAGAAACTTCTTCGAGCTCTGGCTCCTCGGCTTCTGGCTCCTCTTCCACTTCAGGAGCTTCCTCAGCTACAGGCTCTTCGGCTTCTGGCTCCTCTTCTACTTCAGGAGCTTCCTCAGATTCTGGCTCTTCAGCTTCAATCGCTTCTTCTTCTGGAGCTTCCTCAGATTCTGGTTCTTCAGCTTCAATTGCTTCTTCTTCTGGAGCTTCCTCAGCTTCTGGCTCTTCCTCTTCAGATTCTGGCTCTTCCTCTTCAGCTGCGGGCTCTTCTTCGAGCTCTGGTTCTTCAGCTTCAGGAGCTTCCTTAGCTTCTGGCTCCGGCTCGTCCTGAACTGTAGATTCTTCTTCTACGTCAGAAACTTCTTCGAGCTCTGGTTCCTCAGCTATAGGCTCTTCTTCAGCTTCAAATTCCTCATCTGGTTCTAAATCTTCTTGTGCTATTTCGACCCCTTCAAGCTCTTGGGATGTCTCTGCCTTCTCAGATACCGCCTGTTTTGTCGCAGCGGCAATCATCTGATCCACATCAATCTCTTCAAGATTGGGTTCGGTGACCGCATCATCATCAATGGGCGTATCATCATCAAAGCTGGGCTCTTGACGCCCATCTGTGGTGGCGGCTTCAGCCTCAGCCATGGCTAATGTAGCCTGAGCTGTGAGCTGTTCGATCTCATCGAGATCAACCTCTTCCAAAGGGGACTCTTCAAACGCAAATTCAGAAAAATTTTGCTCTTCTTCCGTCTCACGCTCTTCTGTATGGGTATTGTCTACCTGCTCCTCGTCCACAACAGGTGTCTCTTGCTCTTCCGGTTGGGTAGGAGGGGCTTGGAAAAAAATATGATGGCATTGTGAGCACTTTAATTTGCGCCCTTTTGAACCCAATAAAGTGGGATCAACGTCAAAACGCGCATCACATTTTTCACAAGTTACAATCACGATGTTCTCCGGTTCCGTCAGAAATCAGGCAATCAATAGCCCATAGACGAATAGATTATACCATCCATATCAACAACTTAAATGCCACACCCCTGACAACAAGCAAAGGGGATCTGCAACATAGAGAAAAGCAATTCTTGTTCCATTGTTACCGGTGTTTGTGGGTTGATCCATATCTATGTTGCACAAAGCTATGAAATACCCGCAACCATCAGCACCGGTTGAGTCCTGTCCTGTGGAACGTTACCATGTTTCAAGATCTGGGAAAAAGAGCCTTTCAGATTCTACAAGTTTTTCAGTGGTTGTTTGATTTCAAAGCGTTAGATAAAACAGCAACCATTGGCTAACTTAACTGCTGAAGGTTACTCAATGTTTTAACCAACCCCTTCTTTTTCCATTCCAGGGTTACACGGATAGAGCCATGGTACGTTTTCATAATGTCAGTCTTCGTTACGCTACCGGTTTTGAGGCGTTACATAACATCTCTTTCCAGGTAAAACCCGGTCAGTTTGTTTTTCTAACCGGCCACTCCGGGGCTGGAAAAACATCCATTCTCAAGTTGATCTATCAAGCCGAAATGCCTTCGGAAGGTACCATTTTACTCAATGGCCGCAATGTTGAACGTCTGGCCAGTAAGCAACTCCCTGCACTACGGCGTGGCATTGGGGTAATCTTTCAGGACTATAAACTGCTCTATGACCGCACAGTTTATGAAAATGTTGCGTTGGCCATGGAGGTTGCTGGACAGCCGGTTGATAAGATCGAACCTCAGGTAGAACGTACATTGGAGTATGTGGGATTAAAAGAGCGTATGTTCCACAACCCCATTGCTTTATCCGGTGGTGAGCAGCAACGGGTCGCCATTGCCCGGGCTATTGTTAACCGTCCTCCTGTGGTGATTGCCGATGAACCAACGGGTAATCTGGACAAAGCCATGGGGCAACGCATTCTTGGCCTGTTCCAATCTCTACACCAACAAGGAACAACCATCATTGTCGTAACCCATGATGTTGAAATGGCACAGGATATGGGCCACCCCATTATTGTCATGGAGGATGGCCGTATTTTGACCACGTTGGAGGGACGCTCATGAACCGCCCAACGCGCCCCGCCCGTTCTGTCAGCCGTAGCCGCCCACAACGTCGGGTGCGTAAAGCCCCTGCGCCCAAACCCACACCTTTACTTGAGAAACCACCCAAAGTCAGTGGGGGGTTTCATCAACGGGCCATACGCCAAGCTTTAAGCCAATTCCGTAGTGGCTCGATGGCGCATTGGACGACCATTGTCGTCATTGCACTCTCCTTGACCATCTATGGGGTGTTTGCCTTATTGATTACAAACGCCAATATGGTCCTGGAGCAGTGGCGGGGGGATAACTTAATCGCGGTTTTTTTGGATATCCACGCGAATCAAAACCAAATGGATAGCGTTTATCAAAAGCTGGCCGATACACCGGGTGTTATTGAGCTCAATGCGGTCTCCCCCACCGATGCTTTGCAACGCATGAAGGCCTTGTTAGGGACCGAGGCTGGACTCCTTAATGGTCTGGATGAAAATCCCCTACCCTACTCATTGGAGTTTAAGCTCTCGACAGGCCACGAACATAAAATCAAAGCGCTGGCCCAGCAAGCAACGGCTTGGGAGGGGGTAGATGCTGTTACCTACAACCGTCAATGGGTTGAACGCTTGGACCTAGTTGTTAGTTCGGTACGTATGGGCGGGAATGTGCTCTCTTTTCTACTGTTAACGGCCGTGGCTTTTATTATTTCCAACACCTTAAAGTTAACCATTGTTGCCCGTAAAGATGAAATTGAGGTCATGCGGTTTATTGGAGCGACCAATGGCTTTATTAAAGCACCCTTTGTTTATGAGGGTGTTTTTCAGGGTGTATTAGGCGCGTTTGGTGCGCTGCTTTTAATGATCCTGTTTCACCAATTGGCCGCACATGCCATTCAAAACTTGGGTAACAGTTTTGGGTTTACATTGATATTGGTCCCACTACCGTGGGTTCAATCTATGTTTATTTTGGGTATTGGTATTGTCTTGGGCCTGATTGGGGCCATGCTATCAACCATGCGTTTTTTACACGAACGGTAAGAAATAGCCGTATGGTATCCATACTTTACAAAACCGACCATTTTAGCCACTCTATGAGCGGCTGAAATCAGCTTTTGTAAAGATCCTACACTTGGGTTGCGAACAGCACCTACCACCTTTTTCTGTCTGGGAGAGCAGGATGTCCATTCCTCAGGAACTGAACTATACCAAAGAACATGAATGGGTACGTAAAGAGGGGGATGAGGTGGTCATTGGTATCACCCGTTTTGCCGCCGATCAGCTTGGGGATGTGGTGTTTGTTGAACTTCCCCAACCTGAAGATACGCTGGAAGCAGATGGTACATTTGGTGTTGTAGAATCTGTCAAAGCTGCATCTGATCTGTTTGCACCTATTACTGGTGAAATTGTAGCCATTAACGAAGATCTGGCTGATGCACCTGAATTGGTCAATGAAGATCCATACGGCAAAGGTTGGATGTTACGTGTAAAACCAGCTGATCCTGCCAAGATCGATGCGTTGCTTAGTGCAACTGACTATGCGAGTTTGATTGAAGCATCGTAATAAATGCTTCAATCAAACTAAAAATACTTTTATTATCTAAACCCCCCTGCTTAGGCAGGGGGGTTTTTTAAATAAATTCAAATTGTTCTTCCCTTATAGTCTTTCTAAAAAAATACAGATCATACATTAAAAAAAAGAATTTATATAAGATCATTATACATTTTACATGAGCTACATCTGTTAATAATCGAAACAATTATATCTATTTTTCGATTTTGTCTTGGTAAAACAAAAATACATGTTATAGGATTTACATGTTTCTCCGTCTTTACGATCTTAAATGATCGGTTACCATTAGACTGAGCAACACCGTTGTATATCATGACCCGTGGTTTGTACCAGTCGGCCCTAAATCATGGCTTATACCTATTTTGGTTCTTCATAAAGATCCATGGATGCTTTAAGCATCAATTGGGTAGATCATTGGATATACCATGGTGAACGTGCCGGGAACATTCTTGCACAGCCCTTTCATGACAAGTTGGGTATTTGCGGCTCTAACTGTTCCTTTTATTGACTTAAATGGTGTTTTTGTCTGTATGTAGGAGTGTTTGAGATGTCGGATCTGGTCCAGAAAACTGCAGAGATTGTTGAAGCTTTTGTGAGCAACAACTCCATAACCGCCCGTGAAATTCCTCAATTTATCAAAGAGGTACACACCTCCTTGAACAGTTTGACCCCAGCGAGTGACATTTCTGTAGCGGCACCCGCACCGGTCGCCGCTCAGCCGACCTCTCAGCCTGAACCTGCCCCGGTTGAAGAGGCTGCGCCAGCGAATACCAAGCCTGAGCCAGCGGTTCCTGTTGCAGAAAGTGTGAGCGATGAATTTGTAACCTGCTTGGTCTGCGCCAAAAAATGCAAGACCCTGAAAGGTCACCTGACCCGCTCTCATAACATGGATCTGGACACCTACCGGAATATGTTTGATCTGCCCTCAAACCACCCCGTCGTTTCCCCCGACTATTCCGCCAAACGCCGTAAACTGGCCATTGATGCTGGATTGGGAGAGAAACTACGTAAATCCCGTAAGAAAAAGAGCTGATTAGACGCTCTTGCATCCACCATAAAAAAACGCCCGTCTGTGTGACGGGCGTTTTTTTATGCGTATGGTGTTGCTTATGTCATCAAGCTAGTACACATCATACATCATGCTCTTCTTTATCCTACGCACAGTATATGTGCACATCTTTGGTGTATGTCGGTGCTAAACCCTCTCATGTGATGAAATAACATGCGTATCTTATACACAGTATCCTTTTATAGGCAGGTATCTGTATAACGTACGAGATATCATCACTGATAATGGATGATCAACTCATAGACCGGGTCTTGCGTTGGCCGTTTGGCTTCAGATGCAGCCAGTCGGTTTTGCCCAGCACGGCAGGCACGAGGGCGGGCTTTTTTACGGGCCATATCCCAATCCCGCAACTTGGTTGCATTGCTCATGGAAGAGGATTGCTGTGCTTCCTGTTGCCTCTTAATAAGCAGAGGAATAATAGCCTGATGCCATTTTTTTCTTAGTTCCGTGTCTGAGTGACCGGTGATACGCAGTTTCGGAAAAAGCGTACAGGTGGTAATCCATAGATCATTCTGCTCATCCCGTTGTGCTTCTATTTCAAGTTTCACGCGACGCTTTCCTTGCATACTCAGGGCTATGGATTATAAGGATGATCTGTCTGTGTTTGGGTACCTTACCAGATGAGATAGGGCTTGGACCATGGCACAATCACACCTGAGGGCCTAAGATTGCTAGAGTTTGGTTAAATTTTTTGGTTGGAGTAGGATATTTACCATGCATTGGCGTTTGCAACAGCTTTGGAACCGCGTCAGTCGCCGTATGCATTTGCCATCGGCCTTACCCCACATGGCTCAACCCATCCTTACCCCCACTTATGATGGATCGGGTCAGGTTACCCATCCTGATGTTTTGGATTTTGTAACCCCTTGGCAAGGATATCGATTTTGGATGGTCACAACCCCCTACCCCTTTTTAGATGATCAAGTGGAGAATCCATCGGTATTGGTCAGTCACAATGGGGAGCAGTGGCAACCACCACCGGGTTTAAGGAATCCCCTGGTACAAACCCCAAAACAGGGTTTTCACGCTGATCCTGACTGGTTTTATCATCCACAAAAACAACAGTTATGGCTTTATTATCTGCATACCGAGCGGGGTGATCAGCAGGGGTTGATGCATATGCGATCCCAAAATGGGGTAGAGTGGAGCACAGCGGAACGGATCTTAACCCTGCCCTACCAAACCATACGTTCTCCCGCTTTTTTATTTCATAAAGACGAGATCTGGATGTGGTCGGTCAATATTAGTGATGGTCGACGGTTGGAGTGGTGGCGTAGTACCGATGGTATTCACTGGCAAGATCCCGAACCCGTTGCATTAACCCTACCCGGTTATACACCTTCTCATGTCGATGTGGTGTGGGATGCCCAGACCAACCACTTTTTTATGGTGATCCAGGCCGATCCTCTGGGTGGTGGACCCAATCGGTTATTCTTATTACGAAGCACCGACCCCAAAAGGTGGAAATGTGGGCGACGCCCCTTACTCTCCCCTTTTGATGCCCCACCCTGGGCTGAGCAGACGCTTTATCGCTCCAGCTTTACCATGGCCAACGGGGAGGATGATGTTCATCTTTGGTATTCCGGTCGCAGTGGACGTCATGAAAACCGAATTAGTCATCAAATCATTGCCCGTCAGCAGTGGCTCAGCAAAGCCAATGGTCCTTTGTTTTCATAGAAAGTGGATACCCATGTTGCGTTTTTTGCTCATCCTTTTTGTTCTATGCCTACCCAGTGCATCACTGGCCCAGTCAGATGATCAAAACCGCCTGCTTAAACTCAACGATATCCATCAAGATCTATCTTTGCGTCAGCAGCGCTTGATCCAGCAAGAACAGGCATTAAAGCAGGCTAAGACCGATAAAAGAAAAGCACAACTACGCGCTCAGTTGGATGACACACAAAAACATATTTTGGAACAAGAGAAGGCATTTGAGTTAATTGTTACGGGGGGCGAGACCCTAGCGCGTTTAGAGGGCGATGGGGAGAAGAAAAAGTTTGATTGGCAAAGTGAGCTGTTGGAGATCGTACAGCCCATTATGAGCGAACTGCGCAAAATGACAGAACAACAGCGCATGCGCGATACCTTAAGCAAACGGATTCTCTTTCATCAAGAACGCATCGCTGTTGTACAAAAGGCCCTAGAGCATCTGAATAAAGGGCGTATGAAGGGGTTAAGCACGGGTACACAAACCCGCTTTAAACAGGTCGCTCAAGCTTGGCAGGTACAATTAAAGACCCACACACACCTGTTGGAAGTCGATCGGGTGCAGCTCTCTAACCTGGAACAAGCTGCGGCAAAAAAAGAGAAGAGTGTTGGAGAAAAACTGCATGAATTTTTGATGGGGCGCGGGTTAACCCTGGCCCTGGCGCTGGGGGCCGCACTGACTGTGTATCTTGTCATGCGTCTCCTGCGTTCACTGTTACGCCTATGCATTCGGGGTCGTAGCCAGCACAAGTTAAAAATTCAGCGTGTTATGGCATTTAGCTATCAGAGCATTGCCGTTTTATTTTCCATTATTGCGATGTTTTACATCTTTAACCTGCGTGGTGACCGGGCCATGCAGGCAGTGGCCATACTGGTTGTTGTCGCGGTTATTTGGGTTTTGCGTACCTCTATCCCCCGCTATGTGGAGGAGGTCCGCCTACTGCTTAATTTTGGGGAGGTCAGGGAGGGGGAGCGTATTCTCTATAAAAACCTACCGTGGGAAGTAGCCAGCCTTAATCTCTATACCACCTTACGTAACCCCTGTATTCAGGGGGAAACCCTGTTGGTCCCTCTATCCGCTTTACTCAACCTACGTTCACGTCTTTATGATGAAGATGAGGCTTGGTTTCCCTGTGCCATGGGGGAGTATGTGCTGTTAAAGGATGGTCTCTATGGAGAGGTCATTCAAATTACCGATGAGCAAGTACGGGTACGTTTGGAAGGTGGTGCAGAAAAACGCTATGGCATCACACCCTTCTTGGCCACCAACCCCGTGAACTTATCCAAAGGGTTTGGGGTAGAAACCCGGTTTGGGGTGGACTATCAACATCTCACCACCAGCACCACGGATATTCCCCGACAACTGGCCCAGAGTGTACGCCAGGGCTTGCAGGCACGTTATGGCGAAGCCTTTTTAGATCTCTCCGTACACTTTGACCGTGCTGCCGACTCCTCCCTGGATTACCGCATCTTTGCGCAGTTTACAGGTCAGGCTGCCCAATACTACCCCCATACCTATCGCGATTTACAACAACTGGCCGTTGAGCGTGCCATTGAGCAAGGTTGGAAGATACCCTATACCCAACTGGTTATTCATCAGGCATAAAGGGTGTACAGGGCTGCTGTTGACGATGCCCCCCTAGCTGGCCAATGCCTAAAGGTTCAGAGCAGGTAAAAGGATTATGAGACATCAGCCAAAAAGGGTTTTAGGTAGCGCCCTGTCCAGGAGTCTTCACAGGCGGCAACCTGTTCAGGCTGCCCCTCAATAAGGATCCGCCCACCATGGCTACCCCCCTCCGGGCCAAGGTCAATAATCCAGTCTGCGGTTTTGATCACATCCAGGTTGTGTTCAATCACAACCACAGTATTGCCTGCTTCAACCAAGCGTTGCAGCACCTCAACCAATTTTCGGATATCATCAAAATGTAAGCCGGTGGTTGGTTCATCCAGGATATAGAGTGTTTTACCGGTGGAACGTTTAGAGAGTTCACGGGCGATCTTAACCCGTTGTGCTTCACCCCCAGAGAGCGTTGTTGCGGACTGACCCAAACGCATATAGCTCAATCCCACATCCATCAATGTCTGTAAGCGGCTACGAATGGGGGGATGAGCCTGAAAAAATTCCAAAGCCTCATCAATGGTCATATTGAGCACTTCTGCAATGTTCTTACCCTTGTAGTGAACCTCCAGGGTTTCCCGATTGTATCGGGCCCCATGGCAGACATCACACTCAACAAAGATATCTGGCAGAAAGTGCATCTCAATTTTAACCAACCCATCTCCTGAGCAGGCCTCGCACCGCCCCCCTTTGACATTAAAGCTGAAACGACCCGATTTATAACCACGGGCTCGGGCCTCTTCCGTCGCAGCCATCAGTTCACGTATGGGGGTAAACAAACCGGTATAGGTGGCAGGGTTAGAACGCGGTGTACGGCCAATAGGCGTTTGATCCATATGGATCACTTTATCCAGTTGATCGAGCCCTTCAATGGACTCAAAAAGACCACTGGTGACCTTGGCATTGTGCAGACGTTGGGCCAGGGCAGGATAGAGGGTATCCAACACCAAAGAGGATTTTCCCGATCCAGAGACACCGGTAATACAGGTCAACAAACCAACAGGTATATGGGTGGTTACCTCTTGCAAGTTGTGGGTTGCCACTTTCTCCAGGGTGATCTGTCGTGTGCGATCCACCTGGCGCCGCTGCTCGGGCACAGGGATGGTGCGTATACCATTAAGATAGTGGCCGGTCAGGGAATCAGCATGGTCCATAATCTCTTGGGGCGTACCCGCCGCGACAATCTGCCCCCCATGTTCACCAGCACCGGGGCCCATATCGACCACATAGTCTGCGGTACGAATGGCATCTTCATCATGCTCCACAACAACCACGGTGTTGCCCAAATCCCTTAAACGTACCAGGGTATCCAACAGTCGTTGGTTATCACGTTGATGCAAACCGATGGAGGGCTCATCCAAAATATAGAGTACGCCCACCAAGCCGGAACCAATTTGGTTGGCCAAACGTATACGCTGACTCTCCCCCCCCGATAGGGTTGAAGCGGTTCGATCCAGGGTTAGATAGTCCAACCCCACGGCAATAAGGAAGTTTAACCGGTCTGTGACCTCTTTTAGAATACGTTCGGCAATGGCCCGTTCTCTTGGTGTCAGATCCAGATCTTCGGTGTAGCGTTGGGCCTCTCGTAGGGGTAAGGCCGTAAAGCCCGCCAAATTCTCAGACCCCACTTTAACGTGGAGGGCCTCTTTACGGAGTCGTTGCCCTTCACAGGCTGTACAGGGGGTGGCATTACGATACTGGCGATATTGCTCACGTTGATCTTCAGATTGTGTTTCTAAATACCGACGTTCCAGGGTATGGGCTACCCCTTCCCAAGGGCGATGCACCGTACGGGCCCGCCGGAAGCCCTTCCAACGGAATTTAACCTTCTCTTCCCCAGAACCGTAGAGCACAATATCTTTAAAGGTTTCCGGCAAATCCTTCCAAGCCAAGTTGACATCCACCCCAAAGTGTTCCGCCAAGGTATAGAGTGACTCCTGCGCAATACGCTGGGTAGGTTTGGCCCATGGCGCAATGGCACCTTCACGCATAGAAAGATCAGGGTTGGGTACAATCAGTTCAGGATCAAAAAACTCTTGTGTTCCCAAACCATCACAACTGGGGCATGCACCAAAAGGGTTGTTGAAGGAGAAGAGACGTGGCTCAATCTCCGGATAGGAGATATTGCAGTGAATGCAGGCATTTTTCTCTGAAAAAAGCCAATCCTTCTTCTCCTCACCCACCGTCTCTACCCGTGCGATGCCATCGGTCAAACGCAATGCTGTTTCCAGTGAGTCAGCCATCCGGGTTTGAATACCTGTCTTCACAACCAGACGATCCACCAACACCTCAATGGTGTGTTTTACCTTTTTATTCAGGGTTGGTGTATCCCCTAGATCATAGGTCTCACCATCGATTACAACTCGTGTAAAGCCCTGTTTTTGTAGCTCTAACAGCTCTTTTTTGTACTCCCCTTTACGTCCCCGTACAATGGGTGCGAGTAGCAGCAAACGGGTCCGTTCTGGCAGCCCCATAACCGCATCAACCATTTGGCTGATGGTTTGACTTTCAATTGGTCGACCACAACCGTAGCAATAGGGGCGACCCACACGGGCATAGAGCAGGCGCAGGTAATCATAGATCTCGGTCACGGTCCCCACCGTGGAGCGGGGATTTTTAGACGTGGATTTTTGCTCAATAGAGATACTGGGGGCTAACCCCTCAATGGCATCCACATCCGGTTTGTTCTGTAGACTCAAGAACTGGCGTGCATAGGCCGAAAGCGACTCTACATAGCGTCGTTGCCCTTCTGCAGAAAGGGTATCAAAAGCTAGAGAGGATTTACCCGAGCCTGAAACACCGGTAATCACCGTAAGGGCATTACGGGGCATCTCCAGGTTGATGTTTTTCAGGTTGTGTTCCCGGGCACCACGGATGATGATCTTCTTTTCTTCGGACATTGCTTCAGATATTCCTTAACGCCATACCATCCCCATAAGGAGAGATCATGGCCCACTATATGGCAGAACTAATTTTAACCGGTCGCCCGGTATTGGTCATTGGCGGTGGCAAAGTGGCCCAGCGTAAACTGCGTAGCTTATTGCCCAGTGGTGCCCAGCTGACTGTTATGGCCCCACAGATCTGTGCAGATATGACCACGCATGTACAAACTGGTTTAGTCACCCACCTAGCACAAGCGTTTGATCCGAAGATCTTAGAACAACCCTGGGCACTGGTCTTCGCCGCCACTGGAGAGGCCGAACGTAACCGGCAAATCGCACTATTGTGCGCCCAGAAGGGTCTATTATGCAACTCTGCTGATGGTCCTGAGGTCAGTGGCTTTATTGTACCAGCGGTGGTGCGACGGGGTGATGTAACGGTTGGTGTCAGCACTGGGGGGTTGAGCCCTTCCCTCTCCCGCTTACTTAAAGAGCGTATTGAACGGTGGTTGGAACCAGGCTGGGGAGAAGTTGTTGAGGTATTTGGGGCCATGCGACAAACCGTTTTACAGCGTATACCCATCGCTGAAAACCGTTATCGGTTTTGGCGGGAAACATCCCTTGCCGCAGAGGCTGAAGAACGTTTTGCCAAAACCGATAACCAGAAGTGGTTTAAACAAAAACTTGAGCAGAGAGCGGATTAAGCCCCCGTTTTTGTGAACCGGGCAATCAGCTCCACATGACTGGTCATGGGGAACATATCCAGCGGTTTAACTTTTTCCAGCTGATACCCCCCGGAACATAAAATGAGCGCATCACGGGCAAAGGTTGCAGGATCGCAAGAGACCCAAACAATGGTCTCTGGTCCTCCATCCGCATGGATCTGCTTGGCCAAATTAGCGGCACCATCTCTGGGCGGATCCACCACCAAGGCATCTACATCAGCCAAGGGTAATCCTTTAAGCGCCGTCTCATCAAATAGATCAACCGTCTTAAAGGTGACCGAAGGGTGCGCCATGGTATTACTACGTCCCCGTTTGACAGCAGGTTCATAACTTTCATAGCCTGTAGCCCGTTTAAATTGACGGGCTAACGGCAAGGTAAAGTTACCTATGCCAGAGAACAGATCAAGAACCCGCTCACCCTTACCCACCCACTCAAGCACCAGATCCACCAGTTGGCGGTTCTGTTCAAAGTGGGCTTGGGTGAAGTCACCTGGCATAAACTTGAGGGTAGCTTCACCATCCGGGCTATAGCGCATAGGTTCATTGTCAATAAAGGCAATGAGATCATCCCGCCGGCCCCACTGAATCCACACTTGATCAATCTTATTTTCTTCCGCAAAGTTCTGAAGGATCTCTTTATCTTTAGCAGAGAGTTTTCTCAAGACATGGATAATCATGCCAAGACCTTCATCACCGCAGCTTAGATCTACCTGAGGGAGCCGCTCGCGCACGCTCAACTTACCCACCAATTGGCGAATAGGTTCAATCATCTTTTCCAGTGTCGGGTGTAACACCGGACAGCCGGGCAGATCCACAATGCGCTTGGTGGCTGTTTGGAAAAAACCCACCACAGCATGATCCCGTACCCAACGGATCTTTAGACCACACCGACGTCGATACTGGGTTTCAGGCTCACCCGGTAACAGGGGCTGCATGGGTGGGTTTTCAAACTTGGCAATATGCTCAAGGGCCTCTTTAACAACCGCGGCTTTATAGTCATTTCTTGTTGGGGCATCCAGGTGCTGTAGCTGACACCCCCCACACTGTTCATAAACGGGGCACAGAGGCTCAGTACGTTTAGGACTGGGGGTAATGATTTTAACCAGCTCGGCATGGGCGTGGCGCTTACGCTTACTTTTAATTTCAACCTCAACCACATCACCGGGCGCCGTGTTGGGTACAAAAATAGCCATACCCTCGTGAAAGCCGAGGCCGGATCCACCAGAAGCAAGTTTGTCGATAGTGATTTCCATGGTGGTATGACCGATCTATAAGCTGGTATGTGGTAGGATTTAGATCTTTATTTTAAAGATCTTAGACAATCTTTTCTCAATGACTGATACAACGAGATAATGATTCATGTGGCGTTAACGTGCCACCCATCTATGTTCTTTTTGGTCCATATGACCAATGAACACAACTGCGGTTTAATAGCCTTATCCAAGCGGGCTACTGGCACGCCATTTCATCCAATGATCCGCCAGTGTCATGGCCACCATGGCTTCTGCAATGGGAACCGCGCGGATCCCTACACAGGGATCGTGCCGACCTTTGGTCACCACCTCGCAGGCTTGTCCATATTTGTCTACCGATTGACGCGGGACCAAAATGGAGCTGGTAGGCTTAATGGCAAAACGGATAACTATGGGTTGTCCCGTCGAGATACCCCCGAGAATACCCCCAGCATTGTTACGCATAAACTCGGGGTGCTGGGCATCATCTCCTGGGCGCATTTCATCGGCAAACTCCACACCGGTAGCCCGTGCACTGGACATACCTGCACCAATCTCCACCCCCTTAACCGCGTTGATCGACATCACGGCTTTGGCCAAATCCGCATCCAAACGATCAAACACTGGCTCACCCAAACCAGCAGGTAGCCCTTCCGCATGCACTTCCAGCAAAGCACCGACGGAGTTACCCGCTTTACGGATCTTATCCAGATACGTTTCCAAGGCTGCAACAGAACCAGGATCTGGGCAGAAGAAACTGTTGTTCTCTGTTTCGGCCCAATCCCACCGGCTTGGATCAATATCCACCGGCCCCATACCCGTCAGGGCAGCCCGTATAGAGATACCACATGCCTGCTTAAGCAGTTTTTTGGCAATAGCCCCTGCTGCAACCCGAATGGCAGTCTCGCGGGCACTGCTGCGCCCACCTCCACGATAATCGCGGTTACCATACTTCCGCCAATAGGTGAAGTCCGCATGTCCCGGACGGAATTTATCTTTGATCTCACTGTAATCTTTAGAGCGTTGATCACTGTTCTCAATGATAAAGCCAATCGGTGTACCCGTGGTTTTACCTTCAAACACACCTGAGAGAATCTTAACCTGATCCTTCTCCTGGCGCTGGGTGGTAAAGCGGCTTTGACCCGGACGACGACGGTTTAAATCCCCTTGCAGGTCCTCTTCACTCAGGGACAACCCTGCCGGACACCCATCGACAATGCCCCCTAATGCCAAGCCGTGGCTCTCACCAAAGGTACTAACTTGAAACAGGGTACCAAATTGACTGCCTGCCATGATGCAACCCACTTTTAAACGTTGGTCTTAAACAGCAAAGGGGTCGGCACAGCGCCAACCCCCTTGGAAATTACGATTCTTTAGCGTCCATTATTCAGGAACAGCCCGCATACCCACAACATGGTAGCCTGCATCGACATGCATGACTTCACCAGAAACCCCTGAACCCATGGAAGAGAGGAACATCAACGAAGCTTCGCCCACTTCCTGCTGGCTGATATTACGGCGCATGGGGGAGTTATCTCTATTCCAGTTCAAAATCTCTTTAAAGTCAGAGATACCCGCTGCAGCCAAGGTACGGATAGGACCCGCAGAAATGGCATTAACACGAATACCGCGGCCACCCATATCTACCGCCAAATAGCGCACACTCGCTTCCAATGCAGCTTTGGCAACACCCATCACATTGTAGTGGGGTAGTACCCGTTCAGCGCCAAGATAAGAGAGTGTTAGGATACCTGCGCCATCGGTTAAACGTGGCTCAGCGGCCCGGCACATGGAAACCAAGGAGTAGACCGAGGCTGTCATAGCCAGTTGAAAACCCTCTTTGGAGGTATCGTAGAACTTACCTTTGAGCTCCTCTTTTTTGGCAAATGCCACAGAGTGCACAATAAAGTCGATACCATCCCAATGCTTGGCTGATTCATCGATCACAGCTTGCACATCGGTATCGTCAGTGGCATCACAGGACATGGTGAAAGCAGCACCTAATTTTTCACCCAATGGTACCACCCGCTTGGCCATGGCATCACCCAAGTAGGTCATGGCGACTTCAGCCCCTTCACGCTTGCAGGCCTCGGCTATGGACCAGGCAATACTCCGGTCGTTGGCAACCCCGAAAATGATGCCCCGTTTCCCTTCCATCAAGCCCATGGTACTGAACTCCTAACGCTATAAACGATGTACAGACTAAAGAAATGGCACAAGCAAACGCAGGCCATCTCCCTTTTCTCATCATGGATTTTCAAAGGGTAAACTTTAACCTGTAAGAACCTGTGGGTAAAGCGGTTTCAAGCATATCCCCTACAGACGGTGGCTTTGGTCCTTCATAGAGAAGCCTGCCAGTGGATCTTCACCTAAGCCACGGCCCATGGCCAACACCTTAAAACGTTCTCCCATAGCGTCGGGCATAATCAAGCGTGAAACCGTATGTCGTAGCTGAGTAACACGTTCACTGTTGGTATCGGCTTTAATCACCTGCTCTAACCTCTGCAGAATGCCTAACCCCATAAGAAACCAACCCTGAGTGGTAAATCCCAACAGATCCATACCCTGTTCGCGCCCCACTGTCGACATGGCTGAAAAATCAACATGAGCGGTCAAATCCATATCCCCAGGCACCAACCATGGGTCCATAATACGTTCATGGCGATGGTGCGCCATTAACGTGCCGTGGGGTAACCCGCTTTGATAGTAATCTTTAGCAACGTAGCCATAATCAATGAATAGCAGGGCACCCTGTGCAAGATTGTTAGAGACCTTTTGTACCCACGCTTGAGCATCTAAACAAAACTCTGTGCGCATACCGACATCCAGTTCAATGTCACGTGAGGTAAAATAATCTGCCCATGCACGGTCTGTCGGTTCAATAAGGCGCTCTGACCACTGTGTGCCATCCCAGTGTGCTGCAACCTCTTTTAAACCCTCTTCTGTCTGTTCGATCCATTGAACCGGAAAGGCATCCAAAATTTCGTTGCCATAAACAACACCATGGAACGCCCCCTCTTGCTCCCAGCTTTCGATATCCTGCACCCAACGCACTTTACTCAGGTTGACCTTACCTTGTTCCAACGTTTTGGCCTGCACACAGCGAAAATCTGGACTTTTCTCCAAGATAATCAAAGAGAGTGCTTCATAAAACGGTGGAAATTTTTCAGCAGTTTTTAAGACATCTACCGCCAGTTTGCCACTACCCGCCCCAACTTCCATCATAGAGAAGAATCCGGGGGAACCCATACGTTGCCATACCTCTATGAACTGCAGTGTCAGCAGCTCACCAAAAAGAGAGGTCATCTCTGGCGCAGTGGTGAAATCACCCTCTTTACCCAAACGCGCATACTTACGCATGTAATAGCCATGGATGGGATGGTACAACGCGTGTGACATAAACTGATGAAAACTCAACCAACCTTGGTGAGCTTTAGCCATCTCAATCAGTTCATGCTGAAGCGCTTCTGACGCAGCTGTGGGGGTCAAAGTCATGAGGAAACATTCAGTTAGGCTAACAACAAAAAGGGGATGGTGAAATCACCATCCCCTTTTCCAATACACATCTTCCCGCTTACATAAAAGCTTTGATAGTCGCTGTTGCGGTAGCAATGAGTGAACCCGGTAGAATACCCCAGATTACAATCAATACACCGCTAAGACCAACGATGGCACGGCTGGGGAAATCGATCGTCATATCGAACTCACGCTCAGCTTCGTCAAAGTACATGGTCTTAATAATGCGCAGATAGTAGTAAGCAGAGACGGCACTAAACAGCACACCTAAGATCGCAACGGTGTACATATGGGCATCAACAGCGGCCATGAAGATCTGCAGTTTGGCCATAAACCCTGCAAGGGGCGGAATACCTGCCATGCTGAACATGAAGATACCCATCAACAAGGCCAACCCAGGACGCTTGGCAGAGAGACCTTTATAGTCGTCGATCTCATCCCCAAAACCTTCTTTATTCAAGGCCAGGATAAGTGCAAAAGCACCGACATTCATAAAGATATAGATGGTCAGATACACCAAGACAGACTTATAGCCCATCTCGTTACCTACCGCCAAACCGATCAGTGCATACCCAACATGACCAATGGAGGAGTACGCCAACAGACGCTTAATGTTGCTCTGCCCCAAGGCCGCCAAAGAGCCTACCGCCATTGAGAGAATGGCCAGCAGCACAAGGATAGGGCCCCAGATATTGTGCATGGAACCGAAGGTGTCCGCCAAAACCCGGAACAGCACCGCAAAGGCTGCGATTTTTGGCATCGCCGCCATGAAAGCTGTCACAGAGGTTGGAGCCCCTTCATAAACATCCGGTGCCCACATATGGAAAGGAGCAGCGGCAATTTTAAAGGAGAGACCAGCAATAACCAAAATCAAACCCATGGTTAATGCAGGACCTGCCTGTTGAGCATCGTGCAGGTAAGCGGTAATGGCTGCAAAATCGACACTACCCGTCACACCGTAGATCAAGGAGATGCCATAGAGCAGAATACCGGAAGCCATGGAACCCAACAAAAAGTACTTCAAGCCCGCTTCGTTGGATTGAATCCGATCACGTTTGAATGCTGCCAGCACGTAGATGGAGAGTGACATCAGTTCGATACCCAGATAGAGCATCATAAAACTGCCACTGCTGATCATCAACATACCGCCCAGTGCGGCAAACAGGGAGAGTACATAATACTCACCATTGCCCACTTTGCTCTTTTCCAGGTATTCCCAAGAGATCACCATGGGGAAGAGCGTGGCAATATAGAGCATGACCTTCATAAAGGCGGTCAAACGATCGTTGACAAACATGCCATCAAAGGTACTGGTATCTTCTGCACCCACACTAAGCAGGGTCAGAAGCATGGCCAACAGCAGGCTACCAGCGGCAATGCGTCGGATCCGGCGAACACCATCGGTGCCCTCCCACCAAGCACTGGCTAGAAGCAGTCCCATGGCCACCAAAGAGATCAGGATCTCAGGCAGCATAAGGGCGAGGTTAATATCGGGCAGTTGAATCGCCATGGTCACATTCGCTCCAATTCATCACGCATGGAATTGAGTTCAATTCCGCGTAAGGACACGCTTACTTAATATCGGCTCAGTGAGCCGCAACCGCTTGGGTAATAGCTCCGGTCTTAACAACCTGAACCTGCTCCACAAGATGACCCACAGAAGCGTGGAAAGCATCCAGGAACGGATTGGGATAAAAACCAATCCACAGCACCAGAATCATCAAAGGAACGAACAGTGCAATTTCCCGTGCATTAACATCCAGTAGCTTTTTATTCTCTTCATGCACGATCTCACCAAACATAACCTGTTTGTAGAGCCAAAGCATGTAGGCTGCACCCAACACCAAACCCGTTGCCGCCACAAAGGCCACCGCCGTGTTGGCGAGGAAAGCACCCATTAAGATCAAGAACTCACCGATAAAGCCATTGGTTCCTGGCAGACCCACAGAAGCCATGGTGAAGAGCATAAAGATCACAGCATAGATGGGCATACGTAAGGCAAGACCGCCAAATTTGGAGAGCTCGCGGGTATGCAACCGGTCATAGATGACACCAACAATCAGGAACAGTGCGCCTGAAACAATACCGTGGTTAATCATCTGCAGAATGCTGCCCTCAATACCCTGCTGATTAAAGGCAAAGATACCGATGGTAACAAAACCCATATGCGAAACAGATGAGTAAGCAATCAGTTTCTTCATATCAGTCTGAACCAGTGCGACCAATGCGGTGTAGACAATGGCGACCAGAGAGAGAATGAAAATGAAATCTGCCATGTAACGGGAGGCATCTGGCAGGATTGGTAGTGAGAAGCGTAGGAAGCCGTAGGCACCCATCTTCAACAAAATACCAGCCAGGATGACGGAACCCGCCGTTGGTGCTTGCACGTGCGCATCAGGCAACCAGGTGTGTACGGGCCACATGGGCACCTTCACCGCAAAGGCGATAAAGAAGGCCAGGAACAACCACATCTGGTAGTTAAAGGGCAATTGGACGTTCATCAACTCCGGAATGGAGAAGGTCCCAGCGGTAAAGTAGAGGCTGATCATAGCGATCAACATCAATACCGAACCAGCCAAGGTGTAGAGGAAGAACTTCATGGCTGCATAAACCCGGTTCTTACCACCCCAAACACCGATGATTAAGAACATGGGGATCAGCATTGCTTCCCACAGCACATAGAACAGGGCAAAGTCCAGCGCGCAGAATACACCGATGACAAAACTTTCCAGTGCCAGGAAAGCGGCCATGTATTCTTTAACCCGTTTCTGAATGCTCTCCCATGAGGCCAACAGACAGATTGGCGTCAATAGGGCGGTAAGCATCACAAAGGGATAGCTAATGCCATCCACACCCATACGGTAGTGAATGCCCAGTGCAGGTAACCACGCAAACTCCTCAACAAACTGGAATTCGTGGGTACTTGGATCAAAACTGCCATACAGGATCAATGAAATGATCAGGGTAACAACAGAGATTCCCAAGGCCGCCAGACGTGCCAGATCAGCACGTTCACGGTCCACAAAAGCGAGAATCGCCAGTGCGCCGATCAAGGGCAGGAAAGTTAGAAGGCTCAGCATGATTGAAGCATCCCCTTTAATGGTTCCTTAATCGGACCTTAGCTGTAGAAGGTAGCCAGGGCCAGTACGCCAACAAACATGGCGAAGGCGTAGTGGTAGACATAGCCAGACTGCATACGCCGTAGCGAAGCACCCCAACGACCCAGGGTCCGAGCCCAACCGTTGACACCGTAACCATCAACAATGGTTTCATCACCGGTTTTCCAAAGACCTCTACCCAGACACTTGGCTGGCTGAATTAACAGCTTGTCGTACATCTTGTCGAAATACCAAGCGTTGAGCAGGAACTGATAAGCTCTGGGGAACGCTTCAGCCATGGTTGCAGGCAATGAAGGCTTGACGACATACATGATAATCGCCAGGACCAGACCAATCAGAAACATAACAAACGGTAAATTTACAACCCACTTAGGAACATGGTGGGCATTGGCCAATGCATCGTGACCAGGTGCCAGTACAATGGCTTCTTTAAACCATCCGTCTGAGATAATACCCAGCTTATAACCCGCCCAACCGGCGATAACAGCACCGACCGCAAGAATCAGGTTAGGACCACGCATAAACCAAGGGGCTTCATGGGCGTGATCAAAAGCGTGTTCATCTTTTGGCTTACCATGGAAAGCCATGAAGATGAGACGGAAGCTATAGAAGGTGGTCATACCCGCGGCCAGAATACCCATCCAGAAAGCAAAGGTTCCGGTCAGGGTATTGGCGGCGTAGGCAGACTCTAAAATGGCATCTTTTGAATAATAACCGGCTAATCCTGGGAAACCTGTTAAGGCTAAGGTACCGATCATCATTAAAGCGTACGTCAGTGGAATCTTTTTCCACAAACCGCCCATTTTCCGCAGATCCTGCTCATGGTGCATGGCATAGATTACGGCACCAGCACCGAGGAACAGCAACGCTTTAAAGAAAGCGTGTGTCATCAGGTGGAACATGGAAGCCGCGTAAGCTGAAACACCAGCGGCAAAGAACATGTAGCCCAACTGAGAACAGGTAGAGTAAGCAACCACCCGTTTAATATCATTTTGGACCATACCCACAGTGGCGGCAAAGAATGCAGTCAAGGCACCAAGAATGGTCACCACGGCCAAGGCAAACTCAGAGAGCTCAAAGAGTGGGGAAGCACGACACACCAAGAAGACACCTGCAGTCACCATGGTTGCGGCGTGAATCAGTGCTGAAACCGGTGTTGGACCTTCCATGGCGTCAGGCAGCCACGTGTGCAAAAACAGCTGGGCTGACTTACCCATGGCACCCAGAAAGAGTAACAGACAGATCAGGGTGACGGTGTAGAACTCAAAACCCAAAAACTCCATGGTCTGGTTAAACTCACCACGACCGGCCATACCAAAGACCGCTTCATAATCCAGCGTACCGAAGATCAAGAAGATCGCCAGAACACCCAGTGCAAAGCCAAAGTCACCTACACGGTTGACCAAGAAGGCCTTGATCGCCGCGTTGCAGGCCGACTCTTTTTTGAACCAGAAACCAATGAGCAGATACGAGGCCAAACCCACGCCTTCCCAACCAAAGAACAGTTGCAGGAAGTTGGGGGACGTGACCAACATCAGCATGGCAAACGTAAACAGTGAAAGGTAGCTGAAGAACCGGGGATTATCCGGATCATCCTGCATATACCCAACGGAGTAGATGTGGACCAATGTGGAAACACCTGTCACCACAATTAACATCACTGCGGTTAACCGGTCCACCAGGACACCCAAGGTAACCTGGAACTCCCCAGAGATGACCCAACTCCAAAATACTTCACTCACAGCAGGGCTATCACCCACTGCAATGGCCATAAAGGCTTGGATAGAGAGCAACAGGGAAAGAACCATGCCCCCAATGGTGACCATCTGACTCATACGATCACCGATAATCCGCCCGAACAGCCCCGCGATCACAGAGCCCAGCAGTGGTAAAAGTACGATGAGTTTATACGTGCTCATATTCTTACGCCGTCCCTTCAGCTGGATCGGCCCACAAGGTGATTAACCCTTGAGGGTGTCGATCTCCTCCACGTTGATGGTGGTCCGATTACGGAAGAAGGTCACCAAAATGGCCAGACCGATGGCCGCTTCTGCCGCAGCCACCGTGACCACGAAGAAGGTGAAGATCTGACCGGTCAGATCATGCAGATAGTGGGAGAAGGCCACAAAGTTAATGTTCACAGCCAGCAGCATCAATTCGATACTCATCATGATGCTGATCACATTTTTGCGGTTAAGGAAGATACCAAACACCCCAATGGTGAACAGCATCGCCGCCAGAACCAGATAGGCATTGAGACTCATGGTGTTCAGGCCCCCTCGCCGGTATTGACCTTTTTAAGCGCGACCGATCCTTCACGGGTACGGGCAAGCTGGTCAGGAATATTTTGTTTACGTGCGTTACTACGTTTCCGATGCGCCAAGGCCACCGCCCCGATCAAAGCCACCAACAAAATCAGCGAGGCCACTTCAAAGGGGTACAAAAACTTGGTGTAGAGAATCTTACCGATCTCCATGGTGTTGTTGACATTTTCAGCCACCTCACCCTGTACTTCAGGATGAATACTGGTTGCCACTGCAATAAACTCAAACAGTACAACCACACCCACACCAATACCTAAGGGCAAGTGATCCTGGGCACCTTTACGCAGGGTGGCAAAATCTACATCCAACATCATAACGACGAAGAGGAAGAGAATGGCCACTGCACCCATATAAACCATCACCAGAATGACCGCTAGAAACTCCGCTTCGAGAAGCAGGAACAATCCAGCAGCGGTGAAGAAGGCCAAGACCAAAAACATCACCGAGGAGACCGGGTTCTTAGCGGTGATCACCCGTAGGGCAGCCACCAGCAGAATCGCGGAGAGAAGATAGAAGACGACGTCCACCAACATGTAGCGCGCTCCTCAGCGGTATTTGGCATCGGCATCTAAACGTGCGTCAATCTCTGCACGCCAGGATTCACCGTTGGCCAGGAGTTGATCTTTTTTGTAGAAGCGGGCTTCTCGGTCTTCATAAGCAACGTCAAGGTAGGGACCCATAACGATGGCTTCAACCGGGCAAGCCTCTTCACACAAGCCGCAGTAAATGCATTTGAACAGGTCGATATCATAGACCTTGGTCAAACGTTTTTCTGCTGAGCTATCGGTATCAATTTCAATAAAGATGGCCTGAGCGGGGCAGATCGCTTCACACAACTTACACGCCACACAGCGCTCTTCACCATTTTCAAAACGACGCAGCACATGGATGCCACGAAAACGCGGAGAGTAAGGTGTACGCTCTTCCGGATACTGAATGGTGATATTGGGCCGGAACATGTAACGCAGGGTCACTGCCATGCCTTGCCACAATTCCCGTAAGGCCAGTGAGGCCAACATCTGTTTCATATAAGTACCCATTTGGATCGACTCCCCTTACGCCATATCCAGCAGGTGCATGGCTAGGCCGACAATAAAGATCCACGCCAGTGAGATGGGCAGAAACACCTTCCAACCGAGACGCATTAATTGGTCATAGCGGTAACGGGGGAAGGTAGCACGCAGCCACAGGAAGAAGAAGATCAACACGCCGGTCTTGAGGATTAACCATACAATACCGGGAATAAAGCTCAGAGCTTCGACTGGTGGCAACCAACCTCCTAAGAACATCAAGGCACCCAGTACGGCGACCATGATGATGTTGGCGTATTCACCCAGGAAGAACATACCGTAAGTCATGGCTGAATATTCTGTACAGAAACCAGAGACCAGCTCTGCTTCTGCTTCAGGCAAATCAAACGGTGCTCGGTTGGTTTCAGCAACGACGGAGATAAAGAAGATGAAGAAACCCGGCAGCAACGGCAAGGCGTACCAGAGATCCTTTTGCGACTCAACAATATCGCCTAAGTTCAAGCTACCAGCGAGCATGATCACAGGTACCAGGGTGAAACCCATGGAGACCTCATAAGAGATCATCTGTGCCGCGCTACGTAACGCACCAAGCAGTGAATAGCGTGTGTTGGATGCCCAACCAGCTAAAAGAACGCCATACGCACCTAATGATGACATCGCCAGGATAAACAGTACCCCAACATTGACATCTGCCAGTACCAACTCGGGAGAGAAAGGTACCACAGCCCAACTGACCAATGCGGTGGTAAAGGTCAGCATAGGTGCCAGGATGAACATGGTCTTATGGGCTTTGTTGGGTAGCATGGTCTCCTTGACGAAGAGCTTAACAGCGTCCGCCAAAGGTTGCAGGATACCAAACATACCCACCCGGTTTGGACCGAGACGGATCTGCATAAAGCCGATCAAACGACGTTCTGCCAAGGTCAGATAAGTGACACAGAACAGAATCGGCGCAATCAATGCGGCGATTTTCAGGATGGTCCAGACCAGCGCCCAAAGAGTATCCCCTAAGTACGCCACGCCCATCGCTTGAATGGAAGAGATGTATTCAGCCATTGCGTGTGCCCGCTTCCCGTTTCAAGCCGACAGCCACATTCACATGTAGCCAATTATGATGATCCTGGTTCAGCTTAGGATCACCCCAAAGTATTCAATTTAAAACTCAGATCGATGCAATGGAGACATCGGGGTAGCCGCTATCCCAGTCGGTGAGTTTTTGTACTGCTTGTGCGCCATAGCTGGCAAAGGCCACCACGGTTCCCGCAGGAACACCGGCATCCAACACCGCTTTTAGCTCCACCGTGTCATCACCGCGGATAAGGCGAACCATACCGTCGTTCTCAACCTTAGCCTTCGCGGCATCATCCGGGTGAATACGTAGCACGTTGCCACCGTTCATGGACTTCATGACATGTGCACGTCGTACCATGGCATCACTATGGTAGAAAGGCAGTTCCATGGTGAGTACCAACCCTTTGGCTGCAGCAGGTACGCTGACCTGAGCAATCTCAAGACCTGTTGTAACCGGTTTATGGTCACAAGCTGGGGTCAGATCCTCACACACCAAGCGCTCTTCCTTATAACGCAGGTCTGCTGCTTCCAGTGACTGATGCAAGGATTCAAGCGTGGTATAAGGCAGCGGGCTGGAGAACCAGTCCGACAGTTTACGCAGGACACGCCAATCTTCTTTGGCTTCACCCTGGGCAGGCAGCAATTTTTCCATACGTTGGGCACGGCCCTCCGCATTGGTCACTGTGCTGACCTTCTCCCAAGCTGCTAATCCTGGCAAGACAACCGAAGCAGCCTCGCAGGTAGAGTTGCTAAAGGCACCCAGGTAGATCACATGGGCTTTATCCATAGCTGCACGTGCCAGTTTAGGATCCGCTGCTTCTCGCTCAAGATCCGCCCCTAAGACAAACAGAACCTTGATGCTGCCATCGGCCGCTGCTTCCAGGATCTGACGCGCATTTTTACCCTGCTTCTCAAGCAGCGCGTAACCAGGACCACGGTGAGGAACCACACCCAAGTCTTGCGCGGGTACAGCTGCGGCACGTGCACTGACTCGGTTGTAACCATTCCACTCATCAGAAAGCTTACCCAGCTTTTCCAAAATGGCGACAACCGTACGGCGCATGGTCTCAGCTGCTGGGTGATTAATAGCAAAGTCACCCAGAACGATGGCGGGCTTTTCAGCAGCACTTAACATGGCCGCGACACGACCTGCATCGCTGTCAGCTTTTCCGCCAAGCGCTGCCAGAACATCGGCCAAGAAAGCCGGCTCATGACCCGGTGTTTGTACCAAGGTCTCTAAACCGGGAAGGGCCAGATCTTTTTCACTGGGGTTGATGGCGATCAGTTTAGAACCGTTACGCGCAGCTTTACGCAGACGCAGGTTCAACAGAGGCACATCATAACGGCTGTTGGAGCCCACCAGGAGAACGCCATCGGCACCCTCAAGTTGACTCAACGAGGTATTCATAAGGAGATCGGCACGGGTCAGAGCAACGGCATCTCCACTGAAATCACGCTGACGAATGCGGTGATCGACATGGGACGTACCCACCACATTGCGCAGGAAATCCTGGAAAGCATAAAGCTCTTCAGCAGCGGATTGCTCTTCAGAAGCAAGACCCGCAACTGTGCCAGCATCCCCTTCTTTAATGAGCTCAGCAGCTCGGGTCAGGGCTTCAGCCCAGGTGACCGACTCCTGCCCGTTTTCACCACGAACAGCCGGTTGGGTCACACGATCCACACCCAGACCGTCGTATGAGAAACGACCACGGTCACACAACCATGTTTCGTTGATCTCGTCACATTCCCGCGCTGTCACACGCTTCACTTCACCCTCAAGCTGCTCAACCTGTACTTGGCAACCGACAGAACAGTGCGTACAGACAGCATCGGAGCTGGACATCTCCCAGCTACGGGCTTTGAAGTGGAAAGGTTTGTCATTAAGTGCACCTACGGGACAAACCTGCGCCAAGTTACCGACCAACTCGGAACTTAGTGCTTTCTCCACATAGGTACCCACCAACATGTGGTCACCCCGACCCGTGGCACCCATCTCTTCAACACCTGCGATCTCCGTGGAGAAGCGGATGCAACGGGTACAATGGATACAGCGATCCATTTCCGTTTCGATAATGGGACCTAGGTTGAGATTGCTGGGTTCGCGCTTAATTTCAATATAGCGGGAACGATCTGGACCATACTTCATGGCCAGATCCTGTAGATCACAGGCACCACCCTGGTCACACACAGGGCAATCCAGCGGGTGGTTGATGAGTAAAAACTCCATCACACCCTGGCGGGCTTGAATCACCATATCACTATGGGTATTCACCACCATTCCATCACCCACAGGCATGGCACAGGCCACAACTGGTTTGGGCATTTTTTCTACTTCCACCAAACACATGCGGCAGTTACCGGCCACAGAAAGTTTGGGATGGTAGCAGAAATGGGGAATTTTAACACCCAGCTTTTTAGACGCCTCCATAATGGTGGTGCCAGGCTGGACTGTAATTTCCTTACCGTCGATGATCAGGGTAGGCATCGCGTTGCGTCTCCTCAGTCCACCATGCAGCGACCATGTTCAACATGGTACTCAAACTCGTCCCGGAAATGGCGGATGGCACCCACAATGGGCATCGCCGCCGCGTCTCCCAGGGCGCAGATGGTCTTGCCCTGAATGTTGCCGCACACATTAAGCAGCAGATCAATATCTTCCTGACGACCTTGACCGTTCTCAATCCGATCCATGATCTGCGCCAACCAACCGGTACCTTCCCGGCACGGAGTGCATTGACCACAGGATTCATGACGGTAGAACTTACTTAGCCGTGCAATGGCTTTAACAATACACGTGGATTTATCCATCACGATGACAGAACCAGCACCTAACATCGTGCCAGCCTGGGCCATGGCATCATAATCCATGGTGACGGTTTCACACTGCTCTGGGTTAAGAACCGGTGTAGATGAACCACCGGGAATAATCCCTTTAAGATTCTCCCAACCCCCACGCACACCACCAGCGTAGTCGTTGATGAGCGTCTTCAGAGGAATACCCAACTCAACTTCGTAGTTACCGGGCTTGTTCACATGGCCAGATACACTGAAAAGCTTGGTACCACTGGATTTTTCAACACCCAGCTTACTGTACCAGTCTCCACCTTTTTCAATGATGGAGGGTACGGAAGAGAGGGTCTCAACATTATTGATCACTGTGGGGCAACCATAGAGACCAACGTTGGCAGGGAAAGGTGGCTTCAGTCGAGGCTGACCTTTATCCCCTTCCAGAGAGTTGAGCAATGCACTCTCTTCACCACACACATAGGCGCCAGCGCCACGGTGCACGGCCAGATCAAACTCAATGCCTTTGCCGAGAATATTCTTACCCAGCAGGTTGGCAGCGTAGGCTTCTTCAATCGCGGCTTCCAGGATCATCGCTTCGCGGTAAAATTCGCCGCGAATGTAGATATAACCCTGTTTAGAACCAACGGAATAGCCGGCAATGATCATACCCTCCACCAAAAGGTGGGGGTCATAACGCATGATATCACGGTCTTTACAGGTGCCTGGCTCGCCTTCATCAGCATTGCAAACCAGATATTTGGGCCGGGGATCATCCTTGGGAATGAAAGACCACTTCAAACCCGCCGGGAAGCCCGCTCCACCGCGACCACGCAGGCCAGCGGTTTTAACCTCTTGGATAATCTCTTCACCTTGCATCCCCAGGGCTTTTTCCATCTGCTTGTAGGCGCCCTGTTTCTTGGCGACTGCAAGGGTGTTCTGCCCCTCGATGTGGATGTTCTTGAAGAGCACCAGATTGGCATCGCTCATGGTGTGTCCTCGCCGTTATCCGAACTTAAGCCTTAGCGGCCAGTTCGTCGATAATCTTAACCGCAGACTCAGGTGTCAGATTTTCGTAGTAGTCGTCGTTGACCTGGAACATGGGTGCATTAACACACGCACCCAGGCACTCCACTTCGGTCAGGGTGAATTGTCCGTCGTCCGTGGATTGACCGTAATCAATCTCTAGACGCCCCTTCACCGCATCACCGATGCCGTCAGAACCACAAAGCCAACAGGAGATGTTGGTGCATACCTGTACGTGATGCTTACCAACGGGCTTCAGGTTGTACATGGTGTAGAAGGTGGCAACCTCATACACACGGATCGGCGCCAGCTCCATAATTTCAGCGACATAATCCATGGATTCTCGGGAGAGCCAACCACCAAATTCCCGTTGTGCAAGATCTAGTACCGGCAGCAGAGCTGACTGGCGCTGATCTTCGGGATAGCGGTTATAGATGGTCTCTACCTTCTTGAGAGCCTCTTCTGTAAAAGCGGGCTTAGCCGCTTGTGCATTCTCACTCATCGCTTTCCATCACCTTATTGGGTTGATGCCTTAGCGGTCGATTTCGCCAAAGACGATATCGATACTGCCGATGATGGTGGTTACGTCAGCAATCATATGCCCCTTGGCCATATCCTTCATGGCTTGCAGATGGTTGAAACCAGCTGCACGGATACGGGCACGGTAGGGTTTGTTGCCACCGTCGGATACCAAATAGATCCCCAATTCACCCTTGGGGGTCTCCACCGCTGCATACACTTCACCTTCGGGCAGATCAAAACCCTCGGTACACAGTTTGAAGTGGTGAATCATCGACTCCATGTCTTGCTTCATATCTTGACGATAAGGCATGGAGATCTTGAAGTTCTCATTGCGCACAGGACCGGGTTTGATCTGATCCAGACACTGCTGGATGATTTTAACCGCTTCACGGCACTCTTCAATACGAACCAAATAGCGATCATAACTGTCGCCATTTTTACCCACAGGGATATCAAACTCCACCTTATCATAGGCGTCGTATGGTTCCGCTTTACGTAGGTCAAATGCAACACCACTACCCCGTAACATAGGACCAGTAAAGCCCCAGTTGTAGGCTTCCTCTTCACTGACGGTACCAATATCTACCAGACGCTGTTTCCAGATCCGGTTATTGGTTAGCAGTGTTTCATACTCATCCAGCTTTGCAGGAAAGTGGTTGCAGAAATCACGAATACGCTCTTCCAAACCATCGGGCAGGTCACGCGCCACACCACCAGGACGGAAGTAGTTGGCGTGCATACGTGCACCACAAGCAGCTTCATAGATATCCATCAACTCTTCCCGCTCACGGAAACAGTAGAGGAACATGGTCATGGCACCAACATCAAGACCGTGGGCACCAAAGAAGAGCAAGTGGTTAATAAAGCGGGTGATCTCTGCATAGATGGTACGGATATATTGGGCCCGTTCAGGCACCTCAATGTTACCCAAGCGCTCAATGGCTACGACCCATGCATGCTCTTCGCTCATCATAGACATGTAGTCTAGACGGTCGAAATAGGGTGTACCCTGAATGTAGGTTTTTTGCTCAAGCAGTTTTTCCGTACCCCGGTGCAACAGACCTACATGGGGATCGGCACGCTCAACGACCTCACCATCCAACTCCAACAGGAGACGCAACACACCGTGAGCTGCAGGGTGCTGGGGGCCAAAGTTGATGGCGTAGTTTTGAAACTCTTTATGGTCTGTGATGGTTGCTGGCATCGTCGCCTCCTTACGCTTTTTCGTCGGTGGCGTTACCGTAGAAGATCCGGTTTGGAATGGTCAGATCAACCGGTTCACGGACGATGCGCTGTTGGGTTTCATCGTAACGCAGCTCAAAGGGGCCGGTTACATCAAAATCCTTACGCAGGGGGAAGCCATCAAAATCGTAGTCCAGTAACAGACGGCGGAGATCCGGATGACCTGAGATCATGATGCCAAACATCTCATACATCTCACGCTCAAACCAATCGGCAGCTTTCCATAACGGCGTTATGGAGGGAACAGCGATGGACTCATCCACCAGGGTTTTAACCCGGATACGATGGTTCTTATGTACCGAAAGAAGCTGGTAGACCACTTCAAATGGCTTTTCACGCTTAGGGTAGTGTACCGCTGTTACATCGATAAACAGCTTAAAGTCCATGCCAGGATCATCACGCATGGTTTTTAGGGTTTCCACCACAGCATCAGGCTCACACCAGACAACCAGCGCGCCACAAACCCACTCTCTTTTTAACTCAGGTAGGATTGCTTCAACACGCGATTCCAGACGTTGTAACTTATCGGTGGTCATACACGCTTCCTCCAACCGGAGTAAACCTGACCGTCACGGTTGATTTTCTTCTGTAACTGCATAATGCCGTACATGACCGCTTCCGCTGTGGGCGGGCAGCCTGGAATATAGACATCAACAGGCAGAATACGGTCACAACCACGTACTACCGAATAGGAGTAGTGATAATAACCGCCACCATTGGCGCAGGAGCCCATGGAGATAACATAGCGGGGCTCTGGCATTTGGTCGTAGACCTTACGCAGAGCTGGCGCCATTTTATTGGTCAGTGTACCCGCAACAATGATGACATCGGATTGCCGAGGCGAACCCCGGAACACAACACCAAAACGGTCGAGGTCATAACGACTGGCCCCGGCATTCATCATCTCCACCGCACAGCACGCCAGACCAAAGGTCATGGGCCAGACGGACATGGAGCGACCCCAGTTGACCAGTTTGTCAGCGGAGGTTAGCAGAAAGCCACGGTCATTAACCTCTTGATGCAGCTCTTCGATCATTCCCATTCCAACGCCCCCTTCTTCCAGGCGTAAGCGTAGCCAACCAAGAGCACCATCAGGAACAGCATCATCTCAATAAAGCCGATGATCCCGATTTCCTTAAAAGCAACCGCCCACGGAAAGAGGAACGCTGCTTCAATATCGAAGATGATGAACAAGATCGCGAGGAGATAAAAGCGAACGTCAAACTTGATGTAGACGCGCGATAGAGGGGCGAAGCCGCATTCGTATTGAGAGCCTTTTTCCTCATAGGGGCGCTTGACCCCGACCAGATAGCTGGCAGCCAACATGAACACCGCCATACCCCCGGCTATGATCAGCAGAACCAGGACCGGAAAATAATTCTCCAGCATGCTGTCACCCTTTCCTTGAGTGCGTATTTTTAGGGTGGGTTAGCAGCCACACCCACGCATTTATCAGGTAGCCGGACGATGAGTACCATCCCAGGCATCCCACGTCAAGCGATACATCGGAAATCATACACACGTTGCTGTTTCGTCATCACCCTATTACACCACAAACGCACCAGCATAGACTCACCTAACACTTTGTATTGGCGAATGAAACATAAAGACTAAAATTCAGAAAAAATATTTTGTATAACGGCATTAAAATGCCCTATATAGACTCTGTTTATTTTTCTCTTTTTACTTTCAGCATCTTACATTTGCCGATCTTCATATACCGCATATGACATATATAAAATGTTCTGTTTATCCCTTAACCCCACCTAAACTCTTAACCCATATTATTATCTTCTTATATTCGCTCATCTTATTAACAAAGCGGCTCAAGGATACAGGCCAAGCTTTTTACGCTCAAAGAACGATGTAACTTAACCTAATCTCATCAAGATATGCGCCAAGTTTTACACAACATGCGTAATGATAATTCTTTCAAACCCATATGAACTGTGGCATTATCAAAGGTATATCTTACTGCCTAATAACCTGCTATAGGTTATGGATTACAACCTACGGTTATAACCAAATGAATCGCCCAATGAATCTCATCACATTAGAGCCACGCCTGAAACCGTGGCTAGAATGGTGCAGGAACCCACTACACAGCAACGGTACGATCCAACTTGTCGAACAAAAAAATGGTATGGCTGATTGTTCAGATTTCAAGTATATGGAGCTACCGCGTCCTTCCCTACAATTACTACAAGAGCTTTTTAAACCGTGGCCTTTAAAAGAAACTTGTAATGAAAAGCATACGCCACTCAATGGATTTGACAGCCCCTACTTAAAATCCCTGGCATGCCTGCACAACAGGACTAACATATGTACTGATGACACAAATGCTAACTACGCTTCAGCATTACCTAACGTATTGAAACTCTGCCATATCGAACAGTTGACACTCAACCAGCATGCAACTCTCGTTTTAGAGGGGGACAATACGCTATTTTGTATCGATACGTTAACTTTTAATCCCCATGCCAAACTGATCATACGTTCACCTTTCCCTATTTTAATCGGTACGTTAAACCGTAAAGGCAAACGTGAAATCGAACCCCATTGTCGGTTAACCGATATTAATTTTGTGGGGCGTAACGGCCAAAAACTGCAACAAACCAAGCTGGCTGATAATCCACACAAACACGGTACAGATGCACCAGCTTACGGCACCTTACTCATCCATCGGGTTAAAGGTATCTTCCATGTTGCTGCACGGGGGGGGGATGGAATCAACGGTCGTCCTGGCCATAACCAGGGGTGCGGTGAAGATGGGGGCCATGGAGGTGATGGTGGCCATGTCTCTATTTACTATGGTAAAGCCCGTACATCCGATGGCTCTATTTTACAAGACGAACAGCGCTGTCGAAGTCGAGGTGGGCAAGGTGGTGTGGCCAGCTCCATGAGTAATGCTCATGGACAATTAAACCATGCTGGACGCATGGGCCTTTCTGGTAAGCCAGGTCAGGTCACTATACGCTTATGTAAAACACCCATCTAAGACGCTCTAAGGAGCTTTGATACGTATGATCAGCTCAGAGGGCACAACGCCTGACCATACGTATCAACCAAAAAAAGCCGACCCTAAACGGGCCGGCTTTTTTTATAACATCATGGTTCTCAAGAGGATGGATTAACCCACATTCGTGACCTTACTGGCCGCGGTACGGGTATCCATATTCTTACCACGGTTGGTGTGGTCATCCACTTCAGCCGCTGTACCGATCATACGACCAAACAGGAAGGTGGTGAAGGCTGCGGATTCCATGCTTTCGTTACTGATTTCGCCTTTACTAAAGGCACCCCACAACATTTTCAGTAGGATCACAGCAATAACAGCATCCACGTTTACACAGTAAACATTTTTACTGACACCCGCCTTGTACAGACCATTAACCAGTTCATGGTAGTAGTCCAAGAAGACGTTGTAGTCACCACGCTTTTTGAACAGACCATTTACAAACTGTTCACGGGGATCGTAGTTCACATCTTTGTTCTTAAACACGGGGTGGTTAATACAGGGAACCTTGAAGTAGTTCAGGTCACCTTCAGCTTTTGCCTTGGCCTTATACTTCTTGTACTCCTTGGCATAACCCAGCGCCATTTCGGACAGGTCCAGACTGGTCGCCTGACCAGGATCCGTCAGACCGCTATCCTTAAAGCGCTCAACCAGGAAGGCGATGGCTTCAAAACCGTTACCACCATGGGCAAATCCGGTGTGGGTCAGGAAGCCAATGTAGCCTTTGTTGATCTGAATACGATCAGATACTTCAGGACCATCAGCAGAAACCGCACCCTTGGCACCCTGAGCAGAGATGGTACCCGGACCATTGGTAATGATCAGACCAAGCAATACAGAGAAGCTATACAGCTCATGATCTTCAGGCTTACGACCAAACAGGGACAGGAATGCTGTTGCTGAGAAGCTCCAGCTATTGATCAGGTCACTGTTAGCGATGCCTGCAAAACGGTCTGCACTCTGGTCGGCCGCAGCGACGGCAGAACCCACCATGGTGGAGAAGATCTGCATATGCCAAGGCATATTCACAACCGTGGTGCGTGACAGACGCTTACGCATTAAGGGGCGCCAAGCAACATGCAGAGCAATGGCAGCAAGAACACCATCACGACTGGGCTGCTTACCCGCTTTAGCTGCGACCTGCTTAACAAAGTTTACAAAAACACTGTTGGCACTGCGTGCTTCACAACCGGCCAGCATAGCTGCAGCACCATCATCAGCATCGGTGGTAAACAGGGCAGCATCAGCGGCATCAACCTGCGCCGAACAATCGGTTTGGGCTGAAGGGTCGATAATCTTGCTACGACCAAACAGTTCAATCATAGCGTCCGTCGCTTCACGGGCACCACGAACCATGTTAGGACCAACCATACCTACCGCGGTGGAAAGCACCACGTTAGGGCTACTGCCTGCCTCGCGGGAAGCATCAGCAGCCGCCAGACCGGGTTGACCATGTTGATTGACGGAACTGTTTAGTGCCACATTCATCAATGCAGCACTGGTCGCATCGGGATATTCACGAATGAGCGACTGGGCCAGGTTCTCTTCCAGTGTGTGGGTAGAGGCATCCAATACACTGGTGCTATGAATGGAGGAAACCTGAGTTTTGGGATCCATCTTTGACGCGCCAGAAGCATCTTTCATGTTCTGACGGGGGAAGACAGTCCCTACCTGCTTGGAGAGTGCTTCAATCTGGCTATCATAAGGCGCTAGAGCTTCTTCTTGCTTAATGGCCAGATTTTCAGGAAGGGTCAAACCCTGGTCATTCTCAAACCAGCACTTCAAGGAGAGGTCACCATGGGGCGCAAAGTCAGGCTTCTCCCCACGCTTCTCCATAACCATGGTCATGGCCTGGGGAATGTGAGCAATGTTGGTGACCACGGCCCCTTTGGCACTGCAAACAGGGTTTTCTGGTGTAAACAGACTGTCGACACCAAACTTCTCCATAAACCACTCTTCTTTGGCCAGGGCGTTATCACCGGCACCGGCGATGGCACCTGCATGGCCGCAAGAGCGGGTTAATTTGGCTTTCCAACGACCCACAATACAGGCCACCACGGGCTTTTCAAACTCTAGATCATGCTCGTAGTAACCACCGGGCTCAACATAGAGAACCGCCGCTTTGGTACGGTCATCATTATGCATCGCATGGGTATACTCAGGGGCCGCGTAGTGGATGTAAACATCCTTACCGGAACTTACAGAGGTGGTGGTACCCCAACCCGCCGTCGCCAAATACACAGCGATGGTGGTGGTAAAGTTACCGGAGTTGGAGAAGATGGAGACCGAACCAGGAATCAATGATTCCTCAGGGTTGGCACCACCCAAAGCACCGCCCAAACGTACCTTGTTGTGGGCATCGGCCACACCTAGGCAGTTGGCACCCAGAACATCCACACCACGAACCTGACAGTAGGCACGGATAATACGGGCATCCTTAACCGCAACCTTCTCGGTCAGAATGATCACTTTTTTCAGATCGGGTACCACACGTACGGCTTCAATTACGGCATCTTTTACACCGGCGGGGGGGACATAGACCACCGCACAGTTGAACTTATGACCCGCTTCTACCGCTTCTAGCACGTTACTATAGACAGGGATATCACCTGCAGCGGTCTTCAGCTTGCTGCCGGAGCGGCCAGGCTGGGTACCACAGACAATATTACCACCTGAAAAAACGTGGCTGGTTGGGGTTACACTACGGCTTTCACCACCCAGGATATTCAGAACGCAGACGCGATCATCCTTCGTGGCCATATCAGCCAGTGAGTGAATACCCACATAGTAAGGAAACTCCGACACCCCTTTAGCCAGCTGGGTGTTGTAGCCTTCATTGAGATTTTGCTTTAATTCATCAGACATTGAACGTTCCTCGGTCAATGGCGTTTCGGCGAAGTGTGCGCATAATCAAGTGGATTAAGTCCACAGATTAAACGTCACAGCCCAGCTTATCGGCGACTTGTTGACGGCCACCATTGGCCATCCAGTCATCGATATCCTTGGCATAATTGACCACCTCACTCATGGCCGAATCGTAACCAAAGAAGCGGTAGGGCAGACCCAAGGCATCCAGGGTATCTTTAAGATAACCCATACCTCGTACCAAATTGGGGCCACCACGACCAACCACCACATAGATGGGGGTGGGTCCATATTCGCCAAAATATTCTCGTAACGAGTCCGCCATACCACGGAAGGTTTCGAAAATATCCGTATTGTTGGCCTTACCACCAATGATAAAGAAGACGTTGCTCTGTTTCAGCCAGTACTTCAGCGTAATACGGCTGATGTCATACATCTTCTGGTAAGGTGGGTTACCACCAAAGTCGGAAGAGATGGTCGCACGGTCACCCAGCTGTTCGGTCACCAGTGCGTTAGCACCGCCACCAAAGGTCATGGCTGTGATGGAGCCCTGATCATTGATCACATACACATCAGACTGACCCTGATAGGTACGCAGCTGGTTTACTTCCATCTCAAAGTTGGAGTAATCCGCCATATCCAGGTCGGTAGGCAGGTTCAAACGCTCAACGTTGGGATCATCACCATCGAAGGAACACTTGAAGTCACAGGCCACCGGAATGAGGCGCCCCTTAGCATCAGGCATCATACGGATGGGGTTAAGCTCCAGGGTGGTCATACCATAGTTATGGTAGAGGTCCCACAACTTGGGCAGATTCTGCACCAGCGGAGAGATGATCTCGTTAGGTGCACCCAAACGGGTTAGAGCATTAGAAACCACAAACCCTTTAAAGCCCGTCAGGGGGTCAAAAGGTACCGTCGCAATTTTCTCAGGGGGCAACTCTTCAATATCCACACCACCGTGATGGGTGATGGTGATGGTAGGCGCACGATACTTGGTGCTGTCGGTAATTGAGAAATAGATCTCGTATTTGGCCTCAACAAAGCTCTCGAAGGTGACACCTTCAGCTTTGGCATAGGCATTACCGTGCTGATGCTCAGCAAAGTAGAGCCGTTCCTTCTCTTTGAGTGCTGTCTGTACATCCTTGGCGATGCCAAGTAGACCAGCCTTACCTTTTTTACCGACACCGCCTTTAAAGATCGGCTTAACCAGCAAACCGCCAGCCTCATCGATCATGGACTGAAGTTCGTTGGCTGAGGCTTCGGGCCCAAGCACATTGGAGGTGGGAAATCCAACATACTTAAGTAGTTTGGATCCCCAGTACATACCAGTAATCTGCATTAGAACGACTCCCTTAAAACCTGGAAGTTAATTGACGCTGTATTCAGGCTATCCATACTGCTTATCACAAAGGAGTAATATTAGCCAGTACTGATGATGCATTTTGCATATAAACATTCACAACAGTGATGCCACCCACAGCTTTTATATGCAGCGCAAAAAAAAGAGCAAGTCGTTTGCACGTCTTGCTCTTTTTAATATTTGTAAATGGCGGGAGCGACGGGACTCGAACCCGCGACCTCCGGCGTGACAGGCCGGCATTCTAACCAACTGAACTACGCCCCCGCAAAGGGCGGACCTTTTCGGTCCTTATGTTCTCATCGTTGCCGATGAGGCGGACAAATTACCGCTTTGTGAAAATGAAGTCAACACCTTTTGCAAAAAAAATGTATCTGCCTATTTCACAAACTTAATCAGAAACATGGAGAGTTTTTAATCCTCGGTTAAGAGGAAAAAATGGTGGGCGAAACAGGGTTCGAACCTGTGACCCTCGCCTTGTAAGGGCGATGCTCTCCCAGCTGAGCTATTCGCCCCCATGGGTCCAATTAAGGAAACATAGAAATACAGCTTTTCAAAATAGGATGCAACCCTTTTGCGACAGGAAAATGAACTTTCTTCGAAAGTTACCAATTAACAACACCTTACATATTATTTTTCTCACAGCCTCTCACGGGGCATATACAGTGTAAAGAATGTACCAGGCGCCTATGGTCTTTGTCTCTTCCACTTGGGCCGTCCATGATCCGGTCGAAATCGGTAAAACAGAGTACGCAAGCAGGTGCTAACCATAATTTTGAATAATATCTAGAAGTCTTTTCTTTTTTATGGGCTTAGTTAAGTATAGATCACACCCAGCTTCATGCGATTGATCTTCATACTCTTTCAGTGCATGGGCTGTTAACGCAATAATGGGTAAAGAAGCCTTTTTATTTCTTTGCTCCCACAAACGGATCTCTTTGGTCGCCGTTATGCCATCCATAACCGGCATTTGAATATCCATAAACACCAAATCAAACGGTTCATTCAAACAGAGGTCCACCGCCTCCACCCCATTCTCTGCCAATGTAAGCACATGTTCTGTCTTCTTGAGAAAGGCGGTGATTAACATGCGATTATCTTCTGAATCATCAACCAGCAGAATTTTTTTACTTTCAACCTGCCGTTGTTCAGGCCTTTGAGCACGCGCTTCCCCTCTGACCACCTTCTTGACATCTGCAGCATCCATTTGCTGGACAACTTTCAAAGGTAAGCTAAAGAAGAACTGACTACCAAACAACTCCTGACTCTCTGCTTTTAAAGACCCACCCATGGCTTCAACCAAACGACGGCTAATGGATAAACCTAAACCCGTTCCACCAAAACGGCGTGTGATGGAGAGATCAGCCTGTTGGAACGGTTGAAAAATGCGTTCAAGTTGTTCTGTGGCAATACCAACACCACTATCTTCCACCCTAAAATGGATCCCAGCTTGACCCTGCGGTATTGCTATTAAGGCAATTTGTCCATTATGGGTAAATTTAACGGCATTACTCATAAGATTTAACAGCACTTGGCGTAAACGCTGGGCATCCCCTTTAACATAGGTTGGGAGAGACTCATCCCATTGGCTGACCAGCTTTAACCCTTTGCTCTGGGAACGATGCCTGAAAATACCGATGACACCTTTCAATAAGTCCGGCAGATCAAACGCTGTATTCTCAAGTGTTAATTGATCGGCTTCAATCTTAGACATATCAAGAATGTCGTTAATTAAAGCCAACAAGCTATCACTGGTATGGGTCAAAACATTTAAGTGCTGGGTTTGCTCTTCGGTTAAGGAAGACTCCATAAGCAGCTCACTCATACCCAAAATGGCATTAAGTGGGGTACGAATTTCATGGCTCATGTTGGCCAGGAAATCACTTTTACTCTGGTTGGCATGTTCTGCCATCTCTTTGGCCTGGCGCAGTGCATGTTCATACTGTTTACGCTGGGTAATGTCCTGAAAGGTCACTACCGCACCGGTGATTTGCAGATCTTCAATAATGGCTGTACAGATCAACCGTGTGGGAAAGGATTCCCCATCCGCACGCCAACAGAGCTGATCATCCGCCCAGCGGGTTTGGCCATCCTGTAACGTTTGATAAACCGGCGCTTCTTCCTGCTCAAGGGGCAAACCATTAACACAGCTGTGGTGTAACAGCAGATGTGGATCCTGCCCCAACAGATCAGCTTCTGTCCAGCCAATCAGCTGTTCAGCCATGGGGTTGATGAAGGTCAGTCGACCCTCTTGATCCACCCCATAGACACCATCCCCTACACCTTTAAGAATGGATTCATTTTGATGCAAAACTTGGGTTAACCGATGTTCACTGGCTTCACGACGCACAATATCGGCCTGCAGCTCTTCGGCCATATGGTTATACGCTGAAGAGAGTTGATTAAACTCTTGCCAGCGAAACTGTGGAAGCCGATGGGACCACTGTTGTTGGGAAAATTGCAGAGCCCCTTGGGTTAACACCTTCACAGGGACAGAGACAGAGCGGTTCATGATCCATGCGGTTATAAGCGTTATAAAAAAGGTCAAACTACCCAGGAAGATCAACCAATAGCGGATCTCTACCGTTTTTTGGGCCATCTCCTTCTGTTCCAAACGGATATGTACTTTAGCCAGTTCATTAAGGCTTAAAATCTGTGCCTGCACCTGATCTTTATATTGATTGGCCACTTCAATAGCACTGACCACCTGTGAAGCAGAAGGGTCCATAATAGCTGCTTCTTCTGCATAAAACCGCAATGAGGTTTGCCAAGCAATAATAGACTGATCCAGTTCACCCATGAGTTTGATCATAGGATCATAGGCCATTTCATCAACATGGTGATCTTCCAACTCAAATTTAAGCAGTGCTTGTACATACTCCATTTGACGCTGCAACTGGGTGAGATCTTTAAGCAATGTATTGAGGGTTACATAGTAACTATCAATATGTTTTAAATAGACATTCTCAACATGATGAACCATTTGACTAACCAGCATCGCTTGCTCAAGCCATGCAGAATCAGTTTGGCGATGCTGTTGGAACAATACGCGTAACTGCTGTCGATAAGCTTGCAAGGCTTGGTTGAACTGTATCTGTGCTGGACTGAACTGTACGGAACTGGGCAGGTATGTGAGAACTTTCTTTAAATAGTACTCTAAATGATCGGCCTGTTTGATCAGTTCGCCCGAATCATCCAGTTGTACTGTTTTTTCCTTAAGCCGTTGCAGGCCAACCATCACCAGTGAAAGCGTTGTATGGTCCTGTTTTTGAAAAAGGTTCACATTGTGGTCAATACGGTTAAACAGGGCGATTTGGCGGTCCAACTGATGAAGCATGGGAATATGGTATTGCTGCACAGTGGTAATAAAGGAGGCATGACGACGGTTGGTGTTGTCCCCCAAATAGACTAACCCCGCCATCATCAGTATCACCACCGTAGTGCCTAAGCTCAGCAACAGACGAATGGACATCGTGTGGCTCCTAATGCAAAAACCGTAAGGTCAAAACTTCCCCTACATCGCCAGAGCCATAATCTGGTATTTCCAATTGAACATTCCGTGCACGACCGGCAATTTCATAACGCGAAACCCCAAAATGATAATACAAATCTGTACTAAAATTAAGATCATCACTATGGCCAGTCTGTAGTTGACGGGCAAACTCAACCGTCCAAAAACCATCCTTCCACTGCCCTTTGGCTATAACATCTGCACGACTACCTAGGGGAATTTTGTGGATGATACCTCGAATTTCATCACCTTGATAAGCTGGCACCGTAACAATCTGATAGGCCGCTTCACCTTTGTCACCACGGCGACGTAGATAACGGGTTTGGCCCTTTTCATCCATAATAATTTGTGCCCGAGGAAGTGGCTCAACACTATAGAAATGCTGTTTATCATCCGCCCGCCCAGCATGATCGGTACGATCGGCTTTCCAGTACCAGATATCTGCTTTATGGTGTATCCCTTTGCTTAAGGATAACGGCTTGGGCAGTGCATCCATACTCCACTTAAAAACAAACGTATCTTCCCGCTTAGGGCCGCTTTTATATCGTTTTTCTTTAGCATTCCAAATCAGATTTTTATGCAAGCGGTTTTCTGTAGCATCTGGAAAACGTACCAAAAAGAAAACACGATCCTTATTGTAAAGCGCTTTAAGCTGTAGGGGAATATGGGCCACGGCATCTTGGGTGGTGACCATCGGGGCATGCTGCCAACTCGGATCGAGAGCAGAACCATCAATAATGGGCGCATGTTGGGTAAAAACAGCTTGTAGTTGCTGGTCAGCATACACCATAGGCAGTGGTGCCAAAAATAGCATCAAAAACAGTAACCATTGCCGTAACATAGAGATCACTCCGCAAGGGGGTAAACACTGGATGGGGGGAACACACCTTTATGGTAAGAATTTGTCTTCTTAGGGTGGCATGAAAGCGGGCTCTATGACAACACTCTCATGTATGTTCAACATCATTACCTGTTCATAATTATGAAATAAAATGCATGATACGGATAAATCATAAATGAAATCATAATCTTAAAATAAAAAAAGCACATCCATAAGGATGTGCTTTTTTCTTAACGGGTACGGCAACTTACTCAATGATGAGGAACAATACAGTCCTGATCTTTTTCATCCGCAATGGATTTCTCCAAAGGCAGCGCTTCATCTTTATCTGATGGTACTGTTTCCGGCATACGTGTTAGGGCAAGTTTTAGCACTTCACTCACATGTTTAACCGGATGAATCTCCAGATCTTTAAGAATGCTCTGAGGCATCTCTTTTAGATCCTTGGTATTCTCATCGGGAATTAAGATATGACGAATACCAGCCCGATGGGCAGCCAGCAGCTTCTCTTTTAAACCACCAATGATCAGAACACGACCACGCAGGGTGATCTCCCCGGTCATAGCCACATCTTTACGGACCGGAATACCGGTCATGCAGCTAACCAGCGTTGTGCACAGTGCGATACCCGCAGAGGGGCCATCTTTAGGGGTCGCCCCTTCCGGTACGTGGATATGGAAATCCCGTTTTTGGAAGAACTCCCCTTTAATACCCCAATCTTCAGCCATGGTTCGGGCATAGGTCATCGCAGCTTGAACAGACTCCTGCATGACATCGCCCAGCTTACCGGTAATGGTAAAAGAGCCTTTACCTTCCAGATGAATCGCTTCAATGGTAAGGATCTCTCCCCCCACCTCTGTCCAAGCCAAACCTGTGGTCACACCAACGATGTCTCTCTCTTCCGCCATACCAAAGCGGTGGCGACGTGGACCCAAATATTTCTCTAGGCTCTGCGCGGTAATATTGACCTTCTTACGCTTCTCTTCGGTCAGCAGAATCCGTGCGGCCTTACGGCAAAGGGCACCAATTTCCCGCTCCAGGTTACGCACACCAGACTCACGGGTGTAGTAACGGATGATATCTGTGATGGTACCAGAAGAGATATTGATCTCTTTCTCGTCCATACCATGCTCTTCCATTTGACGGGGTACCAGATAACGGGTGGAGATACGTAACTTCTCCTCCTCGGTATACCCAGCCAGACGGATGACCTCCATACGATCCAGCAGCGGACGCGCAATGTTCAGACTGTTGGCTGTGGTGATGAACATGACATTGCTCAGGTCATAATCCACCTCCAGATAGTGGTCATTAAAGGCCACATTCTGTTCTGGATCCAACACCTCTAACAGTGCAGAAGAGGGGTCACCACGGTAGTCTGAGCCAACCTTATCAATCTCATCAAGCAGGAACAGTGGGTTTTTGCTGTCTGCCCGCTTCAGTGATTGAATGATCTTACCGGGCATGGAGCCAATATAGGTACGGCGATGACCGCGAATTTCAGCCTCATCCCGTACACCACCCAGGGAGATCCGTACATATTCACGACCCGTTGCACGGGCAATGGATTTAGCCAGGGAGGTTTTACCAACACCAGGGGGCCCAACCAGACAAAGGATAGGACCCTTCATCTTGCCCACTTTTTTCTGAACAGCCAGATACTCTAAAATCCGCTCTTTAACCTTCTTCAGACCATCATGGTCCTCTTCAAGAATGGTCTCAGCTTCAATCAGATCATGCTTAAGCTCACTCTCTTTGCTCCATGGTAAGCTCACCAACCAATCAATATAGGTGCGTACCACGGTCGCTTCCGCAGACATCGGTGACATCTGCTTCAGTTTTTTCAGCTCAGCATCGGCTTTCTTTTTTACTTCAACGGGCATACCCGCTTCTTCAATTTTATCGCTCAGTTCGGAGATCTCATCTTTCTCCTCACTTTCATCACCCAACTCTTTCTGAATCGCTTTCATCTGCTCATTCAGGTAGTAGTCGCGGTGACTCTTTTCCATCTGTTTTTTGACCCGACCCCGGATCCGCTTTTCAACCTGAATGACCTCAATCTCCCGCTCTAATAGAAGATAGAGTTGTTCCAGTTGATCCACCACCGTCCCGACTTCCAGCAACTGCTGTTTATCTGAGACTTTAAGGGTCAGATGGGAAGCTGCGGTATCCGCCAGGCGGGCAGGATCCTCAATGGATTGCAGCGTCATTAATACTTCTGGTGGTACCTTTTTGTTGAGCTTGCTGTACTGCTCAAACTGGGTAATCACCGAACGCATTAACGCGCGGGCTTCGGCATCGCTGTAGTTATCCTCATCCAGAGGAATCGCTTCCCCTTCAAAATGTGGGTCACTCTGCACATAGCGGGTAATGCGCATACGACGCAGCCCTTCCACCAGCACCTTAACGGTACCGTCGGGCAATTTCAGGATCTGTAGAATGGAGCCCTCAACACCCAGTTCATAGAGATCTTCTTCAGACGGTGAGTCTGTTGAAGCCTCTTTCTGAGTGACCAGCAGGATACGACGATCCTCCTCGCTGGAGGCTGTCACAGCATCCAGGGCACGGATAGAACGATCACGCCCCACAAACAGGGGCACAATCATATGGGGAAACACAACGATATCCCGCAGGGGTAAAACCGGCATACGCACGGTATTCTCTACGGATTCGTAGGCATCATCTGACATGCCTTACCTCGTTTCAGGCATTGGCTTCCAAGGCTTCCTCAGCATAAATGAGTAGGGGTTCGATCTGGTTTTCAACCACTTCACGGTTGATCACCACTTCACGCACCCCTTCCTTGGAAGGAATCTCAAACATGATGTCGAGTAACGTCGACTCCAGCAGCGCACGTAAACCACGGGCACCGGTTTTACGCTCAATCGCCTTTTGCGCCAGTGCTTCAAGCGCACCATCGGTAAAGTTGAGCTTGACGTTCTCCATCTCCAGTAGCTTCTGATACTGCTTCACCAAAGCATTTTTAGGCTCGGTTAAAATACGTACCAGCGCATCTTTACTTAGCTCCTCCAGTGTCGCCACAACCGGCAGACGACCCACAAATTCAGGGATCAAACCGAAAGAGAGCAGATCTTCGGGCTCCAGATCTTTGAGTAGGATATTGACATCTTCCTCTTCACTGTTTTCCCGAACCGTTGCACCAAAACCGATACCATGGTGTTTGGTCGAACGTTTTTCAATCACCTTCTCTAGCCCATTAAAGGCACCCCCGCACACCACCAGGATATTGGTGGTATCCACTTGGAGATACTCTTGCTGGGGATGCTTGCGACCACCCTGGGGCGGTACACTGGCAACGGTACCTTCAATGATCTTCAGCAGGGCCTGCTGCACCCCTTCACCGGAGACATCACGGGTGATGGAGGGATTGTCAGACTTACGGGAAATTTTATCGATCTCATCAATGAAAACGATACCCCGTTGGGCCTTTTCCACATCATTATCTGCCGCTTGCAATAAGCGTAGAATAATGTTCTCCACATCCTCACCTACATAGCCTGCTTCGGTCAGGGTCGTGGCATCCGTAATGGTAAAAGGTACATCCAGAATGCGCGCCAAAGTTTGGGCCAGCAGGGTCTTACCAGAACCGGTTGGACCGATCATCAACACATTACTTTTGGCGATCTCAACATCGTCGGAAGTATCGTTACTCTCCAGACGTTTGTAGTGATTATAAACCGCAACTGCCAAGGTCCGTTTAGCACCATCTTGGCCAATGACATAGTCATCCAGCGTATTTTTAATCTCCAACGGGGTGGGTACACCACCACGTTTTTGCTCCAACTGATCGCTCTTGTCTTCACGAATGATCTCCATGCAGAGATCTACGCACTCATCACAAATGAAGACCGAAGGGCCGGCAATGAGCTTGCGCGCTTCGTTCTGACTCTTACCGCAGAACGAGCAGTGCAGAATGCTGCTGGAATCGGAAGAGTTATTAGACATGGTCAGCTCTACTCCGTAACAGGTCCCGCCAAACGAAAGACGGGCTCGATCCACGCAGCCCACTCTCTTTAGAGTGAGTAACATGGGAAGTTGTTTCGTTACTTATGCTTAGGTGGGTTGCCTAAACATAGTGGCTGCATTCAATGCAGCTTTAAAACAACAAGTTATCCACAAAAAGGTGCGTAAGTTTTTTAAACTAAAGAAAGTTTAGTGCACCCTAAGCAGCTTTTAAGACTCAGCTTCAGGCACTTCACGGTGCTCAATGATCTGATCCACCAGACCATATTCCACCGACTCTTTAGCCGATAGGAAGTTATCCCTTTCGGTATCATTCTGTACCTGTTCCAAGGGCTTTTTACAGTGGTGAGCCAGAACCTCATTAAGATTTTCACGAATACGCAAAATCTCACGGGCATGGATCTCAAAATCAGTTGCCTGACCTTGGAAACCACCCAAAGGTTGGTGAATCATCACACGTGCGTTTGGCAGCACCAAACGTTTGCCCGCTTCACCGGCTGCCAACAGTACGGCCCCCATGCTGGCGGCTTGGCCAATGCACAGTGTGCTGACGTTGGGGCGGATAAACTGCATGGTATCATAGATCGCCATACCAGCAGTGACCGAACCACCAGGACTGTTAATGTAGAGATGGATGTCCTTTTCAGGATTCTCCGACTCCAAAAAGAGCAACTGTGCCACCACCAGATTGGCCATATGCTCTTCCACAGGGCCAACCAAAAACACCACCCGCTCTTTGAGCAGACGGGAATAGATATCGTAGGCACGTTCGCCCCGGTTGGTGGTTTCCACCACCATCGGCACAAGACTCATGGTATCCTTACTCCTGAAAAATCCTTAAAGAGAGAGCGTAGCTTTATCCATTCAGCACGCCCTACTCCCCTCATTCCATCCAATTTGCGTTGTATATCTAGCAAGTTTTGAACCATGGTTAGGGTATGAAGTTCCTTAAAACCTTTATCCCATGGTGGCTAAAACAGACATGCGCATACCCCACAGATGGCTAAAACCCATAAGATAACAGTGTATCTCATGACCCCCGGGTAGGCGCAAGGCGTGACGGTATGAAAAAGGCCTGGAATGTCGATCACTCCAGGCCTTTCCATAGAAATTTTTGCCCACACATAGGCCTCAAACTTGGCGATAAGTACCAAATGAGGACCAGTATGGTTAAAATTTGCTCAGTATGTGCTTAAGCTTTATTCTCAACCAGCTCCTCGAAGGACTTTTCTTCCTCGGTCACACTACCTTGCTCAATAACCCAGGCAACGGTCTTCTCTTCCAGAGCTGCACCACGGAATTCGTCCATGCGCTCTTTATCCCCTTTGAGCTGTTCTTTCAGCTGATCAGCGTAGGGGCCATCGGCGAACTGTTTGATCAGCTCATCAACGTGTGACTCAACAGCCTCATCGTCTACTTCCAAATTTTCTTTGGAGACGATACCGCCCATGAGCAGACCAAGAATGATGCGCTCTTTGGCTTTGTCTTCATACTGGTTCCGCCAGGTCTCATCGGTAAAGCCGAGCTGGTCGGGGTCGACACCCTGACGCTTGTACTCTTCTTTAGCGGTGGTCACCATCTGCTCGATCTCTTGATCAACCATCTGGCTGGGTAGTTCGTTGGGGTTGTTATCCAACAACTGCTTAAAGACCTGCTGTTTCATGTCCTGCTTAACCGCTTTATCGGCTTCTTTAACCAGACGCTCATGAATCTCTTTTTTCATGGCATCCACACCACCTTCAGCGACACCAGCTTTTTTGGCCAGCTCTTCGTCGATCTCAGGTAGCTTGCGGGTTTCAACTTCTTTAACCGCACACTTGAAGGTCGCTTCTTTACCAGCCAGCTCTGTACCGTGGTAATCTTCAGGGAAGGTAACCTTCACTTCCAATGCATCACCAGCTTTGGCGCCAATGAGCTGATCTTCAAAACCGGGGATAAAGCGGTTGGAACCCAGCTCCAGAACATAATCGTCGGCTTGGCCACCCTCAAAAGCTTCACCATCGACAAAGCCTTCGAAGTCAAACTTCATGCGGTCACCGTTAGAAGCTTCAATACCTTCTTGTGCTTCATACTCAGCGTTGGCTTCCTGAACACGGGTGATGACGGTTTCAACATCCGACTCTTGGATATTGGTCACAGGCTTGACGAAGCTTAAGCCGGTGTAGCCGGTAGGCTCAACGGTGGGGAAGATTTGGATCTTGGCGGTATAGGTAAAGGGCTTACCCTTTTCAATCTCACCCACATCCAGCTCAGGCTGACCAACCGGGCGGAGATCTTTTTCCATCAACGCACCGGTGTAGGACTCACGGAACAGCTGCTCGGCTACTTCAGCACGAATGCTGGCCCCAAAGCGCTGCTCAATCATACCAGCTGGAACCTTACCGGGACGGAAACCGGGTAGACGGACCTGAGAGGCCGTTTTAGCGACTTCTTGGCTTAGCAGAACATCAACCTTTTCCGCTGGCACGGTAATGGTAATGTCGCGATCAAATTGGCCATTTTCTACAACGTTGACTTCCATGATAAGCACCGGTCTGGTTTTTTGAGCGAAGGGGTTAGTAAGAAATTACCTTATGACACGGGAGGATACAAAATTTGGTGCGAAAGGGGGGAGTCGAACCCCCACGCCTTGCGGCACTGGATCCTAAATCCAGCGCGTCTACCAGTTCCGCCACTTTCGCCCACAGCTGGAGGGTAGTATCCGTCCGGTCATATACAAAAGAACCCGGCCCTGCAAAGGGCCGGGTCCCATGTGATTTTGGGGCGATGGACGAGGTTTGAACTCGCGACCGCCGGAGCCACAATCCGGAGCTCTACCGACTGAGCTACCACCGCCATAATCAGGGTTGTTTCACCCGAAGGTAGAAACTGCCCTATATTTAATGTCTCAGAGGAAGAATGGCAAAGGATTATTTTCCGCCAACTGCAAGGATTGCCTTTTACCAACACCTTTTCGAAAGCCAGCAACGGTCCCCTGTGGCAGAGGATGGCGCGCCCGGCAGGACTCGAACCTGCAACCTACGGCTTAGAAGGCCGTTGCTCTATCCAGTTGAGCCACAAGCGCTTAAACCGAAGCAAGTCCTTCTCAAAGATGTGGAAAAAAGCTGGTCGGGGCGAGAGGATTCGAACCTCCGACCCTCGGTTCCCAAAACCGATGCGCTACCAGGCTGCGCTACACCCCGAATCCGCAAACGACGGATCATTCCAACTCTTTTCAAGGAACTCGAAAGCTCCTTAGAAAACGGTCAAAAACATCCCGTATCGGACACTCTTCCATTTCCGAGAAAAGGCAATATACGACAAGAGGGACGACGTGACAAGTACTATTCTCGATGTTCTTACACAATCCATTAACAAACCGGCATAACGACGCTATAATGTCTCGTTCCGTTGTTCGTCACAAAGGCTGTTTTGTGCTGGTTCCTACTCAAGGAATGTGCGTATGTGACCGAAAACGATAAGAAACGAAGCGCATACGATCTGCTATATACAGAGATCGAATGTAGAGGCGCTACGGCGCAGGATCTCTCATCCGAGTGTACTTAAAAAACATCCATGAAGATCGTTGTCGTCGGATTGAACCATAAAAGTGCACCTGTCTCCTTACGGGAGAAGGTTGCTTATAGTAGTGACACACTACCCGCAAGCCTACATGATTTGACGGGGCTCGATGCTGTGCATGAGGGAACCATTCTCTCAACCTGCAACCGGGTGGAAATTTATTTGGCCAGCCGGGATCCCGATGCCGCAGCGGCGCAAACCAGTCAATGGATCGCCCGGGACCATGCTTTGGATCCGGCAGATGTAACCCCCCATTTGTATACCAAAGCAGAAAACGATGCCGTACGGCACGGTTTTCGGGTCGCTTCCAGTTTAGATTCCATGGTACTTGGTGAAGCACAGATCCTGGGGCAGATGAAACAAGCTTATCAGGATGCCGTCTCTGCCGGATCAACCGGTGTGGTGCTCAATCGCTTTTTTCAGCATGCCTTCCAAACTGCCAAACGGGTCCGTACCGAAACCTCCATTGCTGAAAGCTCTGTCTCCGTTGCCTCTGCGGCGGTGGATCTGGCCAAACGAATTTTTGGGGATCTTACCGGTCATACCTGTTTGTTGATTGGTGCCGGTGAAATGTGCGAGTTGGCTGCACGCCATCTGGTCACCCATGGTGTTAAAGATGTTTTGGTGACCAACCGTACCTACTCTCGTGCTGTGGACCTCGCCGAACAGTTTAATGGACACGCATTTCCCATTGAGGAACTTGGGGAGAATTTGCATCGGGCAGACATTGTGATCTCTTCAACCGGATCCACCACCTATATGGTGGGGCCCGATATGGTCAAAGAGGCACTGAAAAGTCGTCGTCAACGCCCCATCTTTTTGATCGATATTGCGGTACCTCGGGATTTGGATCCTGAAATTGCTGAGGTTGATAGCGCCTTCCTTTACGATATGGATGATTTAACCAAGATCATCGAAGATAACCGTCAAGATCGCCAAGAGGCTGCACAGGCTGCTTTGGATATTATTGAGGGTGAGGCACCCATCTTTACCCAGTGGTTGGATACCTTAGATGTTGTCCCCACCATTAAAGCCATGCGACGCAAAGCCGAAGCGACCAAGGATCAACTGCTGCAAAAACATTTGAACGGCTGGGATCTGCAAGAGGCCGACCGCAAAAAGGTGGAAAATCTAGCCCGACAACTGGTCAACAAGCTGATGCATGATCCCACCGAACGGCTCAGAGCCCTGACCAATGAGCATGATGGTGACCGTTATGTGGATGCCGCTCGCAAGCTCTACAAGCTGGATGAATCCTAACCAAACCCCACATTTAGGCGTATATAACCAGCACCATGCCACCCACTGAATGGGGTCATGGTACAGGTAGCCGATGGGTTTAAAGCATTTGACCAACCCAGTGGTACGCGCATCTTTTTCAATCATACACGCTAACTGACCACCGAAGAGACCTCATGGCCATTGAAGAAAAGCTGGAATCCTTAACCAACCGTCATGCAGAGCTCTCCTCTCATCTGGCCGACCCTGCTACGGTCTCGGACGCTAAAAAGTTTGCCGCTTACAGTAAAGAGTTTTCGGACCTAGAGCCGGTGGTAGAGGCTTGGCAGAGCCATCAAACCCTAACCGAGCAAATGGCCGATGCCGAACAGATGCTGGCTGAAGCGGGCGATGATCCTGACATGCGGCAAATGGCCAAAGAGGAACGGGAAACCTTAAAAACTCAACTGGAAGAGAGCCACAAAAACCTGCAACTGATGTTGCTGCCTAAAGATCCCAACGACGAGAAGAACGTTGTTTTGGAGATCCGTGCAGGTACGGGTGGTGATGAAGCGGCACTGTTTGTCTCTGACCTATTCCGTATGTATGGTCGTTTTGCTGAATCTAAAGGGTGGCGCATAGAGATCCTCTCCAGCAGCCCAACGGATCTGGGTGGCTATAAAGAACTCATTGCCATGGTCCATGGCAAAGGGGCCTATATGGGCCTGAAGTATGAGTCTGGTGTGCACCGGGTACAGCGTATTCCTGTCACAGAAACAGGTGGCCGCATCCACACCTCTGCGGTGACCGTGGCCATTTTGGCAGAAGCGGATGATGTGGAGCTTAATCTCCAAGATAAAGATTTACGCTTTGATGTGTACCGCTCTTCAGGCCCCGGTGGCCAGAGTGTAAACACCACCGATTCAGCGGTACGGATTACCCACCTACCCACCGGTTTAATCGTCACCTGTCAGGATGAAAAGTCTCAGCATAAGAACAAAGCCAAAGCGATGAAGGTTCTACAGGCACGTCTGCTGGATGCTGAAAAACAGGCGGCAGCCTCTGAACGGGCCGAAGCCCGCAAAGGTCAGGTGGGTAGTGGCGACCGATCCGAGCGTATTCGCACCTATAACTTCCCCCAAAGCCGGGTGACCGATCACCGTATTAATCTGACCTTGCATAAGCTCGATCAGGTTATGCAGGGTGCCTTGGCTGAAGTGGTGGATGCCTTGGCTACACATGATCAAGCTGAAATGCTAGCCCAGTTAGGGAACCCCCATTAATTCATGAGGCGAGCCACACTGCGTTTATAAAGTCTGACGTAACAGAAAGGGGGCACAGCCATGGCTGTGCCCCCTTTTTTTAAGATCTACTTGGAGTCATGGGCCCTAGAAGGGGATATCATCATCAAAGTCAGGTCCCTCATTAAAGGTATCTGCCGGAGAAGCAGGCTGCTTACCCCCTTGGGGTGCGCCGCCACCTTGGGGTGCACCGCCCCCTTGGCCGCCCTGACCACCACCTTGAGGTGCACCACTCCCATAACCACCACCTTGAGGTGCGCCCCCCCCATAACCACCACCGCCGCCACCGCCGCCACCGGGACGATCCAAAATGATCATCTGGCTATTAAAGCCACTAACCACGGTTTCGGTTGTGTAGCGATCCTGCCCGCTCTGGTCTTGCCATTTACGGGTCTGCAGCTGGCCTTCAATATAGACTTTACTGCCTTTACGTAAGTACTGTTGGACAATTTCAGCAGGCTTGCCAAAAACTACCACACGGTGCCATTCGGTACGTTCCTGGCGTTGACCCTGCTGATCATTCCACGACTCACTGGTCGCAATATTTAAATTGGCAACCGCCTTACCCGCTTGGGTATAGCGAATCTCCGGGTCCCCACCCAGATTTCCGATCAGTTGTACTTTGTTGAGGGAAAAGGCCATTCAATCCTCCTGGCAAACACCCCTAAATGGGGGGAAATCGTTTTAATTGTTGATCAGCACCTGACAAAGCGCCACAAGCATGGTATCCCATGAAAACCTTCTTTTCATGGAACATTACCCGGTCGACGCCCCATGCACCATACCATGTTTCAAATTTTTTGCACCTTCTTGCCGCTGTTAGCAGCCATTGCGACCGCTTTGGCCCCTACAGCCTATGCCCAAGCCCCTGTGCAGATCATGCGCATTGGCACCACCCAGGGTATGGACATGACCTATGTCCGTAACTTAAGACAGATGGCACAGGATATCGAACAGGGTACGGCTGGTCAGATCAAGGTAGAGATTCTTCATAATGGTCAGCAGGGTAACGAGATCACGATGGTGAAATCGCTCATTGAGAATAAGATGGAGGCCGCCTTTATCTCAGCCTCTACCCTGTCTCAAACCTTACCAGCCTACCAGCTACTCCTGACACCAAGGTTGTTTGTCACACCCAATCAATTGGTGCAGTTTGTTCAAAGCCGTTATGACCTGAAGCTCCGCAGACGCGCCATCCGTAAACGTATTCAGGTTTTGGGCTACGGTGGTACGGGCTTTTATGGCATTACCAGCTTTAAAGAGGGATCGTGGGAAGAGATGGCTGGTGCCACCATCCGGTCACCCTCGGTGATTACCCATCAAAAAGGTCTGGAACAGATGGGGTTGGCCCCCAACTATGTACCGGCTGAGTCGGTACCCGGTGCCATTAATGATGGCTGGCTACAGGGTATTTCCAGTACGCCTGAGCTGCTTAATCGCACCCGCTTGACCCAACAGGCCAAACGTTTTTTCCCAACCCACCATCTCTATGGTTGGATGGCCTTTACCGTCAGCAACCGTTGGTATGCCAATCTACCCAAGGAGCTACGCCAGAAGGTTAAAGAGATTGTCGCCGCCTCGCTCAGACAGAGCTTTTCGGAATCTTTACGTTTGGAACAGAAAATTCTTGGGGACTGGAGTGCCGGCCGCGGTCCACAACCCACAGAGGTGGCTGAAAGAGCCATCGCTGAACAGATCAAACCATGGGTTGGTCAAAAACTGCAGGCACTGGAAAAACGGATGGGGCTACATGGTCAGTTATGGCAGATGTGGATCCAAAATAATGGCCTAATGACCACCCCATAACCCACTTTTTTAAAACGGATGCCGTACCATGGATGCACTGTTCTCACCCACTGCACTACTGGCCATTTTTGGGGCCTACCTACTGGGCGCCATCCCCTTTGGACTGGTCATTGCCCGCCTATGGGGTGCCGGGGATATCCGTACGCAAGGTAGTGGTAATATTGGGGCAACCAATGTTCTGCGTACCGCGGGCAAACTGCCGGGCTTGTTAACCCTTATTCTTGATATTGGCAAAGGGGCCATGGCAACCGCAGTGGGTATTGGGTTGTTCGGATGGGAGAGCCCCATTACTGCGGCCATGGCACTGTTATCTTTTATGGGACATCTGTTTCCCATTTATCTGGGTTTTAAGGGGGGCAAAGGGGTTGCAACCGGTTTGGGTGTTTTTTTAATGCTAACCCCCATGGTTGGTCTACTGGCGGTCGCCAGTTGGATCATTGCGGCCGTGTTGTTCCGTATCTCCTCGCTTTCCGCTTTACTCGCTTTTGCCTTGATGCCGGTGTTTCAATACCTCTACGGCACCCAACCTGCGATGGTGGTTGCAGCCATTGTGGTCCCAACCGTGTTTTGGAAGCATCGCCAGAACATTCAACGGATTTTGGCTGGTACCGAACCACGCATTGGTAAAAAGGGCTGATCGGATGGCCCATGAGGACCTTCTGGCATGGCTACAACTGGAGCTTACCCCAGGGCTTGGGCCTATCACCCTTAGGCACCTTAAACAGCAGTATGGTACACCTCAGGCGATTCTAACCGCCCTACCGGATGTAAAACCCCAGATCACATTGGCTGATCGCGCCTGGGTTGCAGATCTTATTCAACAGAACCAAGCCATGGGGGCCCAAGCCATTCATTGGGCACAAGAGATCTACCCCCAACAATTGTTGGAAATTGCAGACCCTCCACCTGTGCTGTTTGTACAGGGTCAGTTGGCACTGCTCAATCAAGAACCACTCATTGCCATGGTGGGTACGCGACGCTGTAGCCGGGATGGTGAACGGTTTGCCCACAAGCTGGGGCATGATCTGGGACAGATGCGATTAACCACCATCAGTGGTCTGGCCCTGGGTATTGATAGTGCCGCCCACCGAGGCTCCCTGGAAGGGGAGGGTTCTACCGTGGCTGTTTTGGGGTGTGGTTTGGATGTGGACTATCCAAAACCTAATCGAGATCTTAAAAAACAGATTGTTCAAAATGGATGCTTGGTCACCGAATATCCCCCAGGCACACAACCCCATGCCAAGCGGTTTCCCCGTCGTAACCGTATCATCAGTGGTTTAAGTCGTGGTGTGGTGGTGGTGGAAGGGGGCTTAAAGTCCGGGTCCTTGATTACAGCCCGCTTGGCTTTAGAACAGAACCGTGAGGTGTTGGCCGTTCCAGGTGCCATCCATGATCCCCGTAGTCGTGGTGTGCATCAGCTCTTAAAAGATGGCGCACAACTGATCGAAAATGCGGCTGATGTGGTGGAAGCACTGGCTTGGGGGGGGACCATTCCCGATCAGGCCAGGAGCACCCAATCACAGGATCTTTCCCTCTATGCCGATGTGATGCAAAACACCCCTGGGGCCACACCTGTGATAGAGGCTTTGGTGGATGGACCATTAACGGTGGATGGACTTTTGCGTCTTTGTCATTTGACACCCGCAGAGCTTTCCAGCACATTACTTCAGCTTGAACTATGCAACATTGTTCGTCGTGAACCAGGAGGAATGCTGGCTCTAGAGCCGCAACATTCCTAGGTATATCATGACTTTACAGGGTGGCATGCTGTGGCCTTTTTGCTACTTCAACCCCCTGATTCTTCAACTTAACTATGAAATGGAGTGGTGGAAACATGACGGCAGTAGTCATCGTGGAATCACCCGCCAAGGCGAAAACCATCAATAAATTTTTAGGTCGTGGCTACAAAGTAGTCGCTACCTATGGTCATATCCGTGATCTGCCCAGCAAAAATGGCTCGGTGGATACGGAAAATGGTTTCGCCATGAAGTATACCGTGCCAAAAGATTCTGCCAAACGGGTGGATGAACTGGCCAAGGCGGTCAAAGGGGCTGATCAAGTTTATCTGGCGACTGACCCTGACCGTGAAGGGGAAGCAATCTCCTGGCATGTTCATGAGATTTTAGAAAAGAAAAAGCTGCTCAAAGAGGTCTTGGTTAAGCGGGTGGTGTTCCATGAGATCACCAAAACCGCCATTCAAGACGCTGTTGCCCATGCCCGTGATGTTGATATGGATATGGTCAATGCCCAGCAAGCACGCCGGGCGCTGGACTATCTGGTGGGCTTTAACCTGAGCCCACTTCTGTGGCGTAAAATCCGCCGAGGGCTCTCAGCAGGTCGTGTGCAGTCGGTTGCCCTACGTCTGGTTTGTGAGCGGGAAGCGGAGATCCAGGCTTTTGAACCCCGTGAGTACTGGAGCATTACCGCACAAGCCGCTAAAACAGCAGATGAGAAACCACGCCCCTTTGAAGCCCGCTTGGCGATAGCCGAGGGTAAAAAGTTAACCAAATTTTCCATTGCCAATGAAGATCAGGCAAAAGGGTTGGTTAAATCTGTGGAGAACCGCCCTCTGTTTGTCTCCGAAGTGGAGAAAAAGCAGAGCAAGCGTAACCCCTCCCCGCCCTTTATCACCTCGACACTTCAGCAGGAAGCCTCCCGAAAACTGGGCTTCTCTGCCAAAAAGACCATGACCGTCGCCCAGCGCCTTTATGAAGGTATGGAGGTCCCCACCGCGGAGGGGGGTAAAGAGTCGGTTGGTCTGATCACCTATATGCGTACTGACTCGGTCAATTTGGCCAATGAGGCCATTGACTCAATCCGTAACCAGATTGAGATCCGCTACGGCAAAGAGTACCTGCCCAAATCGGCCCGTAAGTTTAAATCTTCGGCCAAAAATGCGCAGGAAGCTCACGAAGCTATCCGTCCTACTGATGTTATTCGTACGCCGGAGATGTTGCGTCAGATCTTGGAAAAAGATCAATTCCGCCTCTATGAGTTGATCTGGAAACGTACGGTTGCCTGTCAAATGGCACCTGCTAAAATTGATAAGGTGGCGGCCAATCTCTCTGTGGATAGCCAGGATTCGGCTGCCCCCTTCCGTTTCCGTGCCACAGGCTCCTCTGTAGCTTTCCCAGGCTTTATGAAAGCCTACATGGAAGGCAAGGATGAGGTATCGGCTCAGGATCGTGATGATGACGATAATGAGAGCATGCTACCGCCCCTGGAGGTTGGTCAGCAGTTGGACCAAAAAGCACTGGATGCCCGTCAGCACTTCACAGAGCCTCCCCCACGCTATACGGAAGCGACCTTGGTTAAGGTGCTGGAAAGTTACGGTATTGGCCGTCCTTCCACCTACGCCCCAACCATGTCTACTTTACAGGACAGGGGTTATGTAAAGCTGGAGAGCCGTAAGTTCTTCCCTGAAGATGTGGGGATGGTGGTTAACAGCTACCTGACCAATCATTTTTCCAAGTACGTAGACTATAACTTTACAGCCAACCTGGAAGATGAGCTTGATGCGGTCTCCCGCGGGGAAAAGACCTGGATCCCCCTAATGGAGGATTTTTGGCAACCCTTCATTGAACAGATCAAGGTTAAAGATGAGACCACCTCCAAAGAGGAGGTAACCACCGAACAGACCGATGAGAAGTGCCCCAAATGTGGTGAACTGCTCTCCATCAAACTGGGTCGGTACGGTAAATTTAAGGCCTGTACGGGGTATCCTGAGTGCAAACATACCGAACCCCTCAATAAGGAAGATGAACCCGAGCGGGCCGAACCAGAGATGACCGATATTCCCTGTGATAAGTGTGGTAAACCCATGCTGATCAAAGAGGGACGCTACGGTAAATACTATGCCTGTTCAGGTTATCCCGATTGTAAGAATAATCAGCCCCTGAACAAACCACGGGATACCGGCGTGGCGTGCCCCACTTGTGGCAACGGTACGTTCCTGGAGAAGAAATCCCGCCGGGGTAAGATCTTCTACTCCTGCTCCAACTATCCCAAGTGCAAACATGCTTTATGGGATGAGCCATTGGAGATTCCCTGCCCCAAATGCAAAGCTGCATTTGTGACCAAAAAGGTGACCAAAACTCGGGGTACGGAACATATTTGTGTGGCAGAAGGGTGTGACCACAAAGAGGTGGTGGAACCACCCATTAAAAAATCCAAGCAATCTTAATTAAAAAAGGCCGGTACGAATGTACCGGCCTTTTTTTATACAAAGCCTTTTGCTTTGGTCCCTAAAGTGACACCTGGTGGAACCACGCATACCGATCAGCTATTTAGACCAAATCAACCCTTTAATTTAAAGGCGTGTGCCATGATCAGACATATGGTGATGTTTGAGCTGCTGGAGCAGGCAGAAGGAAAAAGCCGTGTTGAAAATGCACACACTGTTCAGCAGGCACTGGCCTCCATGGCACCTTTGTGTGATGCCCAACGCTTTGAGGTCACGTTAAATGAAAAACGTGATGCCCTATCCAAAGAGATTGATGTGATGCTACTGGCAGAGTTTGACAGTTGGGAGAAACTGGCCAACTACCATAACCATCCTCAGTTTAAGCAGGTGATTGCCACCGTCAGACCCCTACGTAAAAACCGTTGGGCTGTGGATAGTGTGGTTTAAGGCTGTCATAAGAGACAGCCTCACTTGTACCGTTGCCTGGAATCTCTCTTTTTAACAACCCGTGACGGTGACGATAACCTGGCGGCTACGGGGTCCATCAAACTCTGTGAAGTAGAGCCCCTGCCACTGGCCTAACAGTAGCCGCCCACCTTCAACAGGTACGGTTAAGCTATGGCCCATCATACTGGCTTTAATATGAGCATGACTGTTCCCTTCAGCATGCCGGTAATCCCCTTTTTTGGGTACCTGCTTATCCAGTGCTACCAACATATCCCGTGTCACATCCGGATCACAGTTTTCATTAACAGTCACACCGGCCGTGGTATGGGGTACAAAGAGATGACACATCCCCTGTTGAATCTCAGCTTTTTTCACAATGGTTTGTACCCAGCCGGTGATATCAACAAAGGTTTCAGCCTCATCGGTATGGATCGGTAGCTTTTGACGTTTCATGGACCTAAACCTCTGGCTCTATCATGGTGCTAAAGCACCCCATATTTACTTCATGGGATCTTAGCATTTCTTGTTATAAGTTTGGCAAAAAGATCATACGTTAATATCAAATAAGCCTTTGATTACCCAAGGCCATGATCATACCCCTACCGCAAAGGGTTCACCCCACCACCAAGCACCGCCAGGGCAGCACGCTGTTGGTCCAAGGCTGCCACCCACCATTTGGTAGACCAGACACACCCTACAAAAGCCCATGCCTTCATGACCTAAGCTGGATCAACGGTTTACAAAAACAGTTTATAGGCTGGGTTCTCTGTTTCATCTACATAGCGGAAACCCAGCTTATCCAAACAGCTCTGGAGGTTCTGCTCTTGTCCAGAGGGTACTTCCAGACCAATTAAAACCCGTCCAAAATCTCCCCCATGCAAGCGGTAATGAAAGAGTGAAATGTTCCAGTCAGCCTGCATGGTGGTTAAAAAGTGGGCCAAGGCACCTGGTCGTTCTGGAAAACGAAAACGAAACAGACGCTCATTTTTGACCACATGAGAACGCCCACCCACCATATGTCTTACATGGGTTTTGGCCAGATTATTATCGGTCAGATCCTCAAACTGATAGCCCAGGTCGGTCAAACTGTTGGCCAACAATAGCCGTTCATCAGGGGTTCTTAAATCAATACCCACAAAAATATGGGCGGCATCACGACTGGCCAGACGATAGTTAAACTCAGTAATGTTATGGTCCCCAACCACATCCCGGCAAAAATGCCGTAAGGCACCCGGCTTTTCAGGAATGGTAATCGCAAAAAGAGCTTCTCGCTGCTCCCCCACCATGGTGCGTTCGGCCACATAGCGGAGCCGCTCAAAGTTCATATTGGCACCACTGTTAATCACCACCATACGCTGATTACGGATCTTTTTTTCCGCCACATAGTGACGCAAACCAGCTAAAGCCAAAGCACCAGCTGGCTCTACAATGGTACGGGTTGCCTGATAGGTCCACTTAATGGCCGAGCAGATCTCATCCACACTCACCCGCACCATCTCATCCACATATTTCTCACAGAGTGCAAAGGTACGCGGCCCTACTTCTCGTACGGCTACACCATCAGCAAAAATCCCAACCTGCTCCAATGAGGTCAGTTGCCCCTCCTCCAAAGAGCGTGTCATGGCATCACTATCATCGGGCTCAACCCCAATAATACGGATGTTGGGGTTGAGATTTTTCACATAGGCCGCAATGCCAGCGATCAACCCCCCCCCACCCACCGGGACAAAGATGGCATCCAACTGGTTACCACTTTGGCGCATAATTTCCAGACCCACGGTTCCTTGCCCAGCAATAACCAGTTCATCATCAAAAGGGTGGATAAAGGTCATACCATTTTGGGCCGCCAATTGTTTGCAGTAGTCTGCAGCAATGGAGTAATTATCCCCATGCAATACCACATCTGAACCATAGCGCTTAACCGCTTCCACTTTAATATCCGGTGTGGTTTGCGGCATGACAATGGTGGCCTTAAGCCCCAATTCACGGGCACTGAATGCAACCCCTTGTGCATGGTTACCTGCAGAAGCCGCAATAATACCTTTGGCGCGCTCGGCCTCTGTAAGATGGGCAATTTTGTTATAAGCCCCTCTCAACTTAAATGAAAAGACCGGTTGTAGATCTTCTCGCTTAATCAGAACCTCATTATCCAGCTGGGCAGAGAGCCACGCTGATTGCTCCAAAGGTGTCTCAACCGCTGCTTCATAAACGCGGGAGGTAAGGATGTGACGAAACAGCTGTTCAGACATGGAAAACCTTTGCATCCGTAGGTATGAATACCGCACATCGTATATAACCCAGTGGGATGAACGCAATGGTGGGGGAAAAAACCCATAAATCCATCAAGAAACAAAAGAGTATCTGCTACTTTTAAAAGACCAGCTCTTACATCTCTCTCTCTGAGTAGCCACGTCAGAGATAAGCACTCTTAAAACACTAAGATGAATAAATTCCTCTATTCAAATAGATAGCTTGAGACGTATAAGCAAATGTGATTATTCGATATATTTCAAATACCTATAAATACCTGCGAACCTGCAAAAGCCCCTGTCATTGGCCAATCCCTATGTTACACTTGGTCGGATTACGTCTTATTTTTGAATGATCAAGCTATGGATAGCCAGAGAGTTGAACGATGAAACAGCATTTAATCATAGGGGTATTGCTCTTACTCATACTCACCCCACTTGCCCAAGCTCAATCCCAAAGCCAAGACCTTTTACCGTTGGCTGAACAGGGGCATACCCATGCTCAAGCCATGTTGGCAGTGATGTATGAGCAGGGTCAGGGGGTTGAACAGAATTATATAAAAGCGGTGCATTGGTACAAAAAAGCTGCAGAAAAAGGACATATTATTGCTCAATATAGTCTTGCTCAGCTTTATGATGAAGGCCCAACCTTCATCCAGCATGCACCCCGTGCCGCCTATTGGTATAAAAAAGCTGCTGAGCAAGGACATGCCGGTGCGCAGAACAGTTTAGGTGTGATGCATGTAGAAGGACGTGGTGTACCGCATAATTACAGCAAAGCCCACACGTGCTTTAGCAAAGCGGCCAAACAGGGACACAAGCTTGCGGGGTATAACTTGGCCTTTGTTCTTGAGCGGATGGATACCAATCAAATCGTAAAAGCTGAACAAAATCTGACTAAAAATCCATAAACCACCACATATCGATACTTATTGAGGCTATGGCATCTGCTGTGGCCTTTTTATTTATCCGATTCATAGCATGCGCTCTATGATGGCAACCAAGAACACCCTATATCCCAAAAAATCAGATCGTTTATCACATAAATAGGAGCGTATGATGCAGCTGGATGCCATTGGTATTATTAGTCAGAATATGGAAAAATCCGCAGAATTTTATGGGCTTTTGGGCATATCCTTTGAACAGGTCGGTGGACCAGACCATTGGGAAGGCATCACCAGCAGCGGTGTACGTATCATGCTGGATTCTGAAAAACTGATGAAACAACTGGACCCTAACTGGCAACGTACGACAGGGGTGGCCATGGTACTCTGCTTTAAGCAGGAGACGCCGGCACAGGTGGATGAACGGTTTGCGCAGATTACCCAAGCGGGTTTTACCCATAAGACCGAACCCTGGGATGCCTTTTGGGGGCAACGCTACGCCTCTGTCATGGACCCCGATGGTAACCAGATTGACCTTTTTGCTGCGCTACCCCAATAAAGCTTACCTCACACGACAGGTGCCATCCTTAGTGTGTGTACTCACCCTAGGGTTAAGGCCTTGTTTTGAAATAGTGGTTAAAAAAAATCCCCTGCACAGGGTGCAGGGGATTTTCTATGCATGGGTCTACTGAGCCGATTTAACCATCGACCATCTGACTTAACCGATTCCACTGTTTTAGATACTCCAGCAGATGGGGTTTCTCTGCCCCTTCCCGCTCAATCAGCTCACGAACCATATTTTGCTCATTCTGGTAATCCCCAGCATCAAAGTGACCAGAGAAGTGGGCCATGCGCAACCACAGTAGGTAAGTGGTAAGGGCATCAAACTCGTTATAGGCCACAATATCGGCCAAACGACCATCCAACCACATTTGGGGCACTTGGTCCCCAGCCACATCCATTTTACCCGGGATACCCGAGAGGGTGGCCATCTCGTGCAAAGAGGGGGTGAACTGTCCCCAGCCAGAAACCTGCTCTTTGAGATCAATATGCCAGTCCCCACCCCGGGCGAAATAATCGACCCCTTCCCATGGTTTGTTGGGTCGGTGGGCAAACTTTGGTTGGTGCATACCCCGGATGATACCCCGTTGGATCATCGCTTTAATATCCGCACTGATGGAGTTATACCCCACCAATTGTGGTTTTTTTTCACCAACCCCTTGGAGAAAGCGGCTTAAAACAGCATCTTCCTTGGCATAAGCAGCGGTGTGATCCTCCACTTTTTCAGGCAAGGCCATAAGGGTTAATGTGACGGTATTATCCTTATGTTTACGCCGTACGACAGCTGCTATAGAGATAAAACGGCACAAAGCTGTTTTTAAGTAGGGGGTGGGGTTCTCTTCTGTTGCACCACCCTGTTTCCACATCTCCGCCATCACTTCAGCATCAGACAAATCATCGCTCAGGTTATAAAGCATACGACCTGCCAACGGATCGGGAGCCCACTCTGCATCGAACGCCCAGACGGTATGATGTACAAACTTGATCATGATTACCCTACTTCGTTATGTCCAAAAAAGAGTGGTGATTATCCACCGCACTATCCAGATCGATCTATCCACAAGATGGATCTGGATAAGGGGTGGATAAAGGGAGGGGCATCCTACCCAACCCCCTACGAATAAACAAGCCCCCTAAGGTTTCCCAAAGGAGGCGTAAAGAGCATAGCATATTTTGCTTCAAACTGGGGCTAAGAGAGAGATAAACCGCACAATGGCACACTGCACATGGAAAAAACACCCAACGATCCCACCAAAAAACAAAGCCCCCATGGTCTATACCATGGGGGCTTATGCATACAATCTGGGTCCAGCCGTTACGGCCTGGGCTGAACAGCAGGAAGAATATTTCGTTTCCACCACCCTTCAACATGATCCATGGTCGAAGCCCGAGGGGGCATAGGATCTGAAGCGGTAGGGGTACTGGGTGGTGGTTGATCGTGGAAGAATAGGGTCTTAATGGGGTTCGGTTCTTCCGGCTTAGGGGGAGAACTGAGATCTTCCAACGCATTTTGGGTCAAAAACAGTACCTGACGGGTCGCCAGCTCGGTCATCAACTCCAACGAGTAACCAGCCTCAGGTGGGGCATTTTTAGCCAATGAAGAGCTGGTTGTAATGGCCGTTAACGCCAGGGCGGGATTTTTTACAAACAACCCTGTATTAACAAGGGTTGCACTCATACCGGTGGCCATCTCTGCATCATACTTGCGCACATGGGGTGCAGAGTCCACACGAATACGCATACGGCGCATCAGCTCCCCCCCTTCACCCAATAGGTAGGCATCCCAATCCACCAACCCTGTGTTGGCGGCACTGCTGTTGCGCAGTATGCGGGGTGCGATCCAGAGGGTAACGGGCCAGTCGTTATCTTGGGCCAGCATAATCGCCTCTTCCAAATGGTAGGCGGGCTGCCACTCTTGTACCAAACGTTCGGCAATGCGTCCCGGCAAAATTTGGCGATACAGGGTGCGGGTATAGTCAACCAACACCCCTTCCTGCCCAGCCTGCTTTTGGGTTACCGGCAGCAGATGCACCTCTGGAAAAGGGGTGATCTGACCATCATTATTGGTTGAGGCTTCCCAGCAAACCTGGACATCTTTCAGGGGTACTTCACATCCCTTGCGAAAAACCGCTTCAGCATTGCCCGCCGCCATCAGTAGCGCGGCTGTCACTGTCAATCCCATGAGTCGCTTCATCATCACGACGCTCTCCTGATTATCAAGGGGTACCTTCGCAACGCATGGGTTCCATGGCATCAAACAGATGCGCAGCAAAGGGTTGTGCACAGGTAAATCCTGGGGAAACCGCATTGAGCACATGAAAACTGCGGTGGTCCCCCTCAAAATGGAAATCCATCTCCAGTCGTCCCTGACGCAGATTAAACAGCTGCGCACGAATACCGGGCGGTCCCCATTGTCGGTAATCTTTAACCGACACACCGTGCGCCAGTTCCTTGGCCAAGTGGGCCATCCAGGCACGGTTGTATTTCATCATTTCACGCACCGCCAAACGGCGGAAACCAAAGGGGTTATGCCACAACATCTGTAGCTCACGGCCCATGATCTGGCGGCACTCTGCTGCAGAAAAACCAGTTAACCCCCCATAGTGTTCCCGCCAAAAGGCTGGGATCGCGGTCGGGCCTATTTTGGCTTTTCCATCCACCGTGACCGTAAAGTGCACCCCTAAAAAGGGGTTTTCCAAATCCGGCACAGGGTAGATGTTGGTTTTCCAGGCGCCCGGTTGTTCCCCACTTTTTAGGTACAACCCTTTAAATGGCAGCACCACATGGTCCTGGCAGAAACCATAGGCTTTGGCAATATGGTCCGCATAGAGCCCCGCGGCATTGATCACATAACCGGGTTCTAACCGATGTGACCCAAGCTGTACTTGGTTCCCTTGACGGCCTGTCCAAGGGGCGTGGGTACGGATCTCAATACCGGCATCCCTGACATCCTTACTCAGTTCAACCATGACCTCTTTGGGATCCACCGAAGCGGTTATGGGCGAAAAGAGTGCTGAACCTGCTGTTTTAACCCGAGGTTCAATTTTTTGGGCCTGGGCTTCACTGATACGCTCTAAGGGCACATTATTCCGCTTGGCCCGACGTTCCAGCTCATCCAAACCGGCCAGTTCTTGCTCATTTCGCGCCACAACCAGCTTACCGCATGGGTTGATACGCAAGTTGCGTTCCATACAGTAACGGGTCCAGGCTTCATTACCCTCGCGGGTAAAGCGGGCTTTAAGGCTATCTGCCGTATAGTAAAAGCCTGCGTGCAACACCCCGCTGTTACGTCCACTGGCGTGTAACCCGGGCTGGGCCTCTTTTTCCGCCACCATAATGGAGGCATGGGGGTGGCGTTTGCGGGCCTCCAGCGCTAAGGCTAAGCCGATGACACCAGCACCTATAATAAGAAAATCTGGAGAATCCGTTGGCATGGATAGACCTAAACCCTGTCAAGAATGTGACTTACAAACCGCCATATCTGATACGACAGCACAACCTTATGCCCCCACCCCTAACCCAAGCGTACGGGTGGGCGTATCACACGGTATACACGGGTCATGCGGCTCAATACACCTGCCCCCCTAAAGAGAGAACAACAGATGGGTGGTAACCTGATATCCACCCACTTGAGTGCATTGTGGATGACACAACCTATGGTGCATAAACCGGTTGCTGCATGATTAATGCCCATCACACCTGCATGGAACAGATTCACGCTAAAGGAAGCATGGATAACCTACGAGAGACGATACAGACCTGTAGGGATGAGTAACCTGTGTTTCGCGGACCGGCACAAAAAATTGGTCTTCACACCTTTGCCTGGATACAGGCGTATCGCTGGGGAGTCGAACCATCGGTCGCACCCACAGTTCGATTTTTTTACAGGAGATATGATCTGTGGTTTGCTCGGAGTATAGGGTTGACGTGCCCTGTTAAGAGACCAGAACAGATCAACCCCATCTTTGAAGGACACTAAGCGCGTTGGAAGGGCTCCACCATTACGACGCCTTTAGAACCAGACGTGCGGCATAAAAACCATCCACCCCATGGGTTGCGGGCTCTGTACGGAGATCACCCACCTCATCAACCCAATCGGCTTCAATACCTGCCATATTCGGGTCTAACGGCAACCGTTGCCATGCGCTGTTCTCTTTTAGAAATTGCGCAATCTGTTGTTCATTCTCATCCGGTTCTAATGAGCAGGTGGCATAAACCAGGATCCCACCCGGTTTAATGGTCGCCGCTACAGCATTTAAAATGGCCTTCTGCTGCTTGACCACCTCTGTTAACCCACTGGGGTTACGACGCCACTTAATATCGGGATGACGACGAATCACCCCTGTACCGGTACAGGGGGAATCCACCAAAGCGCGGTCATAGCTGCCTGCGATGGGCTGCATGGCATCCACACATTGAAGGTGCACATTGCTCACCCCCAAACGGGCCATATTTTCATCCATACGCATGAGGCGCTGTTCCGCATTATCCAGTGCCGTAATGACGACCCCCTCCCCCCCCAAGGCTGACATATGGGCCGATTTTCCCCCCGGTGCAGCACAGGCATCTAAGATCTGTTCACCAGACTTTGGCTCAACCAGTCGGGCCACCGCCTGAGCCGCGCGGTCCTGCACCGCAAACCACCCTTTATCGTAACCTGGCAGTTGGGTAACCCTTCCCCCACCTGGCAAAAGAACAGACTCTTCCGCTTCCGGGCAGGTTGTTACATCCACCTCAGCCTCACCCGCTGCCTTAAGCCATGCTTCTGGTGAAATATTGGGGGTGTGGATACGTAAAGTCAGGGGGGCTTGGGCATTGGCCGCCACCAAACGGGCTTCCGTATGCTCCATACCATTACGCTTAACCCAACGCTTTACCATCCAGTCTGGATGGGCATAACGCAGCGCCAGTTGCTTAACTGGATCTTTAATGGATGTCCAGGTGCTGGAGAGCTCCACCTCGGTTGAACGGCGTAATACCGCATTAACAAAACCGGAGAGATTACGGTCACGCGGGTGTTTTTTAACCAGCTTCACCGCTTCATCCACAGCAGAGTGGATTGGCGTGCGCATAAATTGTGCTTGGTACAGAGCGGTAAGCAGAACAGCCCGGGCATAGCTATGCTTAGCTTTAAGCTTTTTCTGCATAAAGCGGGTCAATGTTGCTTCCAGCAGGGTCATATGACGGATGGTACCCACAACAATTTCATGGGCCCGCCCACGCATTTCTGGTGAGGTACCCGTCTGTTGATGGATATGTTGTTCCAAAGCTGCTTCCAGGGGCAAATGATCCACAAGGATATGAGAAATGGCATCCGCAGCCATGGTGCGTTCTGAAACGTGGGGTTTCGACATAGGGAAGGTATTCCTGAAGAGAGGGATGAATCCGTCAGTGTGTATCTTTTGTATAAAGGGGTCTAGGGTTCGTCCCTTTATCACGCACAAGGCACAACACCCTTTTGCCTTAGGGTGGGAATGGCTGGGTCAGGCGCTGTGCCTAGCGGGCATCTCCCCCCCGACCCTAAAGCAGGTACCATCCCCTTTATCGACCACCCACCATCACTCTGCATCAAGCATCCGAGTAGGAGAGCGGTGACCTTAGCCACGCAACATCGGTTTATAAGGATGTTAGTCGCAGGCTTTGTTGTGGGCCGCAGGTAGAACCACATCCAAGCTCAAGTCACCCTTTAACGGGCCAAAATGGTTGCCAATGTTTGCCTAAGCTCGATGATCCCATCCCCTTTAGAGGCTGATGTCACCTGTAAGGGAGCCACCGCCAAGGGTACTTTCTCTGCCAGCTCAGCTTTGAGCTTTTTAACCGCTTCACGGCGGGGATTGGATTTTAACTTGTCACTCTTGGTCAAGACCGGCAAGACCGGCAGACCCATTTCAAAGATAAAATCCAACATGGCTTGGTCTTGCTCCGTCACACCCCGGCGGATATCCAAAAGCAAGATCACAGCCCGTAGATCTCGGCGGCTGTTAAAATAGAGACCAATACCCCGATCCCATACCTCTTTTTGCCCCCGCCCCACTTTGGCAAAACCGTAACCAGGCAGATCCACGTAATAATACGCTTCATCAACACGAAAAAAATTCAACTCCCGTGTCCGCCCTGGTGTATTACTGACCCGCGCCAACTTGCGCCGGTTTAATAAACGGTTCAATAACGACGATTTACCCGCATTGGAGCGACCTGCAAAGGCCACTTCGGGCAAATTATCATCAGGGTACTGTGCAGGCTTAACCGCACCGATGATAAATTCGGCATTAAAACCGGTATCCAACTTGCTCTTGTCCATTTCAACTTGCTCTTAACGCCGTTAGTCCCTTAAATATGATTAATTGTTAATCATAGCAGGGTTAAAATATGGACACACATGATCCAATTGTGAACCTTTTTGCTCAAAACCTAGCCGGTGGCCGTCCACCGCTGGTTTTGGCACCCATGGCCGGGGTGACCGATGCCCCATTTCGTCTCATCGCTAAGCGATATGGGGCGGACCTGACTGTCTCAGAGATGATTGCATCCCAGGCTATGGTACGTAACGTCAGTAAAAGTCTACTGATTGGTACCGCACATGAGGCAGAGCACCCCTTATCTGTACAGATCGCTGGTGGTGACCCAGAGGTCATGGCCCAAGCAGCCCGCATGAATGTAGACCGGGGTGCTGAAATTATCGACATCAATATGGGCTGTCCGGTAAAAAAAATCGTTAAGGGCCAAGCTGGTGCCGCATTAATGCGCGATGAACCCTTGGTCGCACGTATTTTAGCAGCCGTTGTAGAAGCCGTCCCCGTACCGGTCACCCTTAAAATCCGCCTGGGCTGGGATAAAAGCAACCTAAATGGTGCACGGATCGGACAAATAGCCCAAGAGCAGGGTGTACGGATGCTCACGGTCCATGGTCGTACTCGGGTACAAATGTACCGTGGCCATGCAGACTGGGATGAGATTGCTCAGATCAAACAGGCGCTTACCATTCCTGTCATTGGTAATGGTGATATCCACACACCACAAGAAGCCAAAGAAAAATGGCAACAGTCCGGTGTGGATGGATTAATGATTGGGCGGGCTATTATGGGTAGACCCTGGCTGTTTACCCAGATTGCCCACTTTTTGGCCACCGGGGAAGAACAAGCTGCACCGGACATCACCGAACAGCATCTGCTGGTGCTGGAGCATTTTGATCGACTGATTGAATTTTATGGTCCTGTGGTCGGGAACCGTATGGCACGCAAACATTTGGCTTGGTATGCCAAGGGGCTGCCTAATAGTGCCCAGTACCGATCGACAGTGAACCAATGTCCCACCCCCGAGGAGACCCGGAAATTGGTGGATGACTTTTATCAGGGTGTTATCAACACCCAAGCTGCGTGACGGGGATCGCCATGGAAAAGGCTGCTCAATTTGACGCTGCACAACTGCTGGATCAAACCTCCATTGCGATCATTGCCCTGGATTGTGAAAACACCATTCGCAATGTGAATACGGCGGCAGAAAAAATTATGGACCGCCCCAGGCAGCACCTTTTGAATACCCATTTGGAAAGAGTACTACCCGGCCATCCGGTGGCATTGGATCTTATTAGCCGTGCCAGCAATCTGCTGATGCCATGCCGGTTCCGTGTCGCCCAACTCTCACCGGCACCGGACATTCATCTTCTGGTCTCTCTGACAGCAACCCCTCTGATGGGGGAGAACGGTCAGCTAGAAGGCACCATCTTGGAGATGGAAGAGGTTGGCTCGGCTGAACAGCTTGAAGAGGGACGACGACTCAACGAAACGCTGGACTCCCTGGGCTCTTTGGCCCTGGCCGTTGCCCATGAGGTTAAAAACCCTCTGGCAGGTATTCGTGGGGCTGCACAGCTGTTGGAGATGGAGAGTACCAGTGAAACCGGCACCACCTGTACCGAGCTGATCCGCTCGGAGGTGGATCGCATCAGCCGGCTGCTCGACAGTCTTTTAGGCTTGGCAGAAGATCATCCCATCAGCCAGAAGAACATCAACATTCATGAAATACTCGACCACGTCGTGCGGCTGTGTGACACCACCGGCACCACCTTAAATCGAGATTATGACCCCTCTCTGCCAGAGATCTCTGGAGACCGGGATAAGTTAATTCAACTCTTTCTTAACCTGATCTCCAATGCCAGTGAAGCGGCAGGAGCTGAAGGGCAGGTACGCATATCCAGCCGTATTTCTAAACAGATCCGTCTGACACAGGGTCGACGGCAGCAGCATATTGTGGTGGAGGTCAAAGACAATGGACCGGGTATTCCCCATGAGCTGCGTAAGCGTATATTCCTGCCATTTGTTACCACCAAATCAAATGGTACCGGGCTAGGCTTGGCCATTTCACAAAAAATTGTGCACGACCACGATGGGCAAATGGCCCTGGAGAGTCGTCCGGGGGAGACCGCTTTTCGGGTCTTTTTACCCCTGAAAACCATGCGCTGAACCGCGCTAACCCATAAACAGGGTAGCTTGTGGGTTTGAGGATAAGGGAGCAGGACGATGCAGCAAGAGTCCGAACAGACCATTTTGGTTGCCGATGATGATCAGGCCGTACGTTTTGTACTGGAGCAGGCACTCACCCGTGCCGGTTATAAGGTGCACGCCTTTGGCAACAGTCAGCCTTTGGTGAGCCATTTTAACCAGTTTGGTGGTGACCTGATCATTACCGATGTGGTCATGCCTGGTGGTTCTGGGCTGGATATGGTGCAAAGCCTGAAATCCAGCTATCCCGATCTACCGATCATTGTCATGACGGCCCAATCCACCCTACGCAATGCAGTGCAAGCTTTTGAACGTGGCGCGTTTGAGTATCTAGCCAAACCCTTTGACATCAATCGCCTCGTGGAGCTAACCCAACGGGCTTTACACAAACATGAAGAGAAGGCCCGGGTACAACCCCAGGCAACCAAAGTACAGGCTGCACAAGATGATATGGATCAGCAGTTGGAGGAGCGCTTTGGGGGAATTATCGGCTCATCCCGTGCCATGCAGGCACTTTTCCATACCATTGGCCGCCTCTCCAACTCTGAGATGACGGTTTTAATTCATGGTGAATCCGGTACCGGCAAGGAGTTGGTAGCCCGCGCTGTTCATGCCTATAGTCCACGTCGAAATGGGCCATTTACAGCCATCAACATGGCGGCCATTCCTCGGGATCTCATTGAGTCTGAACTCTTTGGTCATGAAAAAGGGGCCTTTACTGGCGCGGTATCCCGGCGTCCCGGTCATTTCCAAAAAGCCGAAGGGGGAACCCTGTTTTTGGATGAGATCGGTGATATGCCGATGGAGGCTCAGACGCGTCTGTTGCGCGTTCTACAGGAAGGTACCTTTACCCTGGTGGGGAGTACCGACATCTTACGTAGTGATGTTCGTATTATTGCGGCCACCCATCAGGACCTGCCAACTGCGATCTCTGAAGGACGCTTCAGAGAAGACCTTTTTTACCGCCTAAATGTTATTCCCTTACATGTACCCACACTCCGTTCAAGAAAAGAGGATATCCCCGTCCTCTCCCAATATTTTTTGGCTAAGACATCCAAAGAGCTCGGCGTACCTACCAAACGCATGACACCCGCTGCCATGGAAAAAATGGTGGCTTACGAATGGCCCGGTAACGTGCGTGAACTGGAAAACTTGATCCGCCGTCTCATGGTGTTAATTCCAGAAGATGAGATCCGCCCAGAGAAGATTGAGCTTTTTGAACGCACCATGCCCAAAGTCCCCAGAGGGGAGACATCCCATCGAGAAGATTTGGATGACGGGGCTATGGAAGCGGGCAGTTCCAACAGCTATGAGGAGATCCTCTTACAAGACCTGGATACCTTCTTTGCGACCATGGAAGGGCAGGAAACAACCGGCCTATACAATGTCGTACTGCGTAAAATGGAAGCTGTTCTCATACCCCGTGTTCTACGCCAAACCCGTGGTAACCGTGTAAAAGCTGCACAATTACTGGGGATTAACCGTAATACATTGCGTAAAAAAATGCGTGATCTTGGCCTGGATGATTGATAATTAGGCACATTAAGCTCCTAATCGGTTGAATGCCTATAAGGATTCTCTTATCATGAGGCATACCAACCCACAGGAATGTGCTCATGTGTTCAGGGACTATCCTTTTCATGCATGAGACCCGTTTCTTTGAGTGATGATAAATTCTGGAAAAAATGCGGTGTTAACACGCTTTTAGCCACAGGAACCGTTGACAGAATAAGCGCCTGCGTTTAGAGTGCTTCCGGTTGACGCGATGGACCTGGAATGGAACTGAACTGTGAGTAATGCGCCCAATTCTCCTGAGAAACCGGGCATAAATGCCACGGATCGACAGACCAACCAAACCCTCCGTGAGGGTGGTCCACCTCCGCCGCCCAAATTGAGCGGCATGGGGTTAGGGTTTCGGCTTGCAACTGATTTAGGCTCCGCACTGCTGGTTGGCGGTACCATAGGTTGGATGCTCGATAAGCTGCTTGAGACCAAACCCTGGCTCTTTATTGTATTTATGATCCTTGGCTTTGCGGCCGGGTTTCGTAATATTATGCGGACCTTCAATGAAGTCTCCGCACAAGAAAATGGGGCGGTCACTGGTGAAAACACCAAGGATCGTTGATAAAACCCACACAACCCTGTATAAGGTGCTCCGCACACGGTACTACTGAACACAGGAATGGGTTCATCACCCCAAGTATGAATGTCGAACGGAACGGACGAATCGCTTATGAGCGCCGAAGCCATGCACGCAGCCGCCAATACGGCCCCCAAAATGGACCCCTTACACCATTTCATGGTGCAGAAAGTGGTACCCATTGAGTTTGCAGGCATCGACATCTCTATTACCAACTCCACCATCTGGATGTGGTTGGCGGTAGCGGTTGCTTTTTTCTTTATGAAATGGGCATTCACGGGTCCGACGCAGAGCAAGCTCATCCCCACAAAAATGCAGTCACTGGCTGAGATGACCTTCACCTTTGTGCGGGACATTGTGGACCAGAACATTGGTGGTGAAGAGGGACGTAAGTTCTTCCCCGGTATCTTTGCGATGTTCTTACTGGTACTCTTCTGTAACCTTCTGGGTCTAATTCCCGGTTCGTTTACACCCACATCACAGCTGATCGTTACAGCAACGCTGGCTTTGGGTGTGTTCTTCTTTGCTACAGGCTTGGCCTTAGTAAAGCATGGGGTGAAGTTTTTAGGGTTCTTTGTTCCCTCAGGTGTTCCCCCTGTACTGTTGCTGTTGATGGTGCCCATTGAGATCATTTCGTATCTCTCACGGCCTGTCTCACTCTCCGTTCGTCTGTTTGCGAACATGACGGCGGGTCACACTGTTCTTGCTGTGCTGTTTTTCTTTGCGGCCACGCTGCCCTTGGGTGGTTTGTTGATGCCCGCAGCCTTTGCAACAGTGTTTACTGGTTTTGAGTTGTTCATTGGCTTCATCCAAGCCTATATTTTTACGATCCTTACCTGCGTCTACATCAACGACGCGCTGCATCTGCACTAAGCAGACCAGCGTTACACTGTCGGGGTGGTCTCGACAGATGTGCAGGCATTGATCTCGTCCTAATCCGCTAAGGAGGATAAAGTCCCATGGAAAGCGCTGCCGCCGCATTCATCGGTATGGGCCTGGCCGCTGCAGGTATGGCCGGCTCGGGTGTTGGTCTGGGTTACCTGTTCGGTAAAACCATTGAGTCCATCGCTCGCCAGCCAGGTGCTGAAGCTCAGATGACCAAGTACATGTGGATTGGCGCGGCCTTCGTGGAAGCCGTTGCCCTCTACGGTCTGGTTATCGCCTTCATCATCATGGGCCAAGCTGGCTAAACACTAGAAGAACTGGGTGATCGTTATGATCAGTGCTGCATACGCTGCTGCTAATGCCGCCGCAGAGGAGGCCCACTCGGGCTTGCCCCAGTTCGATTCCAGTACCTTCAGCTCGCAGATCTTCTGGACGATTGTTTCGTTCGTCGCTCTTCTGGTCTTGCTGAAGAAGTTCGTGGTTCCTGCCATCTCTGATGTTCTGGAAGCACGGGCTACGCGGATTGAAGAAGAACTGAAAGCCGCTGAAAACGAACGTAAAGAGGCCGCCGCGCTTCTGGTCGAACAGCAAGCTGAAGTTAAAGCTGAGCGTGAGAAAATTGCGCAAATGCTTGAGTCCGCGCGTAAAGAAGCCGATGCCCAGCGCGAGCAGGCAACGGCAGAGCTGGAAGCCGAATTGGCCAAGCAAAAATCGCTGGCAACTCAAGAAATTGAGTCAGCTCGCCGTCAGGCGATGTCTGAAGTCCGCGGTGTCGTTGTGGAAGTCGCCTTGGCGGTGAGTGAAAAACTCATCACCAAATCGGTTGATAAAACCGAGGCCAACAAACTAGCCGACGAGGCTATTCGTCAGTTAGAGGCCAACAAAGATCAGTTACACTAATCTTTCGAGATTAGTAGATCGATGAAAAGCCCATAGGATCTCGTATCCTATGGGCTTTTTTTGGTGTATTTATTGCTGTTTACCTTAAACCGTCACCTCTTTTTCAAACGGTTTAGGATTACAGGCCTGCCATGTCATTTACCGCCATCAAGACCCACGGCTTACCGCTACTGCCACTTGTTATCGCAGCACTACTTGCTTGGGGTGTTCTCCATCAGTGGGTGGGCCAGGGACCTAAGACCCCATTTAATCAAGTTGCGCTGGGTAAATCTGTCAAAGAAGTGATACAGCCTGTACAAGGCAACCGCATACACTGCCAAACCTTGGTTGATGGGCAAGGATGCCTACAGGACTGGCGTAAACAGGGTTCTAAACCTGTTCACATCTGGCTGGGCAACTCGCAACTACACGGTATCAACCAAATCCGCCCTGGGGATACCACGGCGCCTAACCATCTCTATATGCGTTGGGTGAACAAGCCGTATCGGTTAATGGCATTTAGTCAACCCAATGCCAACCTGATGGAACACTACCTTCTTTTTGAAGCCCTGCTGCAAACGCTGCCCATTAAACGTCTGATCCTACCCGTGGTTTTTGATGATTTACGAGAAGAGGGTATCCGTCCTCAACTCACCTCTATTCTACAGGATAGAGAAGTCACCCCCATGCTTGCCCAAACGGATATTGGTCAACATCTGCTTTCACTGATCTCACCCGACGAACCAGAGAAAGATAGAGAGCTATCGGGCTTAAACCAAACACCACAAAAGCAGATTGAACGGTTTTTTAATCAACACCTCTCCAATCATTGGAATCTGTGGGATAAACGTTCAGAGGCCAGAGGGCAGCTTTTTCTTAAACTCTATCTCTTCCGTAATCAGGTCTTTGGCATTACGGCCCAGAGTAAAAGACGTATGATCCGTGCCCGTTATCTACGTAATATGGAGGCACTTGAAACGCTTTTAAAGCGGGCTGCGCAGGCAGATGTTGAGGTCCTACTCTACATCCCCCCAATACGTAATGATGTCTCACTTCCTTATGTAGCCTCAGAGTACCGTATATTTAAAGACCGCATGCGTCGCTATGGGGCAGAGAAGCATATTCATTTTACAAGTCTGGAAAACTTAATACCGGCTCAGTTATGGGGATTTAATCACGCCACCAACCTTGGTGGTGAACAGGAGTTGGATTTTATGCATTTCCGGGGTGCTGGCCATGTACAGTTGGCGGAGGCCATTGATCAGGTTATTACAACCATGGATGGTAAACAGCCATGATCTTCAACTCCGTGACCTATCTGCTGTTTCTCCCTGTGGTAGCCGCTCTTTATTGGCTGCTCCCCCGCACCCCACGTTTATGGTTAATTTTTGGCGCCAGTATTACGTTTTATGGCTTTTGGCGTATTGAATTTATTCCACTCATTTTAGCCAGCACCATTGTGGATTATCTGGCAGGTCTCTATATCTTTGCGCATAACAGTCCATGGAAAAAGAGGGTGGGTTTACTGGTCAGCCTTGGGGTTAACCTGAGCCTACTTTTCTATTTTAAATATCTTCTGTTCTTTGTGGACAACCTGCACGTGGTCTTTTCACTGTTTGGTCAGGATTTCCACTCACCGGCACTTACTATTATCTTACCGCTAGGCATAAGTTTTTATACCTTTCAAACCATTAGCTACAGTGTGGATGTTTACCGAGGCTTTATTAAACCTGAACGTAATTTTGTACTTTATGGCTGCTTTGTGACGTTTTTTCCACAGCTTGTAGCAGGTCCGGTCTTACGGGCTAAAGAGGTTATTCCCCAGCTGGATAAACGGGCCGACTGGTCCAGTTCACGCTTTGCCTATGGCATTAAACGGGTACTCTTTGGGCTTTTTCTCAAAGTTGTCCTAGCAGATAATCTGGCACCTATCGTCGATGGGGGGTTTGCACAACCTGCGCATCTTCTAAGTGCCATTGATGTGTTGACCCTCGCCTTTTTATTTGGCTTTCAGATCTATTTTGATTTTGCCGGATACTCCCATATCGCCATTGGCTCTGCACGCATGATGGGTATCCGTTTTCCCGAAAACTTCAACTTCCCCTATATAGCACACTCACCCAAAACTTTTTGGAAACGATGGCATATTTCACTCTCTAGCTGGATCAGAGATTATCTGTACTTCCCGTTAGCTAAAGTGACGGTCCAGGACCGATCCGTAGGGGGATTGGCCGTCGCGACTGAGACCCTCAACCCACGCACTAT